>CABPCW010000014.1 GCA_902406155.1 uncultured Collinsella sp.
GAGTTGTCAACGCTCAGGATCTCCTTGAGCTGATCCTCGCTGACCTCGCACCGTGCTCGTTGGCGCCGTGCGCCGCGGCGCACGAACGCGCCTCGAAGTACGTTGCCAGCGCATCGCCCATACCAGCGACCGTCATACGCAGTGGGGCCGCCGCGACCACGTTGGTATCGACCACGACCAGGTCTGGATTCTTCTCGAGCATCAGGTAGCGGTCGAACGACCCATCCTCGTGATACAACACCGAAATCGCGCTGCACGGACCATCCATTGAGGCCGCCGTGGGGCATACACACAACGGCAGCTCAGCATAAAACGCAACGGCCTTTGCGATATCGAGCATCTTGCCGCCGCCAATGCCCACCACCATGTCGCAATACTCGGCCTGGGCTTCCTTGGCCATTTCGACAACGGCATCTTCCGTACACGGACCGTTGTAAATCTTAAAGAACGGCTCGCTTAGATCTTCATCCAGAAATCCATCGACGATCTGCCTGCACAGCCGATCCTCGGTGCCCTGGTCAAACAAGACATAGGCAGCGCAGCCCAACCATGACAAATACCTGCCCTGACGCGAAAGTTCGCCCGGCCCCTGAACATACCGGCCAGGACCGCCGTAAACCATAGGAAGCGCCATACGAGAATCCGCCCTTCATCAAACAACGATTGGTACAAAGTAACCTGACCCCTTTGCACCAACTTGGTGCGATGGGGTCAGGTTAGTTTGCACCATAGCAAAAAGGGGCAAAGCCGTCTGCTGGCTTTGCCCCTTCCTTAGCTTGATTTACTCATCCATGAGATAGTAGTGGCCCAGCGCGTCGGCACCCAGGATGGCGTTTGCGACCATCTCGGGCGTCACCTCAAACGGCATGTTGCACATGGTGTCCTCGGGCGCGCAAGCGGCCTCGGCAACGACCATGGCCTGCTCGCGCGTAACCTCGGCAACGCCAAGCTCCTTCATCGTGACCGGCAGGCCCAGCTCAATGCAGAAGCCCAGGACTTCCTCGAGTTTCTCAGTCGGAGCATCCTCGAGTACCAGCTGAACGATGGTGCCAAAGGCGACCTTCTCGCCGTGATACATGCCGTGGCACTCGGGCAGCATCGTCAGGCCATTGTGGATGGCATGAGCAGCAGCAAGGCCCGAGCTCTCAAAGCCAATGCCCGAAAGCAGCGTATTGGCCTCGATGATATGCTCGACTGCAGGCGTGAGCGCACCCTTCTCCAGCGCGACCTTGGCCTTGACGCCATCGGCCATAAGCGTCTCGTAGCAGAGCTTGGCGAGCGCCAGACCGGCCATGCCGCCCTTGCCGCCAGCGCAGGTGCCACCGTCGGCATCATGCGTCGCCTGGGCCTCAAAGTAGGTTGCGAGCGCATCGCCCATACCGGAAACCGTCAGGCGCACCGGGCTCGCCGCGATAACCGTCGTATCCATCAGGACAATGTTGGGGTTTGCCTTAAGGAAGAGATATTTATCGAACTGGCCATCGTCGGTGTAGAGCACCGAAAGCGCCGAGCACGGTGCATCGGTCGAAGCAATGGTGGGGCAAATGATAACCGGGGACTCCAGGTAATAGGCGACGGCCTTCGCGGTGTCGAGGATCTTGCCGCCACCGACGCCGACGATGATGTCGCAACCGTTGTCGCGAGCGAGCGCAACCAGGCGATCGACCTCGCCCTTGGAGCACTCGCCGTTAAAGTCCTCAAACAGCAGCTCGGCCTTAGCCTCGGCAAAACCGCCCTCGATCTTGGCACCGACGCGCTTCTTGCCCGAAGGCGTCACGATGACGAGGGCCTTAGCGCCGAGCGGCTCGACATAGGAGCCGAGCTTGGCGAGCTCGTCCGGACCCTGGATGTACTTGCTGGGGCTATTGAAAATTGCAGCCATAACTATCCCATTCTCTAAAAGAAAAAAGAAAGGGGCTCCGTACAGATACGTGCGGAGCCCCTCGTTACGATAACAAGAGTCGATTAGAAATCGATGTCGGTGTCGTAGTAGCAGGCCTTGAGAATCTTCTCGAAGTCGGCAGCCTTGGTCTCACGCGGGTTCTCGGGCGTGCAGGCGTCGGTCTCGGCGTTCGCGGCGATCTCGGGGAGCTTGGCGAGGAACTCCTCCTCGGAAACCATCTGCGGGTTCTCGGCGTCGACCTTCACGCCACCATTCGCGTAATCCTTGATGGACTGCGGAATGTTGAGCTGGTCGTTGAGGTCGCGGATCTTCTGGACGAGCGCAGCGATAAGCTCCTCGTTGGTCTCGCCGGGAAGGTGCAGGATCTCCTTGGCCACATAAGCGTAGCGCTCGGCAGCACGGGGATCCTTGGAGTTCCACTGGATGACCTTGCCAAGGTACATAGCGTTAGCAGCACCGTGGATGATGTGGCCGTTCTCAAAGGCTGCACCGGTCTTGTGAGCCATGGAGTGAACGATGCCCAGCAGGCCCGAGGAGAAGGCGATGCCGGCGATGCACTGAGCCTCATGCATGTGCTGACGGGCCTCATGGTCGCCAGCATAGGACTTGGGCAGCCACTCGACGATCTCGCGGATGCCGTGCAGGGCGTTGGCGTCGGTGAACATAGAGGCGAAGGTAGAAACGTAGGCCTCCATGCAGTGGGTCAGAGCATCCATGCCGGTGTGAGCGCACAGCTTGGCGGGCATGGTGTAGGTGAGCTCGGGGTCGACGATGGCGACATCAGGGGTGATGTTGAAGTCGGCCAGCGGGTACTTGATGCCCTTGGCGTAGTCGGTGATGACGGAGAAGGCGGTAACCTCGGTAGCGGTACCGGAGGTAGAGGAGATGGCGCAGAAGTGAGCCTTCTGACGCAGCTCGGGGAAGCTGAACGGCTGGATGATGTTATCGAAGGACTCCTCGGGATACTCGTAGAAGACCCACATGGCCTTAGCGGCATCGATGGGCGAGCCGCCGCCGATGGCGATAATCCAGTCGGGCTCGAACTCGCGCATGGCCTCGGCGCCCTTCATGACCGTCTCGATGGACGGATCGGACTCGACGCCCTCGAACAGCTTGACCTCGAAGCCGCCCTCTTTGAGGTCGGCCTCAACGTCCTGCAGGAACCCGCCGCGGCGCATAGAGCTGCCGCCAGAAACGATGATGGCCTTCTTGCCCTTGAGGTTCTTCACCTCGTGGCGAGCGCCCTCACCAAAGTACAGATCGCGAGGATTGGTAAAACGTCCCATACTGTGCCTCCTAAACAAGCCCCTCTTAGACTTGCGTATATAACGGAGCACCCGATTGGCTCCGTTAGGACCGTTTTGCGCGTTGCCGGCGATGACAATGCGCGATGTCTAAACGTCTCAACGCTCAGACAAACACTATTTTACCGTTCTGGTTGGTCAGTTATTCACCTAAAGCCGACAATGATGAAACGTTTTTTCTATCCCTGAAGACCCTTGTGGGGCATTCATACTCCCAAGCTGGGCAAACGTTTTATCAAGGTTGACCACATATCCCGGGCAGGACGGTGCCCCTCCAAAATGCGCCCCGTTCGCCGCCAAAAATCGACCGTTTGCGGCACCGTGATACCACTCAGTCGTCCAAGGTGCCGACATTTGTGCGACATCCGTCTTCGTGGTGCAAAGGTGCATGTCCAAGTGCGGCACCCCCGGTGTGCCACATGCGGGTAAACTAGAACCTTATATAGAGCCATTTGAACCCTAACCGCAGCAAAGGAGGCCCCATGGCATTCGATCCCATTCAAGAGGATTGCCATCGCCTCGTTCTTGAGGCCTTGCGCCGCGACAATATCCCGCTCACCGACGGCCCCGCCGTCGAGCGTCTGATGGATCAATTCACCCGTAACCCCGCGCCGCTCATCGTGCACGACCGCGACCGCGCCGGGCATCTCATTGCCAAGGTGGTCGAGGCTGTCGACTACCGCATTCCCTTTATCCCTGACGATACCCAGGCAGAGCAAGAAGAGACCGCAGCCGAGAACATGCTTCGCGAGGCAGCCGCGCTCGACCCCACCAACTGGGACGCCCAGCGCATGCTGACCGCCCTCACCGCCAACTCCAACGAGGAGTACGTACAGTACTTGGTATCCAAGTGCGATGAAGTCGAACACGACCTGGCGCTCAAGATCGCCTCGGCGCAGGACCCCTACGAGCGTGAAGCCGCAGGCGACCTTATGCGCCGCCCCTACCTGCGCTGGCTTGCCGCCCTTGCATCGCGCTCCCTCATTAGCGGCCGCTACCGCATGTCGCTCGAAGCCGCAAACCGCAGCCTCGACTTTGCCCCCAACGACCCCGCCGGCGTCCGCCACACCGCAATGCTCGCCATGGCAAAGCTCGAATACCCCGCTGAGGAGCTCAAGCGCTTTCGCTCTGCCCACTCCGTCCCCTATCTCGCCAACACGCCGCTGCGCCGTCGTCCCAAGGATGCAGAACGCGACTTGGACCCGTGGACGCTCATCGCGCTGATGAGCGCAGCCTGGCGCGAGCTGGACTACGAGGGTGCCGAGCACTACCTGCGTATCCTTGCGCGCTCGTGCCCGCACGCAGCCGAGGCGCTCTACTTCCAAACCGAGTTTCCCGATGGCGTCTATGCCCGCGTCAACGTGAGTGCAGGCTCCACCGACGAGCTCGTCCTTGCACTCTCCGAGGCGACGCCGGTACTGCAGGAGGGCCTGGGCGCGCCCGACAACGCCAGCTTTGCCGCCTGGGTCGCCACCAACGACATCGTGCGCTCCCAGATCGACGAGCGCATACTGCGGGCGGCCGAGCAGGGCTTGCCGTTTAAGGGAGGAGACCTCTAATGGATCCGAGCGTCTACATCCCCGCCTACCTGGAGCGCACCTATCTGGCGTCGCACCCCGAGCTCACCGATGCAGCACGCGAGCTTGTCCATAACGACATTAGCGCGAATCCCCAAAAGTATGCGCAGTCCGAGCATGCTCAGGCACTGCTGTCCTATGCCGGTGTTCATCGCCACCTGCTCGACGAGCTCCATCGCATCGAGGACATGGGCAGCGACGAGGAGTTTGAGCAGACGCGCAACCGCCTGTTCGACGATATGCGTGATGAGCTGCTCAAGATCGTCCGCATCGATGCGCTGGCCGTCGATGCCCAGCTGCTCGCCATCATTTTGGCGGACACGCCCGTTGACGCCTGCCTGGGCGACCTGATGAAGCTCGAGGCGAGCACGGCCGACTACCTGCAACAGAGCGTGCCCGGGTTTGATATGGAGGCCCCGCACTATTGGGCCAATAATGTTTTGGCCGACGGTGTCACCGCAGCGGACCTTACCGTGAGCGAGCCGGCCCTTATCGGGTGGCTTCACACACTCGAGGCCATCTCGCAGCTGTGCATGGCGAGCGCTCGTTACCGCGCCGCCGCCAACTATGCTCGCCGTGTCCTTAAGGCGGAGGGCTATCCCACCCGGGCCGCCGGCACCGTATTGCTTGCCCTCGCCCGCTTGGAAGACCAGGACGGCTTTTTTGCCCTGGCGCATCAGCTCGAGGAACAGATGGGGGCAGACGCACTCGAAAACTCTCCTTGGTACCTGCTCGCCCGCACGATCTTGCTGTTCAAAACAAACAAGATGCGCCCGGCGGTGCGTGCGCTGCGTGAGTTCGCTAACCGCTGCGAGGGCGGCGCGTTCTTCTTGCTGAATCCCATGTACCAGACGCCGTATCTTCCCTGCCGACCCGAGCCGCGCGACCCCTGGGACCTTTCGCACCAGGCAGTTTGGGAGGCCGACGGCATTATCTCGGACACCCCCGACTTTGCCCCCTGGGCCAACGCCTGCGAAGATGTATCGCAGCTCGCCCAGGAATTTGCGCGCCGCTACGGCTTTTAGCGACGCGATCGCCCCGACCATGTCATCTATGTTAGGAACGGCTTCATGAACCTCCGCTCATCTCTCGCCTGCACCTCGAGCGATATCGCCCGCTGGGGACTGCGCTCTGTCCTCAAACGCCAGGGTGGCGTGCTTCCCGGCCGCATCGCCATGAAGATCGACCCCGAGCTGCTAAGCGACCTCGCGAGCCTGGTCGACCGCAGCGTGGTGATTACCGGTACTAATGGCAAGACCACCACCTCCAACCTCATCGCTGACGCCGTTGCTGCCAGCGGCGCTACCGTGGTGTGCAACCGTGCCGGCAACAATATGGAGCCTGGTGTGGTGGGTGCTCTGCTCGAGGCCCGCGGCAGCCTTAAGCACACCAGCAGCGGCAAGCGCGTGGGCGTTTTTGAGTGCGACGAGCTCTACACCGTACGCGTTCTGCCCAAGCTCAAACCGACGTACTTTGTGCTGCTCAACCTGTTCCGCGACCAGCTAGACCGCTACGGCGAGATCGACCATACCCAAGACGTCATCGCCCATGCGTTGGAGCTCTCTCCGACGACAACGCTCATCTACAACGCCGACGATCCGCTGTGCGCCTCGATCGCCGCGCGCGTCCCCAACACGAGCATCGCCTTTGGCATCGACGGCGCCACGGGCACCGAGTCCGACCGCATTAGCGACTCGCGTTTTTGCTCGCAGTGCAACGCCCCGCTGGAATACGACTATGTGCAGTACGGACAGCTGGGCGCCTATCATTGCCCTTCGTGCGGCTGGGGTCGCCCCGCGCTGCTCCGCCGCGTGACGGGCGTTGAGCTCGGCTGCGACGGCTACGGCTTTGACCTGGCCTTTGGACCCGAGGCCAACGCGCCCGCCGTGCACATCGCCACGCGCTACAACGGCCTGTACATGGTCTATAACGTCGCCGCCGCCTTCTTTGCGGCGCACGAGCTGGACGTGGACGCGGCGCACCTGCAGCCCACGCTTAATGCCTACGTGCCCGCCGGCGGACGCATGGGCCGCTGGGATATTGCCGGCCGCACCGTCGAGGCCAACCTGGCCAAGAATCCCGTGGGCTTCGATCGCCAGATCCAGTCCATTAAAACGGCAGGTGGCAGGCTCTGCGCCTTCTTCCTAAACGATAACGATGCCGACGGCCACGATGTCTCGTGGATCTACGATGTCGACTTCGAGCGCATCGCCGACACGCCGGGTCTTGTCGCCTTTGCCGGAGGCACGCGTGCGCACGACATGCAGGTACGCCTCAAGTACGCCGGCATCGATGCCGCGATTATCTCGGACGTCGCGCAGGCGATCGGCGCCGTGGCAGACGAGGCCGCCGATGACACCTTCTACGCCGTCGCCAACTACACGGCCTTCCCGCCGCTGGTCAAGGAACTCGACGGGCTTAAAGACGACGATGCAAGCTCGATTGTCTCCCACGCCATAACGCGCGCCGATGGTAGCGCTGTCCCCACCGATATTGCGCCGGTCGAGCTTTCGCGCCCCCTGCGTATCGTCTACCTGTACCCCGATGCCCTCAACCTCTATGCCGACGGCGGCAACGTTATCGCCCTCGAGCGCCGCTGCGCCTGGCGTGGCATTCCCGCGCGTGTAGACGAGGTCCGTATGGGCGAAACGCTTGATTTGACCGATGCCGATATCGTCATGATGGGTGGCGGCTCCGACCGCGACCAGCTAGCCGTGGCACACGAGCTGCTCGCCCAAAAAGACAAGGTCGCGGCCTATGTTGAGGATGGCGGCTCGCTGCTTGCCATCTGTGGCGGCTATCAGCTGCTCGGCCGTTCGTACTATATGGGCGAGGATCGCATCGAGGGTCTGGGGGTCATTGCCGCCGAAACCGTACGCGGCTCCGACCGCCTGATCGGCAACGTCGCCGTCAAGACCGACCTGGCACCCGAGCCCTTTGTGGGATTCGAGAACCATGGCGGACGCACCCTGCTCGATACAGAGGCCACGCCGCTCGGAACGTCCGTCGTCGCGGGCACCGGCAACAACGGCGACGATGGCTTTGAGGGACTGATCTACAAGGGCGTCATCGGCACGTACCTGCACGGACCGGCACTGCCCAAGAACCCCGAGCTCGCCGACCGGCTCATTGCCCACGCCCTCGAGCGCCGCGGCGATGCGCAAGCCACAGCCCTGCTGCCGCTCAAGCCCCTCGACGACACCTACGAGCACGCCGCTCACGATGCCGCCATGAAGCTCCTCCCCTAGCACCCCACCACGACGAAAGAGACAGGCACCTTTGTGGTGGTTTTGACCCGCCACGGTAGTTTGTCTCGATCTGTAACATCTAGACCGTTAAAAGTCGTTGTACTGTTACAGATTGAGACGTTCGTCCCGACGCCCGTCGTTTGTCTCGATCTGTAACAGGTAGAGCCGATTTACCCACTCAGATGTTACAGATTGAGATATTTGAAGTTCGGGATAGAGAATCGGCTCCTGTGTGGTGGTTTTCCAGTTTGCCAACGATATACGCGCCGGCAAAAAAGTCTGCTATACTCTTTCCCGCTGTCCCCATCGTCTAGCGGCCAAGGACGCCACCCTTTCAAGGTGGATATCGCGGGTTCGAATCCCGCTGGGGGCACCATTTAAATTGAGAAGCCCGTTGCCCTCGCGGTGGCGGGCTTTTTGCTACCGATATGCCGGGATTCGAACCCGACAGCATAAATCACACTGTCGTCCAAGGGCCCGTGGGCAAAAAATGGCAAGTATGAGTACTGTTACCAATTTAGTAACAGCGATTTCATGCCATCAGAAGGCAATTTGGACGCCAGGCGTCCTACGGCGGAGGAATTGCAGGCGTTTATCAGCTATGTACTTGGACATACGTTGCGTAATACTGCATTTCTTGCAAAAAATAATGCTACAGGGCTTGTGACAGTACTCATATTTGACATTTTTTGCCCACGACCCCTTATTGCGTGGGCGAATCAGTTGCAAAACGGACTCCAAAGCGTCCCTCGCAAACAAAAAGCCGGGGCCCGCGCGATGCGGACCCCGGCTCAATACCATGACGATATGTCGGTTACGCTCTACACGTAGAACAGGATGTCGTCGTAGGTCGGAACCGGCCAGTAGTCGGCGGCCACGATCTCTTCCATGGCGTCCACGGCGGCGCGCAGCGTATCCATAGCGGGAACAACCTCGTGCGCGTACACGTTGGCCTGCTCCTGGCCATCGAGGGTCTCGGCCTTCTGGTGCACGGCGTCGAGAGCCTTGATGGAATCGTTGATGGCGGTGATGCCGTTGCAGAGCTTGTTGAGCGTGTTCTGCTCGCACTGCATGGCAGCGTCGGCACCGGCGGCGCGGATTGTCTCCAGGCCCTTAGCGACCTTGGTGGCATAGGCGGTGATGACCGGGCGATAGGTACGACGTGCCTCGCGAATCATCGTGGTAGCCTCGATGTTCATGAGCTTGTTGTACTTCTCGAGCTTGCAGTCGTAGCGGCACTGGGCCTCGGCGCGGGTCAGAACGCCCGTCTCCTCAAAGAGCGCGATGGCCTTATCGGAAACAAAGGCAGGCAGTGCGTCGGCCGTGGTCTTGTTGTTGGCAAGGCCGCGCTTCTCGGCCTCGACGGGCCACTCGTCGGAGTAGCCGTCGCCGGAGAACAGGATGCGCTGGTGATCGGTCAGGACCTTCTTGCAGTACTCGAGCGCAGCGTCCTGGAATTTGTCCTCGGGCGTGCCCTCAAGTGCATCGGCAAAGGACTTGAGCGACTTGGCCACGGCAGCATCGAGCACCAGGTTGGAGTCGGAGACGTTCTGCTCGGAGCCGCAGGCACGGAACTCAAACTTGTTGCCGGTGAAAGCGAACGGGGAGGTGCGGTTGCGGTCGGTGTTGTCCTGCATCAGCTTGGGCAGGGTGTCGGCGCCCAGGTCGAGCACGCCGCGCGTGGCGTGGACGGAAGCCTTGCCGTCGACGATCTTCTCGACGACCTCGGTAAGCTGGTCGCCCAGGAAGATAGACATAATCGCCGGAGGAGCCTCGTTGGCGCCCAGACGATGATCGTTGCCGGCCGAGGCAACGGAGGCACGCAAGAGCTCCTGATAGTTATCGACGGCCTCGATCACCGCGGTGAGGAAGACGATGAACTGCAGGTTGTCGAGCGGGGTGTCGCCCGGGTCGAGCAGGTTCTCGGACTCGGTGCCAAGCGACCAGTTGTTGTGCTTGCCCGAACCGTTGATGCCCTCGAAGGGCTTCTCGTGCAGCAGGCAGACCAAGTCGTGACGGGAGGCGATGAGCTTCATCTTCTCCATCATGACCAGATTCTGGTCGATGGCCTCGTTGACCTCGCCATAGACAGGGGCGAGCTCATGCTGGCAAGGAGCGACCTCGTTGTGCTTGGTCTTGGCGGGAATACCAAGTGCCCACAGCTCATCGTCCAGGTCCTTCATATAGGCCGAGACGGTAGGGCGGATAGCGCCAAAGTAGTGCTCCTCGAGTTCCTGGCCCTTGCAGGGAGCAGCACCAAAGAGGGTGCGGCCGGTGATGACCAGGTCCCTGCGCTTGCGGTAAGCGTCCTTCTTGATCAGGAAGTACTCCTGCTCGTCGCCCACGGAAGGAACAACCTTCTTGGGGGTCTTGCCAAACAGCGCCAAAACGCGCTTAGACTCACGCGAGAGCGCGGTCATGGAGCGCAGCAGGGGGGTCTTCTTGTCCAGGGCCTCGCCCGTGTAGGAGCAGAAAGCCGTGGGGATGCACAGGACATCGTCCTTGATAAAAGCGGGGCTGGTGGGATCCCAAGCGGTGTAGCCACGGGCCTCGAAGGTGGCACGCAGACCGCCGTTGGGGAAGCTGGAGGCATCGGGCTCGCCCTGGATGAGGTTCTTGCCCGTAAACTTGGTAATGGCGGTGCCGTCGTGGTTGGGCTCGAGGAAGCTGTCGTGCTTCTCGGAAGTAATGCCCGAAAGCGGCTGGAACCAGTGCGCGTAGTGCGTCGCGCCCTTGGAGATGGCCCAGACCTTCATGGCGTGGGCAACGGCGTTGGCCACATCCAGGTCGAGCGGCTCACCGTCCTCGAGGGTTACAGCAAGGCGCTTCCAAATGTCCTTGGGGAGGTAGTCCTTCATGACTTCCTCAGAGAACACCATGGTCCCGAAGCGGTCAGTAAGATCGGCCATACGGAACTCCCTTCGTATCGGCACCGCGTGAGATGCGGCGTTGATTACTAACGAACGAGTCATAGCTTAGACTCGCCGTGTTTCCGCGACATTACCGTTATGTTGCTGTCGCGAAACCAATCAATGAGGTTACCGCATCACAGCGGCGCTGCTGCCCTTAATGGCCAATCAACTGTATAAATTGCAGACCTCTTCCCATGATTTAAGGGTAGTCAATTTGGGATGGGGCTCTATTAACTGGTATTTCGCATCAGATACCATTCAATATAGCCCTTTCCTACATTGACCACTCTGCTATAGGCAATGCCGATAGCAAGGCATCTTTGATTGGTATCCCTAAATCGCGAGTAAAACTCCACCGTGGCACAGCGGTGCTGTAGAATCCTTACAACACATCGCACTAAATATCTAAAGGAGCACGATATGCGCGTCGACGAGGTTTTTAAGCAGGCAGCATCCCAGGGCGCCACGCCCGTTTCGTTTGAGATGTTCCCGCCCAAGGGTGAGCTTACCCTCGATACGGCTCGCGAGGTGGCAGGCAACCTGTGCAAGCTTTCACCGAGCTTTGTCTCGGTCACTTGTTCCGCTGGCGGCTCGGGTAACGGTGCCACCACCGCCCCCATCGCACATATGATTACGAGCGAATTCGATACGCCCTCGGTAGCGCACCTCACCTGCGTTGGCCGCACACATGCCGATATCGCCGCCAAGATTGACGAGTATCGCTCGGCCGGCGTTGAAAACATCCTGGCCCTGCGCGGCGACCTGCCCGCTGGCGCGACCGAGGACGACAAGCCCGCCTCCGACTACGCCTACGCCCGTGACCTCATCCCCGAGCTCGTCGACGCCGGCTTTTGCGTGGGCGCCGCAGCCTACCCCGAGGGCCACATTGCCTGCGAGGATCTCAACCTCTCGGTCGAGCACCTCAAGCAAAAGCAAGACGCCGGCGCGAGCTTCTTTGTGACGCAGCTCTTCTTTGATAACGAGTGCTTCTATCGCTTCCGCGAGCTTGCCGACAAGGCCGGCATCACCGTGCCTATTACCGCGGGCATCATGCCGTTTATGGGCAAGTCGCAGATCAGCCGCATGGTCTTTATGTGCGGCGCGTCGCTGCCCTCCCCCGTCATCAAGATCCTCGCCAAATACGAGAACGACCCCGAGAGCCTGCAGGCAGCCGGTGTAGATTATGCCGCCCGCCAGCTTTGCGACCTCAAGGAGCACGGCGCCGACGGTCTGCACCTGTACACTATGAACCGTCCTGCAATCGCCGCGACCATTATGGAGCGTCTGGGGTAATGGAAAAACCGCACATCGATACAACCGTTGTTGAAGTGCCGGCCGACCTTGCGTCGCCGGCGCTTTACCGTATCGACGCTGCCCACCATCCTCGTGTCGACCGTGCCGAGATGCTGCGGTATCTGGGCTACGGCGGCCAGCAGATTGAGCCCGAGCTAGCGCAGCGTATTGAGCTTGTCGTTGAGCGTCTGGAGCTGGACATTGAGCCCCGTGGCGTGCGCCGCATATTTGCCATCGATGCCACGGGCGTCGATGAACAGGGCGAGCCCTGCATTCGCTTAGTCGGCACCAACGTTGAACTGCGCGGTCGCGATATCTATCGCCACCTCAAAGACGCCCGCTTTGCCGCACTCATGGCATGCACCCTCGGCATGGACGCCGAACGCCGTCTGCGCACCACGGGAGCTCAGCAGCCCCTAGAGGGAGCCGTGCTCGACGCCGCATGCTCCGCCTACGTGGAGGCCGCCGTCGAGCAGATGGACCAGCAAGTCAAGGCTGCGGCCGCCGCACACGGGCTCGCCGGCAACTGGCGCTTCAGTCCCGGCTATGGCGACTGCCCGCTCTCTGCCCAGCGCTCGATCGTGGATGCACTCAACGCCACGCGCCTCATTGGACTTACCGTCACCCCCACCAGCCTGCTCATGCCCACCAAGAGCGTGACCGCGGTGATCGGTCTGTTTGACGGCGAAGTCCACGACGCCCAGAGCCGCCCCACCTGCAATATCTGCCGCATGCGCGAGCACTGCCGCTTCCGCGCCGCCCACACCACCTGCTATTCCAGCCATTAGGAGCCCCCGATGTTTACTCCGCTTATCACTCATGATCTGGACGGTGCCGCGCTGGCGGCACCCGTTGATGCCGCACGCCGTAATGGCGCCACGTACAAGACGCGCACGATCGACGACCTTCGCATTAAGGACGATCGCCTGTGTGCGGCCATCGAGGGCACGGGACACCTGCTGTTCGACGGCGGCATGGGCACCATGTTGCAGGCCGCTGGCATGAAGGCGGGCGCCCTGCCCGAGCTGCTCAACTTTGAGGAGCCACAGGTCATTACCGATATCCAGCGCCAGTACGTCGAGGCTGGCTGCGACGTAATCACCGCCAACACCTTTGGCGCCAACGCCCACAAGCTCGACGGCGCCGCCACCGTGGCAGATGTCTTTGCCGCCGCCGTCGCCTGCGCCCGCGCGGCCGGCGCCCACTACGTCGCCGGCGATATCGGCCCCATCGGCGCGCTGCTTCGCCCCTTGGGTACCCTCAGCTTCGACGAGGCCTATGACCTCTTTGCCGAGGAAGTGCGCGCCGGCGTCGCCGCGGGTGTGGACCTCTTTATTATCGAGACTATGACCGACCTGGCCGAGATCAAGGCGGCCGTCCTCGCCTGCCGCGAGAACTCCGACCTGCCCGTCTTTGCCACCATGACCTTTGAGGAAGACGGTCGCACCTTCCTGGGCACGAGTCCCGAGGTTGCCGCCATCACGCTCGATGCCATCGGCGCCGATGTCCTGGGCATCAACTGCAGCCAGGGCCCGGCCGAGCTCCGGGGACTCGCTGCACGCATGCTCACCGTTACCGACAAGCCCATCATGGTGCAGGCCAACGCAGGACTGCCCCGCGTGGACGACGACGGCAACACCGTCTTTGATATCCAGGCGCCCGAGTACGCCGCGGCCGTCGCCGGCATGATCAAGGATGGCGTGAGCGTCGTGGGCGGTTGCTGCGGCACCACGCCCGTGCACATGGCGGCCTTGCGCACGCTTATCGACAACCACACGCCCAGTCCGCGCCATCGCAAGCCCAGCATGTCGGTCACGAGCGCCCAGACGGTCGTGGACCTTCCCTGCGATGGCCACAAGATCGCCGTCATCGGCGAGCGCATCAATCCCACCGGCAAAAAACGCCTGCAGCAGGCCCTGCGCGACGGCGATCTGGACTACGTCGTAAGTCAGGGCATCAGCCAGCAAGAACAGGGCGCCGATATCCTGGACGTTAACGTGGGCCTGCCCGAGATCGACGAGGTCAAGATTATCCAGCAGGCCACCGAGCAGCTCCAGGGCTCCACGCTCCTGCCGCTGCAGATCGACTCCACCGATCCCGCCGCTGTCGAGGCCGCCGTACGCCGCTACGCCGGCAAGCCCATCATCAACTCGGTCAACGGCAAGCAGCAGATCATGGATGAGATCTTTCCGCTGGTCGCCCACTATGGAACCAACGTCGTCGGCCTCACGCTCGACGAAGGCGGCATCCCCGATACCGCCGAGGCTCGCTTCGCCATCGCCGAGCGCATCGTGGCCGAGGCCGCCCGCTACGGCATCGGCCCGGACCGCATCCTCATCGACTGCCTGGTCATGACCGCCTCGACCAACCAGCGCCAGGCTGAGCAGATCCTGCGCGCCATGTCTATGTGCAAGGAGCGCCTGGGCGTCAAATGCGCACTCGGCGTGTCGAACATCAGCTTTGGCCTGCCCGCGCGGCCGCTGCTGGGCTCGGTCTTTTTGGCCGCCGCCTTTGGTGCAGGTCTGGACGCCCCCATCATGAACCCGGGTTCCAAGCGCTTTATGGATACCGTCTACAGCTATCGCGTGCTGAGCGTTGAGGACGAGGGCTCGACCGGATACATCGAGCGCTACGCTGGCTGGACCGATCCGTATAAGATCGCCGCGAACCCGGCAGCGGCCCAGACCGCATCGACCGACGCCGCGCCCGCTGCTGACACCGCCGGCACCGACGGCAACGACGACCCCATCCGCCACATGGTCGTCTCGGGCCGCAAGGGCGAAATTGCGGCCGAGACCGAGCGCCTGCTGGCCGACCACGACGCTATGGAACTCATCAACAATCACTTTATCCCCGCCCTCGACGAGGTCGGAGTCCTCTTTGACCAGGGCAAGTTCTTCTTGCCGCAGCTCATGGCCTCGGCCGAGGCCGCGCGCGTGGGCTTCGATACCATCAAACGCCTGATGCCCGCCGGCGAGATTGCCGACAAGGGTAAGATCTGCGTGGCCACCGTCAAGGGCGACATCCACGATATTGGCAAGAACATCGTCAAAATGCTGCTCGACAACTACGGCTACACCGTCTTTGACCTTGGCCGCGACGTCGATCCACAGGAGGTACTCAAGACCGTCAAGGAGCGTGACATCAAGCTCGTCGGCCTCTCGGCGCTTATGACTACCACCGTCGTGGCCATGGAAGAGACCATCAAGCTGCTTCATGCCGAGGTGCCGGGCGTCAAGATCATCGTAGGCGGCGCCGTACTCACCCCCGAATACGCCAAGCAGATCGGCGCGGACTACTACGCCAAGGACGCCGCCGAGAGCGCTCGTATCGCCGAAGAGGTCTTTGGGCAGTAACACAACGGAAACAACCAAGCACCAAAACGTGCCGCACGCGCCACTTGGCACGTGCGGCACGTTAGAATAGAAAAGACTATGCTCGTTTTGGCAGATAGGAGCGCAAGGATGGCGATCACGCCCGCAGAAATCGCGGAAACCCGCGGCATGGTTGAGGAGCAGAACCTCGACATCAGGACCATCACCATGGGTGTTTCGCTCATGGGTTGCGGTGACGAGAACCTCGACCGCATGTGCACGAAGATCTACGACCACGTGACGCACACGGCTGAGCATCTGGTCGAGACCGCCGAGAACCTCGAGCGCGAGTACGGTATCCCCATCGTCAACAAGCGCGTCTCCGTCACCCCGGTGGCGCAGATCGCCGCGTGCTGCAAGGATGAGGACCTCACCCCCATCGCGCATGCCCTCGACCGCGCGGCAGAGACGCTCGGCATCGATTACCTGGGTGGCTTCTCCGCACTCGTCCAGAAGGGCATCGGCGACGCCGATCGCCGCGTCATCCAGTCCATCCCCCAGGCGCTCGCTACCACGAGCCGAGTCTGCTCCAGTGTCAACGTCGCTAGCCTGCGCGCCGGCATCAACATGGACGCCGTGCTTATGGCCGCCCAGACCATCATCGATGCCGCTAAACTCACGGCCGACCAGGATTCCGTCGGCGCTTCCAAGTTTGTCTGCTTTGCCAACATGGTCGAGGACTCCCCGTTTATGGCGGGCGCCGTCCACGGCGGTGGCGAGGCCGACGCCGTCATCAACGTAGGCGTCTCGGGCCCCGGCGTTATGGCCGCAGCCCTGGAGACGCTGCCCGATTCCGCATCGATGATGGAAGTCGCCGAGAAGATTAAGCAGACCGCCTTTAAGATCACCCGTGCCGGTGAGCTCATGAGCCGCGAGGCCGCCCATCGCCTGGGTGTTGAGAAGGGCATTGTCGACCTGTCGCTGGCTCCCACGCCTGCCATCGGCGACTCCGTCGCACGCATCCTCGAGATCATCGGCGTGGGCACCTGTGGTGGCCCGGGCACGACCTGCGCGCTCGCCATGCTCAACGATGCCGTCAAGAAGGGCGGCGTCATGGCCAGCTCCAGCGTGGGCGGTCTCTCCGGCGCCTTTATCCCCGTATCCGAGGACGCCGGCATGATCGCCGCCGTCGAGGCCGGTGCACTTTCGCTCGAGAAGCTCGAGGCCATGACCTGCGTGTGCTCCGTTGGCCTGGACATGATCGCCATCCCCGGCGACACCCCGGTCGAGACCATCGCCGGCATCATCGCCGACGAGATGGCTATCGGCGTCATCAACAACAAGACCACGGCCGTCCGCGTGATTCCCGCCATCGGCAAGGGCGTGGGCGACTGCGTCGAGTACGGCGGCCTGTTCGGCCGTGCGCCCATCATGCCGGTGAACCCCAACGCCGGCACCGTGCTTGCCCACCGTGGTGGACGCTTCCCGGCACCGCTGAACTCGCTGAAGAACTAGCTGAGGGGTTCGGGCGAGGAGCCCCGGGGAGGGCAAATATATAAGGTCGCCTGCTCGGACAGTCCTGACTCGCACGGAGAGCACATTAAGTGCTCTCCGGCTCGTGCGGAACTCGCGATCGACCTTATATATTTGCCCTCCCCGGGGCTCCCGCACAACGGGACCTCGGTTGGGTTCTATCCCGGTTGCAGTTGCTTCGCTCCTGCACCACATGGTTGATACGGCGGTTTGGCGTTGGATCGGTTCTTTCTGATATATGCTGGTTGCGGCTCTTCTTTTGGGAGGAGTCGCTTTTTTGTTGCTAGGAGGTTGGCCCGTGGTTGATGGGGATGCTCGCTCTGAGCTGCTTTCTGCTGATTGGAATGGCGAATGGATGCGTTTGCAAGCTGGTCGGCGGCGGGCTGATGATTCTTTTGAGTGGGATAAGCGGGCTCGGCATTTTCGGCCGCTTGAGACTGCTCCGTATGCCCGGGATTTTATAAAGCTGTTGGCGTTAAAGCCTGGCGAGTCGGTGCTTGATATGGGGTGTGGGGCTGGGTCGATTGCCATTCCGCTTGCTCAGGCTGGGCATCCTGTGATTGCTGCTGACTTTTCCCCTGCTATGTTGGGCACGCTTGATGCTGGCATTGAGTACTATGGACTCGAGGATCGCATTACACCGCTTGAACTTGCTTGGGATGATGACTGGGATTTGGTTGGACCGGTCGCGAAAGCGGTAGATGTTGCCTTTGCCAGTCGTTCTGTCACCACGACCAACCTAAAAGGCGCGCTTGCCAAGCTTGATCGAACGGCTCGTCGGCGTTGTGCTGTCACGATGGTCGCCAACTCCAGCCCGCGCTATGACCTGCACCTGATGAACGCCATCGGTGCCTCGGTTACCTGCAGTAATGGCTTTGTGTATGCCTTTAATATCCTCATTCAGATGGGGGCGCTGCCGCAGGTTACATACTTTGAATCGCCCCGTCGCGATACTTTCGATAGCCTTGAGGCGGGCGTGGCGGACTTCTCCCGCATGCTCGAGCACGGTAACGAGGATAAGATCGACCGTCTGCGCGACTACGTCGCTCAGCATATGATTGAGAATCCCCGTGCTGGCGAGCCGGGGTCCAAAGGAGTGCCGCAGGGACGCTACATGCTCGATCACGTCCGCAAGGTCCGTTGGGCGTTTATTGCATGGGAGCCGGTCTCTTCGAGCCGTCCATAGACCGCTTTCGGCCGCAGTACACGTCCGCCTGTAACCCGCGCTGTTCTCCCGCTCGGCATCCGCATTCTTTTTGAACTGGGCAAACACGCCCCACACCGCGCCGTTCCTGCGCTATCGTGGGACAGCTCACGTAGATTAAGGCCCCATCGCGGGGCGCCCCATAACATAGAAAGCGAGAACCCATGGCACTGACAGGAGCCCAGGTCAAGCAGCTTCGCAGCATGGCCCATCACCTCAACCCCGCCATCATCATCGGCAAGTCCGACATCAACGAGGGCACCGTCGAGCAGACGGTCGCCTACCTGGAGAAGCACGAGCTCGTTAAGTGCTCCGTGCTGGACGGCTCCAGCCTTTCTGCCCGCGAGGCCGCCGAGGAGCTCGCCGAGCGCTGCCACGCCGAGGTCGTCCAGATTATCGGCCGCAAGTTCTCGCTGTATCGCGAGTCATCGCGCAAGGACATCGAGAAGATTAAGCTCGTCTAAGAGCCGACGATCCGGCGAGCCAGCATACATCAAGCTTGCGAGCGTCCGAGCAATTCGGACGCTCATTTTTTATCGCTCGACGAGCACGCGGTTGAGCCTGCCCTCCACCAAGCGCTCGTACAGACGCCGCGTCTCGGGCTCGGGCACGCCATTGACCTGCTCCCTCAGGTGATGCATATGACCACTGTACAGCTCGACGATATCGCGTCGTCGCCCCGCCGCACCGTAGACGCGCATAGCGCAACGCACCATGTCCTCGCGCGCCGTCTCTTGCCGCAGCCCCGACTCCACCAGCCATACCGCCGACTGCAGGTCGTTTTCTTCTAGAGCGGCATTCGCGCCCCGAATCATGCAGTCGATATACTTCGATTCCATAATGCGCCGCATACGCAAAAAGTAGGTGGGATTACAGCCATTGGGAACATACAACGGGCCGGCGTAGAGCTGCTCGATCTTAAGGCACAGCTCGACCAGATGGGGCCCGCGCGCGCCCGTGCGATTTCCCAAAACTTCGCGGCTTATCTGATCAAATAACCGCACGTCGGTCTTGACGTAATCGCCGTTAAGCCCAATGCACTCGTTTTGAATCAGCACACACGACTTGCCGTCCGGTGTCGGCCCCAAGGCCGAACGCAAGCGCGATATCGTCGAGTACAGATTGTTACGAGCGCTATTGAACTCGGCATGGGGCCACAGCTCCATAGCCAGCGTCTCGCGGTCGACCAGTGTATCCATGCCCAGCGCAAGTCGCTCGGCAAGCGTCGCCGCTTTCTTGCGGCGCCACATCTTATCCGTGATGGGAAACCCGTCGCGCTCGGCGCGAAACGCCCCAAACATGCGGATCTCGATATGGCCAATCACATCGACACCCTCGGCATCGCCGGCCTGGAACAGACGCTCGCCTTCGCCCTCAAAGTCGTCACGCAGCGAATACCGCGACAGCTCGCGCACCGGGAGCTTCTTTCGAATTCTAGCAGCCGGCTCACCCAGACAATGCATCGCAAGACGCGCAAACAGCCGATACGACGGATCCAAAATCCCCGGGCGGTTCATGGACATCCAGGCTGCAAGGTCGCTATCGCGGCCCGCGGAGGCCAAATGCAGCGCCACCATCCAAGCCTCGGCACCACCGACCTGCGTCCGACTCAAATCGAGCAGCTCTGCCTCTTCGCGCACCGATACCATCGATGTATTGCGTAAGTACGCCGCGCGCTCTAGCAGCAGCGCGTTGTCGCGTATGTATCCAATCGATTCCTCGGCAAGCCTAAGCACCTGCACCGCACGGAATTTGGCATTGACCGGACGCCCCTCAGCCAACGACTGCCAGCCTTCTAGTATCAAGCCAAACAACTGGACTTGATTGTCACGCACACGCACGGCAAAACGGTCGAGCTCATTGAATGCCTGCTCGTCGGTCACCGGCATGCCGGCAAACAGGCGCCGCGCCGATAACACCATGCGCACCCAGATGGCGAGCGCTCGGATTCCACGCGCTTCGAGTGCCTCGAGCGTCAGAGCCATCTCGTCATCACGCTCGTCAGTCCCCGCATACGACCCATCAAATAGCTCCGTCAACATGCGGTCCGCGCGCACAAACGTCCCCGCGATATCGAGCTCACAATCGTAGGCTTTATCCGTTTTGAGCCCCGCGAGGATCTCGCCACCCTTCGCCCGCTCGGTCAGTCCATGCTTTATCTCGACATGTGCGGACAGCATGTCGAGTGCGGCACAAGACGCCTCGCTTTCCAACGCCGTATGGCTTGCCGGAAGCCCCAGACCACTATCTCCATAACAGGCGGCCGTAAACGCGTGCGCCACCTTCCACGACACGGGATTGAGCTCGGAAATCGCTTGTTCGCCCGCACGCTCGATAATTGAGGCCATATACCGCGCAAGCTTTGTATTGGAGACGCTCACCGCCGCCAGATAGATGCCGAGCGCCTCGTCAGGCGTCGGCTCCGAGGCCCGGTCATCTGCCTCGGTCTTTCCCAGCGCCGCGCGGCAGACATCCCCTCCATGCCCCGTCAGGGCCAGATCGACCCCATACTGCCCGGCAAGCTCCAACACCGCACTGCGGTCCAAAAACGCGTCGGCGAGGTCCATCGCGGTATCGCAGCGCCCCGCTTTAATCAATATACGCGCCGCCCGCACAACGAGTTCGGGGCGAATTTCGGCGACCAGCTTGCGCAATCGCAGGCGTGCGTTGTCCTCGGTACCCAAGCAGGTAAAGCGCCGGTCTGCCGGATCAACGCCAAAAATGGGATAATCGCGGACAAGATAGGACTGGTCAATCGCCGAAAGCCTAACACCGCAAGCCTCGAGCTCCGAAATATTGCCCTCACCCATTAAGACCATCAAGCATGCCACACTAAACAGGGCGTTGTTCTCGAGCGACGCCAGATCAACAAGTGCCGCACCGTAGATATTGACGATCTCGTTTTCGAGCATCTGGGCAACGTCTCCCTGCCCGTATAGTCCCGACTGCATAGCCGAGACGAGCTCGGGCACGCCCTGCGTAAGCTGATAGAAGTCGAGCGACGTGCTGATCGAAAACGCCGATGCCCACGCCGAATACTCATAGGCATGCACCTTGAGCATCTGCGCGTTGACTTTAATCGAATCGCCCAGTCCGTGAATCAGCTGGCGATTCGAAGGACGGCAGCTCATAAAGACCCCAACCCCCATAGCACGCAGGGTTCGGATTCGGTCGATCAGCTCCTCGGTCTCGCTCTGGCTGAGGTTAGGCACGTTATCGATTGCAATCAGGGAGTGCGGCTTGTCCTTAAGCTCTTCGGTAACGACCTCGAGCTGCATAAACACCTCGCGCCCAATGGCGCGGTCTGCCTCGATGATCCGCACAGGACCTCGCGTCGGATCGCTTTTAACCTCTTGGGCATACTGCAGCAGCACCGAGGTTTTCCCAAAGCCATCAGGCGCGTAGAGGACTACGATGCCGGCCTTTCGGCCCTTGGCGATAAGTTCGTTCATCAAGCGATCGCGCCGCACCATATAGCTACTGCCCAGCGGCATAAGCTCGAGGTCGTCCGTATTGCCCAAATCGTTAACCATGCCCGCTCCTCAACTCGACCACATGGACACCGTAACGCTAGACCATATGTATCGCTAGATGAATAGAGCGATGCTACGGTTTAGGATGTTTGCTGGTACGCAAATGGCAAGTTTTTGTTCAGCGTGGTCCGATTGAAACTTATCCCCCAACCAATCAGTCTTTGCGCAGGTCAATGCGCTTGCCAGCTTGTCCCATCCTTTGGCAGTTTACCTTAAATGAGCGCTGTTCAATTGTGTTGCGCAACTCACCTAGCGCCAGCTACCGTCTGCGACCTTTTCATAGCATTTATGCATAGTATCTGTTATGGAATGAATCATGCTGCACCAGACGCACCCGTCAAGTTCGCGGCAAGGTTTTCGTCAAGCACACGGCGTGCACTCAGAAAAAAGGCCCCCGCAAAGCGGAGGCCTTCGGCAAAGCTATGTCGAGGTGATAGGCTTTCGCTACTCGCAGAGCGAAAGGGCGGCCTCGTCGGCAACGACAACGCAGTTGGTGTGCAGCTGCAGGATCGAGGCAGGGCACTCGGGGGTAACCGGACCAAAGCACATGTCATGCACGGCTTGGGCCTTGGCCTCGCCATTGGCGACAACCAGGATCATGCGGGCATACATGATGGTCTGAGTGCCCATGGTGTAGGCCTGACGAGGCACGTCGTCGATGCTGTCAAACAGGCGGCTGTTGGCCTGAATAGTGCTCTCGGTAAGGTCGACACAGTGCGTACCCTTGGAGAAGTGATCATCGGGCTCGTTGAAGCCAATGTGACCGTTGTTACCGATGCCGAGCAGCTGCAGATCAGGGTAACCGGCAGCAGCGACGATCTTGTCATACTCAGAGCAGGCAGCGGCAGCGTCGGGATTGGAGCCATCGGGCACATGCGTGTTGTTCAGGTCGATGTTAATGTGATCGAAGAAGTTCTCACGCATAAAGTAGTGGTAGCTCTGGGGATCGTCGTGCGAAAGGCCACGATACTCGTCGAGGTTGTAGGTGCTGACCTCGGCAAAGTCGACGTCACCCTTCTTGTACCAAGCGGCGAGCTGCTTGTAGGCGCCAATCGGAGTGGAGCCGGTGGCAAGACCCAGCACGCAATCGGGCTTGAGAATAACCTGGGCCGAGATGATATTGGCGGCCTTGCGGCTCATATCCTCGTAGTCTTTAGCTTTAATGATCTTCATTACGCGTCCTTTCTCGTACAAGAGAGGCAAGGCTCCCCTTACAAGCACTTGCCCGCGGCCCGCGTCGGCCGCAACCAACGTGTGCGGCCACCAGGGCGAGGTCGCGTAATGTATGTGTCTCGTGTCTACCCGCGTCGAGGCCCCTGCCCGTCCACGGTGACCCAAAGCTGTTTAGCTTCGGACAAATCCCATCTTGCCACGGAGGGCGCCCTGTTTCAAGGGCGCCCTCCGTAAACGTGTTTGAATTGTAGGCTAAAGGCAAAGCGGAGCGACTAGCGCTCACGCGCGACGATGAGCTGGTCCATCTCCTCGACATGCTCGCCAACGGAGCCTTTGATGCTCGAGAACTCAACGGAGTTGCACACCAAGATGGGAACCGTCACATCGTAACCCTCGGCAGCAATTGCCTCGCGATCGAACTCGATGAGCACATCGCCCTTATGGACGATGTCACCCACTTGCGCATGTACAGTAAAGTGCTTGCCCTCGAGCTGAACAGTGTCCAAACCAACGTGGATGAGCACGTCCAAGCCATCGACCGTGTTGAGCGCAACGGCGTGACCCGTGGGAAAAATGGCCTCGACCTTGGCGTCTGCCGGCGCAATCACACGCGTACCCGTAGGCTGAATGGCAACGCCCTGGCCCAAAAGGCCGGTGGCAAACGTCTGATCGTTTACCTCGGAGAGCGGAATGACGTCGCCCGAGATGGGAGCATCCAGCGTAAGGACTCGACCACGCATACCAAAAGACCTTAGGACTTTAGTGAACATGCTCCCCCTCGGACATACCAATCAATCAAAATTGCTTTAACAGTTTACCACTTGGCACCCGTTTTTGACCATTAGGGAAGTTCACGCTTGACAACCTCGACGATGTCGTCGACAACGCGCTGGGTGAGCTCGTGCGTCTCCGCCTCGGCCATAACGCGAACCAGCGGCTCGGTACCGCTCGGGCGCACCAAGATGCGGCCGCGGCCGTTGAGCTCCTTCTCGGCGGCAGCGACGGCGTCCCAAATGGGCTGGCAATCGTCCAGGCCGGCCTTGTTGTCCGAATGCACGTTGACGAGTACCTGCGGGTACTTCTTCATGATGCCGGCAAGGTCGGTGAGGGTGCGGCCGGTGCGCTTGAGCACGGCCAGCAGCTGCAGGGCCGTCACCAGCCCGTCACCGGTGGTGTTGTGCTCCAGGAAGATGATGTGGCCGGACTGCTCGCCACCGATGACGGCGCCATCCGCGAGCATGCGCTCAAGAACATAGCGGTCGCCCACGGCGGTCTGGACCATCTCGAAGCCCTGCTCCTTCATTGCGATGGAGAAGCCCAGGTTGCACATAACGGTCGAGACGATCTCGGAATTGGCGAGCTTGCCGCGAGCGGCCAGGTCGGAGCCGCAGATGGCAAGAATGTAGTCGCCATCGATCTCGTTGCCCTCGCTGTCCACGAACAGCACGCGATCGGCGTCGCCGTCGTGGGCCAGGCCGATGTCGGCGTGGGTTCGCAGCACGAGCTCGCGCAGGGGCTCAAGGTGCGTAGAGCCGCACTCAACGTTAATGTCGGTGCCGCAGTAATCGGTGTTGATGGCATGGACCGTGGCGCCCAGGCGCTGCAGCGCGGCGGGCGTGGTCTGGCAGGAAGCACCGTGGCCGCAGTCGACGGCAACAACCAGGCCATCGAGTTTAAGGCCGTCGAGCGTGCTGATGGCATGATCGACATAGGCCTTGCGGGCGTCTTTCATCTTGATGATATGACCCACACCGGCGCCGGTCGGCAGCGTGTCGGCAGCCATGGCCTCCTCGGACATGACCCAGGCGCTGATCTCTTCCTCGACAGCATCGGGAAGCTTCATGCCCTTGCGGCTAAAGAACTTGATGCCGTTGAACTCCGGCGGATTGTGCGAAGCGGAGATGACGATGCCGCCGTCGAGCTCGTTTTGGACGGTGAGCAGCGCCACGGCCGGCGTAGGGATAACGCCGCAGCAATGCGGACGGCCGCCCTCTGCCATAATGCCAGCGGTCAGAGCACTCTCGAGCATGGTACCCGAAAGACGCGTGTCGCGGCCGATGCAGATGTCCGGGCCAAGGAACTTGGTCGCCGCGCGGCCCAGGCGAAACGCGAGGTCGCACGAGAGGTCGGCGTTGGCGACGCCACGGACGCCATCGGTACCGAAGATGTTCTGGGGCATAGGATCGCTCCTTCCCAAGTGGGCAAAACGAAGCCGCCCACCCTAGTCGAAAAGAAAAGCGGGACCCACCGAGCAGTCGGTAGGCCCCGCTTGTACATTGTATCTCGTAAGGAGATAAAACCTTAGCGCTTGGAGAACTGGGGAGCGCGGCGGGCCTTCTTGAGGCCGTACTTCTTGCGCTCGACCACGCGAGCATCGCGCGTAAGGAAACCGGCCTTCTTGAGGTCAGCACGGTAATCGCCAGCGTTCAGAAGAGCACGAGCGATGCCCAGGCGCAGAGCGCCGGACTGACCGGAGATGCCGCCGCCATCGCACAGAGCGATAACGTCGAACTGACCGGCGGTGTCGGTCACCTTGAAGGGAGCAAGGGCGTTCTCAACGAGCTGATGACGGCCGAAATACTGCTCGGCGTCACGCTTGTTGATGGTCACCTTGCCGGTGCCGGGGACGAGACGGACGCGGGCGACGGCGTTCTTACGACGGCCGGTACCCTGGTAGACAACGGTGTTCTCAGCCATCTTTAAGCCTCCAGCTCAATCTTCGTGGGGTTCTGGGCAGCGTGCGGATGCTCGGCACCAGCGTAGACCTTAAGCTTGGTCATCTGGGCACGGCCGAGGGTGGTCTTGGGCAGCATGCCGCGAACGGCGCGCTCGATGACCTTCTCCGGGTGCTTCTCCATAGCCTGGCGGAAGCTCTCAGCCTTGAGGCCGCCGTTGTAGCCGCTGTGGCGATAATAGGTCTTCGTGTCGGCCTTGTTGCCGGTAAGCTGGACCTTATCGGCGTTGATGACGACAACGAAGTCGCCGCAGTCGCTGTTGGGCGTGAACTGGGGCTTGTTCTTACCGCGCAGGATCATTGCGATCTGGGTGGCAAGACGGCCCAGGACAGCACCATCGGCGTCGACGAGAACCCAGTTGCGCTGGACCTCGCCCTGCTTGGCGTAGTGAGTCGATTTCGAAATCACTTAGACTCCTCCATGTACAGTACGTGTTGTTACAGAGATTCACGGGGCTCTGCAAGTAACCCGTCCATATTACCCCGCTCGCCGCCCGAGTCAACAGGTATTTTGGCTCCGACCAGAGTTTCTGCACATGTCATCCATGGGTCATGACGTCGCGACACTAGCGCTCGACAAATGCCTCGATATCACTCAGTAGGCGCTTTGCCTCCTGGCGGCCCTGAATATACAGGTCGAGGAGCTTTGCCGGATCATGCTCAACGTGACCGACCTCGACCGGCTTTTGTGGAGCAACGACCAGCGCGCGGCCCTCGCGCTCATACTTCCACAGATGCATGCGCTGGATGTTATAGCGGTCGTGGCGCGTCTCGATGGCCTCGAGCAGGTAGGGGTAGTCGGCATAGCGGGCGCGTGCAGCGGGCATAAACTCGTAGGGCTTTTTTTCGTACGAGCGGTCCTGCGTGACAATGACAACCGCGCGGTCGAAGCCCGCCTCCTTCAGTACGTGCTCGATAGGGACCGAATCGGCTACGCCGCCGTCGACGTATTTGTGCCCATCGATCTCGACCGGCGGCGTCACCAGCGGCAGCGACGTCGAGGCGCGCACGGCATCGAGGTCGAGCACGGCGCTTTTGACCGGCAGGTATGCAGCGGTTCCAAAGAGCATGTCCGTCGCGACGGCGTACATCTTGGTGGGGCTCGCGTCGAACGCTTCGTTGTCAAAGGGATCCAGGCGGTCCTGGACATCGTTGAAGATAAAATCGTAACCCACGATGGAGCCCGTGGACGCAAACGATGCGGCGCCCATGAAGCGGTTGTCATTGCAGAAAGCCAGGTTGATGCGGTTGGCACGGCCGATCTGATGCGACTTGTAGTTCACGCCGTTGAGAGCGCCGGCCGATACGCCATATACCGCCGGAATCTCGACGCCGGCCTCCATGAGAACGTCGAGTACGCCTGCGGTAAATTGCCCGCGGAAGCTGCCGCCCTCCAAAACGAGCGCGACCTTGCCGGCGTTCTTTGCCTTATCTTCTGCAGTCATATTGACCTCCTGCGATTGCGTTTTGGCTTTCTTCTACCCAGTTTTGGAATGGAGGGCGCATAGGTTTTGGAGTTGAGAATATGGAGCGGAAAGCGTGTCCCAGTTTGAGGCGGGATTCCGGGATGAACTTTCCGCTTGGACCGCCGTTGGGAAAGCGCGACCCGTTCTGAGCGCGGATTCCGGGATGCAGTTTCCGCTTGAGGCGTCTTCCGGAAAATGAATCCCATTCCGAGCGTCGATTCCGGGATGCAGTTTCCGCTTGAAACGTCATCCGGAAACCGCATCCCAGTCTGAACCGGAATTCTGGGATGGATTTTCCGCCTGGGGCGACGTTGATGCGGGGCATGGCAGGCTGCAGTCCGATCGGCATCGCATCTGCATAGGGCTGAGGCTTTGCGCGGAGAATCCGCGTATTTGCTTCGCAAATACGCACCGGCTTCGGCCGCCTGCCGGCGTCCTCGCCCGCTCGCTACAAACGCTTCGCGTTTGCTTAACGCCCGCGCCCTGCACAGAGTTCGATTCTCCGCGGGTTTGGGATTCCGTTGATGCGGCGCATGACCGGCTGAGATTCGATAACATCGCATCTGTTTTGGACTGAAGCTTTGCGCGGAGAATCCGCGTATTTGCTTCGCAAATACGCACCGGCTTCGGCCGCCTGCCGGCGTCCTCGCCCGCTCGCTACAAACGCTTCGCGTTTGCTTAACGCCCGCGCCCTGCACAGAGTTCGATTCTCCGCGGTACGGGCTAGAAATAAAAAGGCAGGTAGATACGAATATCTACCTGCCTGTAATTATTGGTGGAGGCGCGGAGAATCGAACTCCGGTCCACGAAAGCCCCCTGATTGGCATCTCCAAGCTCAGTCGCTGGTTTAGTCTCGGACGCTTTGCGCGCAGCGACACGCTCGCGGCGTCCCAACCGGTTCGATCTTAGCCCGCGCCATACCGGTTACATGCGCAGGAGCATTCCCCTAACATGACGTCGCGCCGGTGTCGGGGAAATCACCGGGTTGACGCGCCGCTATAAACTAAGCAGCGAGAGCCATAGGCTCAAAAGAAGAGTTGTTGTCAATTCAATTTGACGGTACCCCTGTTTAACGAGGCGAGGAGACCTCGGCTTGCTTCCTCTCTCAGAGCTATCGTGTCGAAACCAGTCGCCCCCGAATGTCGGGAAAGTCTGGATGGCATTGGGCACGAGCACCCAACACCCGTCGACTTTTCAAGGAACATGCGGGGCAAGCCCCGCTTGTGGAGTGTTATCTTACCACGTTCTGAAAGCGGACAGCTGTTCTATGCACGAGCAGTGAAGACCCCAATGTGCGCCGCACTTCGCACTTTTGTTACCGATCGCGTCACGTATATTTTCGCCAAGCAACATTGACCCGTCGAAAGGACCGTTATGGATACCAAGCAGCAACTCGTCAATGCCCTCGCAGGCCTGGGCTCAACCATTACCGAAGCCATGGATGTCATCGAAGGCTTTGTCCCCTGCGGACATCCCGCCCTCACGGTATCGAACGCACTCGTCGCGCTGGATGCTGACGATGATGCAGCTCTCGCCCAGCAGCTTGAGACCGTCGAGGGCTTTATCGACCACGTGAGTGAGAACCGCGGCGTGACCGCCTACCACGGCATCGAGGTCGAGCTCGCGGGTCCCAAAGCCGATCTGCTCGCAGCAATCCGCGAGGTGGGCGCCCTTATGCAGACCGCAGGCGTTAAGAACACCCAGGTCAACGAGTGGGTCTACCGCAGCCTGGCAGCACTCGACAGCTCCGACGAAAAGGCAGCCGAGCAGCTCGCAGAAAGTCCCGCCATCAAGGCCGAGCTTTTGTAAATAGCAGGCGCGGGCCCCTTGGCGCATCGTCGTCCAAGAGGCCCGCAAACAGTTCGCGTCAACCGATAGCCGCGCCGCCGCGTTCGGCCAAAGCAAGAATCGGCATCATTTGGCGCGGGGTCTTTGCTGCAAGATCGGCATGTTCGAGCAGCTTGCGATCGTTGGTCACCAAGTAATCGACCTGCGCGCGCTTGCACGCGGCGAGCACCAAGTTGTCCTCGTAATCGCGATGGAGCGCTAAGTATTTGTCGGCCAGCCAAAGGTCCGACGCATCTGCACCCACGGCCGTGGCGTTTTCGGTCATGTTCCGAACAAACGCCAACGCCGCATCGCCAATTGCACGGGCAGATGCCTCGTCGAGCGCTTCCCCACTGGCAAGAACGCTACGCTTCAGCTCGTGTTGAACAACGTACAGCACGTCCTTGGCGATATGCACCGGAAAGAACAGCAATGCCCCCGCCTCCGCCGCCTGCCCAATAAACGCACGCGCGGCAAGCGACTCAGCATGGTCGACGCAAAACGAATCAACCCATACGTTGGCATCCACCATTATTTTGAGGGGAGCCCCGCTCACAGGATCATCCCCTTTTGGCGATAGCGCTCGTCCATGGCTTCGGAATAGATTGTGTCCCAATCGCGATCGTCGGATACGGGCGACGTAACGATGCCCAGGTCCGCGTAAAGCTGATCCGCCGCCGCCCATGATGCGGCAAACGGAGCATCTGGCATGACGCCCCGCTGCCGCTCGTTAACAGCCCCAAGGATTTCCTCGC
Source organism: uncultured Collinsella sp. (assembly GCA_902406155.1). Classification (GTDB taxonomy): domain Bacteria; phylum Actinomycetota; class Coriobacteriia; order Coriobacteriales; family Coriobacteriaceae; genus Collinsella. The sequence continues at coordinate 29,777 of CABPCW010000014.1, forward strand.
ACGAGCTGCCGCCCTGTGCAACCTTTGCCACGACCTTCTTGATAAGTTCGGGCAGCGTTCCACCCGAAAGTTGAAGCGCTTCCTCGGCACGTTCTTTTACCGAGCGATCCACACGGACATTTACCTGCACCATGTTGCCAGCAACGCTCATATCGATCACGCTCCTCCCGTCTGCTATCACTGCTAGCACTACTATATAGACAGCTAGCACACAGTCAAACGCAAATAAACCCTGAATGCGACAAAGGGACAGTCTCTTTGTCACATTCCGTTCCTACAACTGCCAGGCAGCGGCTTCCTTTTGCAGCGCGACCATGCGAGCGAATTCTCCACCTGCCGCCTTGAGTTGCGCCGGAGCGCCTTGCTCGGCTACTACGCCATCCTTGAGCACAACGATCTTGTCGGCGTTTTCCACCGTGCGCATACGGTGGGCGATCACGATAACTGTCTTTCCTGCGAGCAGGCGGGAGAGCGCCTGCTGCACCACGGTCTCGTTCTCCACATCCAAACTCGCCGTCGCCTCGTCCAGCAACACAATCGGCGCATCTTTGAGCAGCGCGCGGGCGATGGAGATGCGCTGGCGCTCGCCGCCGGACAGCTTGGAGCCGTTCTCGCCGATCATGGTGTCATAGCCCTGCGGCATGCGGCTCACAAACTCGTCGCAGTTGGCGGCACGCGCGGCAGCAAGCACTTCCTCATCGGTGGCATCGCGACGACCAAGACGGATGTTTCCCATCACCGTGTCGTCAAAGAGCAGCACGTCTTGGAACACAATGGCGTAGTCGCGCAGCAGCACCTCGGGATCCACGCTCGCAACATCCACGCCGCCCACGGTGACCGTGCCTTCGGTGGCGTCCCAAAAGCTCGCGGCCAGGCGGCTCACCGTGGACTTACCGGAACCCGAAGGACCAACCAGTGCCGTGACCTCCCCTTCTTTGGCGGCAAAGCTCACATCGGTAAGAACTTTCTCGCCGGCGCGGCCGTCCTCGCCCGCACCATAACCAAATGCCACGTGATTGAACACCACGTCATGACCTACGGGCTCAAACTGCTCGCTGCCCCGCGCCACGGGCTCTTCCATGATGGAGCGCATGCGCTTGGCCGACGACTCGGCGACAAACAGCTCCGACACGAGCATAAGGGCCTGATCAAACGGCGCATAGATGCGGCTCACCATAAGCAGGAAGGCAAACATCATCAAAAAGTCGACCTGGCCGGAGGCGACCATCGCAGCGCCCGTGACCAACGTGGTGGCAATGCCCAGACGCAGGATAGCAAAGGCGGAGTTAACCAAAAGCCCATTGGCGAGCTCGCCCTTGGTGGTCTCGCGCTCCTCGGCATCGATCACGGCGTTGAGTCCCTCAAGATAATGAGCCTCCTGGTTGGTGGCGCGGATCTCGCGAACGCAGTCGAGCGTCTCCTGGATCGCCTCGGTAACCTTGACCTTCTCGGCACGCACATGGTCGAACACCGGGGTCATGGGGCCGCGTGTTAGATACAGCACGGCAAAGGCCACGGGAACGCTCCAAAACGCCGCGATCGCCAGCTGCCAGCAAAAGAACAGCGACGCCACGAACACAATGGCGCTTGCGATGATGGCACCCCAAAGCTCTCCCAGCACGTGGCTGTAGGCGTGCTCCATGGCCTGGACGTCACCCATGATGGTCTCGGTTAAATCAGCCAGATCACGACGACCGAAAAACGACAGCGGCAGTTTGCGCAAGCGCTCGGCGATCTCCATACGCTGCTTGCCGCACTCCTCGTAAAAAATGCAGTAGGTGTAGTAATACTGCTGCCAGTTAGAGACAAAGAGCAACACGAAAAAGACCAGGAGGCCGCCCACAATCGGCAGGGCATCCGGCAGGTCAGCCCCGCTGGCGAGATGCTCGACAAAGCCGGACATGACCAGGAATAAAAAGCCCATGCCGGCCATGATGATGAGATTGGTGAGCGCGGTCCAGAAAATGCCGCGCTTAACGCCGGCGATGCCTTTATCGGATAGGAAATACTTCTTTTGGAATGAGGCGAACATTTAGGCCTCGCCTCCCTTCGTGACGGCGGCATCCGCGGTAGCAGTGATTTTCCAGCTCGCGGCCTGTTCGTATTCGGCCCACATCTTGGCGTACAGGCCGTTTTGGGACAGCAGCTCGGCATGGGTGCCAGTCTCCTGCACGCTACCTTGGTTGAGCACCACGATCTTGTCGGCCCCCACTACAGTCGAGAGTCGGTGCGCAATCATAATGACCGTGCGACCCGCCGCCAGCTTGCTAAAGGCGCGCTGGATGAGTGCCTCGTTCTCGGGATCCGCAAACGCCGTGGCCTCATCGAGCACCACGATAGGCGCGTCTTTAAGGATCGCGCGGGCAAGTGCCACGCGCTGGACCTCGCCGCCCGAAAGGTACGCCCCGCCGGCGCCGAGCATGGTGTCGATGCCCTGCGGGAGCTTGGCCACGATATCGTCGCACTGGGCCGCGGAGAGGGCCGCGCGCACTTCGTCGTCAGTGGCTCCAGGCTTGGAGGCGCGCACGTTATCGGCAAGTGTTTGCCGGAACAGCTGGTTGGTCTGAAACACAAAGGCGACCTGGTCCATAAGCTCGTGCGGATCCATATCGCGAACGTCCACACCGCCTACGAGCACTCGACCTGCGGAAACATCCCAAAAACGAGGAATCAGGCTGGCGCAGGTTGACTTGCCGCCGCCCGAAGGACCCACCAGCGCGAGGGTGCTACCTGCGGGAACGCTAAAACTCGCATGGTTGACGGCAGGCGCCTCGGCGCCCTCGTAGGTAAAGCTCACGTCCTCAAAGCGCACATCGCTGCCAGCGGGGTGCTTGGGTTGCGCGGGCACGGAGAGCCGCTTGGAATCCATGACGCTTCGAATGCGAGCCAGCGAATCGGCACTCATCTGAGAGGCCTCGCCCACAAACATAAGCTTGGTCATGGCCGTCGGCACCACGGCCGAAAAGATCGCGTAAAACGTGAAGTTGACCATAAAGTGCGCGAAGTCCGTCTCGCCCGGCGCCAACAGCAACGCCACGGGCAAAAGAAATGCCACGAGGCCATTGAGCGCGGTAAGGTTGAGCACCTGCGGGCCTCGGCAGAACGTGCCCGCATAGCTTTGCGCCATGTCGGCGTATTCGGCGATCGCATCGTGAAACGCCTTAAAGGAGTAGACCGTCTGCTGGAACACCTTGACCACGGGGATGCCGCGCACGTATTCGGTGCCGGTCTTGTTCATCTTGACCAGCGCGCCCATGTAGGCCTTCATAAATTCGGCGCCCTTGCCGCTCATCATGGTGGTCATGGCGCAAAACGAAACGACGACCGAGATTAAGCATGCCGCGCCCAAACGCCAATCGAGGGCGAAAAGCAGCACGAGCAGGCCCACGACCATGGCGGTGGCGCCTGCGATATCGGGCAGCATGTGCGCGAGCAGCGTCTCGGTGGAGGCGGCGCAGCCGTCGACGATACGGCGCAGCTCACCGGTGGCGTGCGTGTCAAAGTAGCCGAGCGGCAGCTTAAGCAGATGCTCGCTCGTAGCCTTGCGGATATTGGACGCGCAGCGAAACGCGGACAGGTGCGTGCACATGAGTCCCACGAAATAAACCACAATGCTCGCCAGGGCAAAGCCCACAGCCCACCAACCATACATCGCGATGTCGGTGGCCTCGCTCCAGTTGGGCGCCACGGCGATAAGATCTCGCGCAACAAACCAGATGCAGACGTACGGGCCAAAGCCCAGCAGCTGCGAGAGCGCCGAGAGGGCCATGCCCAAATACGTTAGGAATTTACGGTCACCGGCATATGCAAGCAGCTCGCCGATGCCGCCACCTTCCTTTTTTGATCCCTTTGCCATGAGATTCCTTTCTAACGGCTTGAGAGTTAACCGTTAGAAACTTATCATTGGCGTGTTAGCCAAGGCACACAATCGAGCCAGGCGTGGACGTTTCCGCAAAGGAAGGGGACGCTTTTGAAAATGCGGCGGGCAGCAACCGATATAACCGAGCTCTACGCACCGCAGTTTGAGCAGTTTGGCCTGCAGCTTTCCGGCAAGGGCGCCGTCTTTACCGGTGAGGTGGCAAACGATCGGGCGCACGGACGCGCATGGATCATGCCCCTTTCCCCCGCCTGCATCGTCATGGAGCATTTCATTACCCCGATGCACAACATGCACCTAGCCGAATACACGCCCGAACCGTACGCGTGCGTGAGCGAGGTCAGCGCGCCCACGCTCATGTGCATGCCCGAAGCCGGCATAACGCCTGCGAACCTCAAGCCGCTGCGTGGGCCGTGGCCGAGCAGCGCAGTCTGCAGCTTTATCCAAGACAGCTGCGGCGAGGAGCTAAGCCCGCTGTTTGCAGGGCAACTCTATCACTCACGCTCGGTGCTCTTTTTGCCTGGATATTTTGACGAGTTGGAGCATCGCTATCCCGCCGAGTTCGCGGGAGTCTTTGAGGCGTTTGCCGAGTCGTGGCACGAGGAGGCAGTATCTGCCATCTGCCACACACTACGCCGAATCAACGAGGACCGCGCTCGCGCCGTAGGCGGACACGTCTATATGCAAGGCATCGTGGAGACCATGGTCGCGGAGCTCGCCTGTTCGCGCGCGGCCCACAAGCAGGCGCGGCAGGCGGCAGACACACGCGCCAGCATGACCATTGCCGAGGAAGCGACGAGCCTTGTAGAACGCTCGCTCGACAAGGGCAAACATGTGGGTATCAACGAGGTGGCCGAGAGGCTCTACACAAGCCGCTCCAAGCTATGCGCCACCTTTAAGGCCCAAACTGGCGAGTCCCTGGGCGCCTACATCCGCAGACGCCGTATGGAGCGAGCACAGGACCTTTTGGCCGACAGCTCGCTGACGATAGCGCAGGTGGCAGAGCGTCTAGGCTACCCTCAGCAGGCCGCCTTCGCCCAAGCCTTCAAGCAACACACCGGCACCACCCCCACCGCTTGGCGCTCCCAACATATATAAAGAATGAAGGCGCCAACGACGCCCTCATTCACCAAATTCCATTCAGCCCCGCCTGACCCGAACGGCCGAGTCGTCTGGCCGGGGAAGCCCCGAGTCGCCGGGGTGTTTGCTCCAAATGAGTTCCGCATGCAAAGAAGGCCACTAAATGTGGCCTTCGTCTTGCATAGGACTGTTTGAAATTTGGAGGAAATACCCCGGCGACTCGGGGCTTCCCCGGCCTCGCAGCTACGAGAGCGACGTTCTCAGCAACTCGTTGAAGAGCTTCGGGTTGCCCTTGCCGCGGCTCGCCTTCATGCACTGGCCCACCAAAAAGCCGATGACCTTCTGGTTGCCGTCACGGTACTGCTGCGCCTGCTCGGCACAGTTTGCCAGCACCTCATCCACGATAGGCTGCAGCGCGCCGGCGTCGCTCACCTGACGCATGCCGCGCTCGTCGACGATCTTGTTGGGGTCGTCGCCGGTCTGGGCCATGGCCTCAAAGACCTCGTGCGCCTGGTTGGAGCTGATGGCATCGGTCGCGAGCAGCCTGGCAAGCGCCGCCACCTGAGCCGGCGCGATGCCAGACTCAGTCAGCGAGACACCCGCGCCCTTGAGGTAGGCGATCATCTCATTGACCAGCAGGTTCGCGACCGTCTGGGCCTCCTTGCCAGCCATGCCGGCAGCAGCGGCCTCAAAGAACTCGGCAAACTCCGGGTCGCCGGCGATCTGCTCGGCATCGGCCGCCTTAATGCCAAAATCGGCCTCAAAGCGGGCGCGCTTGGCATCGGGCAGCTCGGGGATCTCGCCGCGGCAGCGGTCGATGAACTCGTCATCCAGATCGAACGGCGCCAAATCGGGATCGGGGAACAGACGATAGTCGTCGGCCGTCTCCTTCACACGCATGACCACGGTGCGCTTGCGGCTGGGCTCCCAGTGGCGGGTCTCCTGGTAGATGATGCCGCCCTCCTCGAGCACCTCGGCCTGACGGCAGATCTCGTAGGCAAGGCCGTCGTGCAGGCTCTTAAACGAGTTGAGGTTCTTGAGCTCGGTCTTGGTGCCCAGCTTGGTCTCGCCGCGGCGACGCAGCGACACGTTGCCGTCGCAGCGCATGGAGCCCTTCTCCATGGAGCAGTCCGAAATGCCCAGCGTCACAAAGATGCGACGGAGCTTCTCCATAAACAGGCGAGCCTCCTCGGGTGTGCGCAGATCGGGCTCAGTCACGAGCTCAATCAAAGGCGTACCGCAGCGATTGTAGTCGACGAGCGACTCGGCCGCGGCGGTAATGCGGCCCTCGGCACCGCCCACGTGCACCATCTTGGCGGCGTCCTCCTCCATGTGGATGCGCAGGATGCGGATGGGCACCGTGTAGGAACCGTCCTCGCGGCGCTCAGGCATCTGCAGGTTAGATGCATCGTAGCTGGCCAGGTGGCCGGCACGCTGGTTGCCCTCGCGCATGGTCGACGTCATGGACGTGGACAGGCCCTCTGCGTTGGCCGAAGCGCTCGCCAGGCTCTGGGCCTCGGCCTCACCAAACGCGCAATCGGGGCGCTCGGCGGCACCGCGACCGGTCACATCAAGATCCAGGTGGCCGTACATGGCAAAAGCGACCGGACCCTGCGTGGTCTGGAAGTTCTTGGCCATATCGGGATAGAAGTAGTGCTTGCGGTAGAACATCGAGTGGCGCTGGATCTCGCAGTTGGTGGCGAGACCGGCCTTGACGATGCTCTCGATGGCGCGCTTATTGGGCACCGGCAGGGCGCCGGGCAGGCCCAGACACACCGGACACACGTTGGCGTTGGGCTCGTCATCGTGGCTGAGCTTGCAGTTGCAGAACATCTTGGTATCGAGTGCGGTGAGCTCGGTATGGATCTCCAGGCCGATCACGGCCTCCCAATCCTGCAGGACCTCGGAAAGCTCCTTCATTACAGCTCGCCTCCCTTCCCGGCAAAATCGGGCGCGACGGAAAGCGCGGGCGCTCCCGTGGCGGCATCGGCAAAGCCGCGCTCCAGGGCGCGGGCAAACGTGAGCAGCTGACGGTCCTTAAAGGCAGGCCCCACCAGCTGGGCAGAAACGGGCAGATGAGTATCCTCGCCCAGGCCCAGCGGCACCGAGATACCGCCGTTGCCGCAAATGTTGAGCGAGATGGTGTACAGATCGGAGAGATACATCTGCGTGGGGTCGCTGATCTCGCCAAACTTAAAGGCCGTGCGCGGCGAGGCGGGCATGAGGATGGTGTCCACCTTGGCATACGCGGCGTCGTAGTCCTGCGTGATGAGCGTGCGGGCCTTTTGCGCGGCGTAGTAGTACTTGTCGTACACGCCCGAGGAGAGCAGGTAGGCGCCGAGCATCTGACGGCGCTTGGCCTCGGCGCCAAAGCCGTGGGCGCGCGAAAGCGAGCTCTGGTCGGACAGGTTGGCGCAGCCCTCCTCCTGATAGCCGTAGCGAATGCCGTCGAAGCGGGCCAAGTTGGAGAACGCCTCGGCCGGGCCGATGACGTAGTAGGCGGCGATGGCGGCATCCAGGTGCGGCAGGTCGACCTCGACCAGCTCGGCGCCCTGGTTCTGCAGCTCCTGGGCGGCGCGCTGAACAGCGGCCTTGACCTCGGGCGTCAGACCCTCGGCCTCCATAAACGCGGGGATAATGCCCACGCGCTTGCCCTCGATGCTGTCGTTGAGATGCTCGGTAAAGTCGACGGCGCAATCCTGGTTGGTGCAGTCGTACGGATCGTGGCCCGCGCCGGTAAGCGCGTTCATGGCCAGTGCGACATCCTCGACCGTGCGGCCAAAGGGGCCCACCTGGTCGAGCGACGAGCCAAAGGCAACCACGCCGTAACGGCTCACGGCGCCATACGTGGGCTTGAAGCCCACCACGCCGCACAGCGACGCCGGCTGGCGAATGGAGCCGCCGGTAGTCATTATTTCTTCGCAGGATTTT
>CABPCW010000015.1 GCA_902406155.1 uncultured Collinsella sp.
CTTGACAACGCGGCCACAACGCTGCATAAGCCGCCGTGCGTGATCGATGCGGTCGAAACCGTGGCCGGCCCTTCGCCTTACGTACCACCATTGGGAACTTTGGCTGATAGTTGTAGCGCGATGGGGGTTTGGCTGAAGGGACCTTTGGTATCCGTTCGGACACTTTGGCCCTTGATGAGCGTTTGGCTGATTGCTGCTTTGGGTACTCTTTGGGTTACTTTTGGTTTGTTTGATTTTTAATTTTAGGAGGGCTTGTATGTCTTATTTGGATCTGGCTCGTGGTCGGTATTCTTGTCGTTCTTTTGAGGACCGTCCTGTTGAGCAGTCGGTAGTGGATGCCATTATTGAGGCGGGGCGGATTGCTCCTTCTGCTTGTAATAATCATCCAGCCCGTGTGATGGTGCTGGATACGCCTGAGCTGTTGGAGAAGGCTGCTGCTTGTCAGCCTCGGTTTGCTCGTGATGGGTCTATCTTTGGAGCTCCGCTTGTCTTCCTTATTTGCAGCGTTACCGATGATGCTTGGGTGCGCCCGTATGACCAGATGAATTCCAGTGAAATCGATACGTCCATCGTGTGCGACCAGATGATGATGGAGGCCACCGAGCAGGGCCTGGGAACGTGCTGGGTATGCCATTTTAAGCCTGAGGTGGCACAGGAGCAGTTCAACCTGCCCAAGGGCGTCTATCCCTATCACATGCTCGTCTGTGGCTATCCTGCCGACCACATCGCCGATCCCGAGCATCGCGAGGCCCGCACCATTCCCCTCCCCAACTTCCTCCTCAAGTAGTTTTTGGCACATGCCCTAAAACCTACCTTTTACCGCTCACCCATTTGCCGAGTTCTGCGCCATTATGTGCAGGGCTCGGTTTTTTATGTTGCGCGCCCCTGCACAGTCATAAAAAAGGACCCGCAAGGTGCGGGTCCTTTCTAGGCACTAAATTGCAGGACGAATGTTAGTCCAGGTCGTCGGCGGCAAAGTTGTCGATCGGGGCGAAGGGATCGGCCACGGGGACAACCGGGTCAGCGACGGGCAGCGGCTCGGCGGGAACAGTCACCGCAGGAGAAGCGGCAGAACCGACCGGCGTGGAGGCCATGAGGTCGGCCGGGAAGGAGTTCTGGGCATCATCCATAAAGTGCTGGATGAGCTTGAGGTACTCGGCCTTGAACTCCTCGCGGGAAGCCTTCAGACGGTCGATTTCCTCGAGCTCGGCCTGCTTCTCGGTCAGAGCCTGGCGGATAACCTCGCGGGCCTTGGCGTCAGCCTCGTTGCGGATACGCTCAGCGTTCTCGTTGGCATCGTTGACGATGGTCTCAGCGGTCTGCTGGGCAGCGATCAGGGCAGCGGAAATCTGGCGCTCCTGAGCGGAGAAGTCAGGGGCGGGAGCAGCCACGGGGGCGGCAGGAACGGCCTGGGCGGTGGCATCCTGAGCCTGGGCAAGCTGAGCCTGTGCGTCGGCAAGCTGCTGCTCGGTAGCAGTCAGACGACCCTTAAGGTCGACAATCTTAGCGAGCATAGCGTCAACTTCGGAGGACAGCGTCTCCAAGAAGACGTCGACCTCGGCAGGATCGTAGCCACGCTTGGCCTCAGAGAAAGTCTGAGCCTGGATGTCTGCAGGGGTAATAGCCATAACAAGTCTCCTTTTTCATCGCCTCGGCGTACACGCCCGACGTAAGTTACTAAGTCAGTTCTATACGAGTATACCTATAAGAAGCTGCAGAACCAGCCTCTGCACCAACTGCAACGCAATAATCGCAACGACCGGCGAAAAATCGACACCGCCCATCGGCGGGATGAAACGACGGAACAGGTTGAGCCACGGACCGCACACGCTATCGAGCACCGCAGCAATATCCTGAAGTAAACCACCCTGCTTCATGGGAATCCACGTCATAAAGCAGTAGACGACAATGAGCGTGGAATAGAAGTTGAACAGCGTGTTGACCAGCTGGACGATAGTGTAGATGTTGATGGGAATCTCCTCGTCTTGTCTTTACTTAAGGTAGCCGTCGGCACGAAGCTTCTTGAGATCGGAATCTTTGACCTCGCAACCGGCGGGCAGCACCATGAACACGCGGTCGCCTACCTCCTTGACCGTGGCGCCCAGACCGCAGGCAAAGCCGTAAGAGAAGTCCAAGACGCGCTTGGCAACTTCGGTGCGTACGCCCACAAAAATCAGTGCGACAGGCTGCTTGGTGCGAACGCGGCGCACCACGGTCTCCACGTCGTCATAGCTCTCGGGGCGCAGGACATAGGCCGGCAGCTGCGGCGTGGCGTTGATGATATTGCTCGCATAGGCCGAGGCATCGCTCGGTGCAGGCGCGGGTGCAGCGGCGGCACGGGCGCGGGTGTTCTCGGCGTAGCTCGACGGCGTGTCATAGGCACCAGGACGATAACCGCTCGCAACACTGTCCTGCGAGCGCGAAGGCGGGTTATACGTCGTGGCATGGCGGGAGTCATCGCCGACCAGCTGACCGGAGCGCGTATACACGGCAACCGACTCAGCTTCACCGCGGCGCGTCTGACCAAGCAGGCCGTTGCTCGGCTCGTCTTGGGTGTAGAAGCCCTCGCCCGAAGCACCGCTGTAGCCGTTGCCCTGATAACTATCGTCATAGCCGTCATCGTAGCCGTAGTCGTCGTCCTGGCCATAACCCTGGTCGTAACCCTGCTGGCCGCCCAGGTGCATCTTATTTTTAATCTCGTCAAGGAAGCCCATGGTTGTGTCCTCTCGCGGTTTAGTGCAGGCGCCCCGATAATCAGTGCGCACTTCAGAGCCTTATTTTACTGCAAACTCCGGGCTAAATACTACCCTGCCCAGGCGAACGAGCGTAGAGCCCTCCTCAAGGGCGGGCTCAAAGTCCTCGCTCATGCCGCAGGAAAGCTCAGGCAGGTTCAAATCGGGATGCGCCGCCTCCAGCTCATCCCTCAGCTCACGAAGCCCCGCAAAGGTGCAGCGTGCCACATCCTTATTCCCCCGGGGCGCCATAGTCATAAGCCCCTGTACGCAAATTCCCTCAAGTTCCGCAAGCTCACCCGCGGCGGCGCGAATCTCATCGGGCGAAAAGCCTCCCTTCGACTCCTCACCACTCACATTGACCTCGATGAGCACACGCTGGGGGCCGGCGAGCTCGCCTGCCTCAATCTTGCGGACAGCACGGCTCGAGATCGCCTGTGCCAGATGCAGCGAACCCACCGAGTGAATCAGCTCGGCTGAGCCCAGCACCGCATTGATCTTATTGGTCTGCAGGTTGCCGATCATATCGAAGCGCACCTCGGGCAGCTCCGGATGCTCCGCCAGACCCGTGAGCTTGCGAACCAGCTCCTGCGGGCGGTTCTCGGCAAAATGGCGATACCCCGCCTGGATGGCGGCAACGGTCTCATCGACACCAACGGTCTTGGACACGGCAATGAGGCGCGCGGCGTCGTGGGGGCGGCCCGCGCGATCGAGCGCCGCATAAAAACGTTCCAGAATCTGCTCGCGGCGAGCGCGCATCAAGTCCAAATAGTTATCCATTGCCAATCGCCTCCGCTGACAGCCAAACAAGTAGTCCCATGCTAACGCAAGAGCGCGGCCCCGCATGTGCAAGGCCGCGCTCACTTAGGTATTTACAATCTTTCGACGAACGGGGCTACTTACTCCTCGTCGTCCTCGCCATCGTCCTCGTCCTCAAGATGATCGAGCAGGTAGCGAAGACCCTCGCTGACCTCGTTAACGGGCACCTTGGCAACGTAACGCGCGTCAACGGCGGGCCTCATGATAACACCCTCGCCCGAAGGCACGCGCATGCTCTCGAGCTCATCCTCGTCCACACGGGCGATATCGCCGGCGTTCATACGCTGACCAGTCAACAGGAAGGTCAAACGGCAAGCGGCATCGATGGAAATCGAAGCGATGCGATCGAGGTAGCGCGAAACCATGATAGCGCGGCGCAGGTCGTCATAGTTGCTGTCGTCGTCCATAAAGTCGCCCGTATCCATACGGTTAAAGGTGCGGAAGAACTTCTCGTACGCGGCGTGCACTGGCTCGTCCTCGACGGCCAGGTTGCAGATGATGGACATGTCATTGGTGACGAGCGCAGAAAGCGAAGAGCCCAGCACCTGGTAAACAGCTTCGGCCTCGGCCTCGACCGTGCCGACAAGCTCCTTGGGCAGCGAGATGTCGGCCTTGATCATATGACGCGTGGCACGGCAAATCTGACGGACCTTATCGGTCATGCGCTGCAGGTTAAAGTCGACGTAGATGATCGTCTGAAGCAGGCGGAAGTCGGAGGCGACCGGTGACTGCGTGGCGATCAGGTTGTAGCAGACGGCCTCCAGGTTGGCGCAGCGTGCGTCAATCGAAAGCGTGCGCTTCTTGGTCTTGGTGGCGAGCTTGCGGTCGTCGGTCACATAGGCCTTCACGGCATCGTGGAGGGCCAGATCGACGGCCTCGTAGATGCTCAGCATCTCGTGACGGGCCTCGACGAGCTGACGGGAAAACAGTTTGCGCATGGTTCACTCCAATCAGTTGGGTGCGGTCATGCCGCCCGCACAGTGAATACGCACCGGACTAGGTCCGATCGGCTTGGGACTAGTCGCACCGATCAGCCAAAGCGGCCGGTGATATAGTCTTCCGTCCGCGAGTCCACCGGGCTGGTGAAGATCGCGTCGGTTTGACCATACTCGATGAGCGTGGCGGGCTCGCCGGCAACTTCCTGCAAGAAGAATGCGGTGTAGTCGCTGATACGAGCTGCCTGCTGCATTGAATGCGTGACGATGATGATCGTCATCTCGGGCGCCAGCTCGGCCATCAGATCCTCGACCTTAGAGACGGACGTGGGGTCGATGGCGGAGCAGGGCTCGTCCATCAGAAGGACATCGGGTTGCACCGCAAGCACGCGCGCGATGCACAGACGCTGCTGCTGACCGCCCGAGAGCGCCAAACCATCCTTGTTGAGCTGATTGGATACCTCTTTCCAGAGGTTGGCGCGCTTGAGCGATTCTTCCACGATGTCATCGAGGTCGCTTTTGCTAGTCACGCCCTGCAGACGAGGGCCAAAGGCGACATTCTCGTAGATGGATTTGGGAAACGGGTTGGGCTGCTGAAAGATCATGCCCACGCGACGACGGAGGTCGACCGGGTCGACGCCCTCGGCATAGATATCATTGCCGTCGAGCGTCATGGTGCCCTCGACGCGCGTACCCTCGATCAGGTCATTCATGCGGTTGATGCAACGCAAAAACGTCGATTTGCCGCAGCCCGAAGGACCGATAAACGAGGTGATGGCGTTTTTGGCGATGTTGAGGTCGAGCCCCGTCAGCGCATGAAAGTCACCGTACCAAAAGTTGAAATCCTTGGCCGTGATGGCCGCTTGCTCCGGCGTGGGAGCGGACTGATAGACGGACATGGGACTCCTTAACTAGCGGCGCTTGCGCGACAGATAGCGCGCAAACAGGTTGAAGGCCAGAATAATCGCCATCAGCAAAAGCGCGGTGCCGTAGGCTGCGTTCATGTTGATGCCGTCATTGGCGAGCAGATAAAGGTGAACGGTCATGGGACGACCGGAATCGAGCGGCGAAATAGGCAGGTTGATGGCCTGACCCATGGTGTAGAGCACCACGGCGGTCTCGCCGATGGCGCGGCCGATGGCAAGGACAATGCCGGTGGCGATGCGGCCAAAGGCAGAAGGAAGCACGATCTTGGAGACGACCTGCCACTTGGTGGCGCCCAGACCATATGCGCCCCAACGGATATAGCGCGGAACGGCGCGGATGGCTTCCTCGGTGGTGCGCATGACGATGGGAAGCATCAAGAGCGCAAGTGCCAGAGCGGCAGAGACCATCGAAAGACCCAGGCCCATGGCCTCGACAAACAAGGCGTAGCCAAACAGGCCCATAACGATGGAGGGCACCGAGGCCAGGGCATCGGCAGCATAACGAATGATGTCGACGACCTTGCCCTGCTTGGCGTACTCGGCCAGATAGACGGCTGCCAGGACGGCAACCGGCGTGCAGATGAGCATGGCGAGCGCCGTCACATAGACGGTCGAGACGATCGTCGGCCAAATGCCGCCCTCGGCGTTGACGCCCTGGGGCCAACCGAAGATAAAGTCGAGCGAGATATGCGGCAGGCCGTTAATGACCACGTAGGCGATGATAGCGACCAGCACCAGCGTGGTGATGTATGCCGCGGCACGGAACACGCCAAGCATGATCTTGTTGGACAGGTCCTTGTTGATGCGACCCTTCTTGCCGTGGGAAAGGGCACGCTTGATGCGCTCGCGCGACGAGGTCGTATCGACCGTCGTGTCAACGGAATCGGACATAGCCTACCCCCTCTTCTTCTTGGAAATCAGACGGACGATGCCCACCAGCGCAGCGGAGATGATAAACAGGACCACGCCCATGCCAAACAGCGCCGAGCGGTGCAGACCCGAGGAATAGCTCATGTCGAGCGCGATCTGGCTCGTGAGCGTCGAGATGGGGCTCGAGATGCTATCCGGAATGACCGGAGCGTTACCCACGACCATAAGCACGGCCATGGTCTCGCCGATAGCGCGACCCATGCCCAGCACGATGGCGTCCACGATACCCAGCTTGGCTGCGGGCAGCACGACCTTATAGATGGTCTGCCATTTGGTGGCACCCATGGCATAGGATGCCTCGCGGATGCCCATGGGGATGGAGTTAAGGGCATCGATGGTGAGTGTCGTGATCGTGGGGACAATCATGATGGCAAGCACGAACCACGCCGTCAGGGCACCAAACCCAAGGCCACCGGTCAGCTGCGCAATAAACGGGCGGATGATGATCATGCCGAAGAAGCCGTAGATGATGGAGGGAATACCCGCCAGCAGGTCGACGGCAGGGCTGATGAGCTTGCGCACGCGCTTGCTGGCAATCTCGACCAGATACACAGCTGTGCCCACACCCAGGGGCACACCCATGGCAAGGGCACCGACGGTCACCAGACCTGAGCCGGCCAGCAGCGACATGATGCCGTAGTGGCCCTCGGAGGGCGCCCACGTAAAGCTAAAGAAGTCCGCCAGGCCTATATCGGTAAAGACGGGCAGCGCCGAGTACGTGGTAAAGACAAAAATCAGGATGACGGTGACGACCGCCAAGAACGCGCAGGCAAAGAAGATCCACTGCAGCGCCTTCTCCTTAAGATAGGTGCCGCGCGACACCAACGCCAACTCACGCTTTTTGGGCGCCTGGGTCTCCTGTTCAATCTGGGGGGTTTCCCGTGCTTCCACGCTACTCACTCCCCTTTCCGTCGTTGGTGACGGGAATAAAGCCCGCCTCGCGAATCTGCTTGTCCATCTTTTCGGACGTCACGTAGTCGATGTAATCCTGCGCTTGCTGCGAAGGCGTTCCCTTCACAAAGAAATAGAGGTCGCGGGAGATGGGATAACCGCCACTCGCGACTGTCTTCTCGGACGCCTCGACGTGATTAACCGAGACGGCCTTGACCGAAGTCTTGGCGTTGAGGCTCTCGACAAAACCCAGCGAGATGTAGCCAATAGCACCGCGAGAGCGAGACACGACATCGCGTACCTGGCCCGTACCCGAAAGAACAGCCGAGCGGCGATCGAACGGCGCGCCGTCCATCACGATGGTGCGGAAAGCCTCACGCGTACCGGAAGCCTCATCGCGGTTAATAACCTGAATCTTCAAGTCCTCGCCACCGACCTCTTTCCAGTTGGTGATCTTGCCCGCATAGATATCGCGGAGCTGTTCAGTCGAGAGGTTATCGACCGGGTTGTCGTCGTTCACGATGACCGCGATGCCGTCGTGTGCGATAACGATAGGCGTCAGGCCCAGGTCTTGCTCATCGGCGTTGAGGCCACGAGAGGAGCTGGCGATATCGGCGGTGCCGGCGCTAACGGCTTCGATGCCAGCAGATGAGCCCAGGCCAGAAACCAGCACGTCGGTGCCGGTCTCCTCCTTAAAGCCCTCGGCCGCGATCTCCGCAATGGGAAGGCAGGTGGTCGAGCCGGCCACGGTGATAGAAGACGTAGAAGAGCCCGAGGAGCAGGCACACAGCGTGAGCGTGAGCACCGCGGCGCTCAGGACCGATACAATCTTTCTCATAGCATCACGCCGATCGCAGCATGGCGCCCGCAGGTGCCGCCCTCGTTGCGGTAGGAATAAAAGCGGTCGTTCTGACGCACGGTCGAAAGCTGGGTATCCACAATCCCATCCGCATCGACACCGACATCTACCAGCGCCTCACGAATGGCAGCAGATAGATCGAGCATGCGAGAAGCGCCCGCATCGATGCACGAGAACTCGGCGGCAAAGCGGCCCATGAGCTCCTGGGAAACCTCGTACTCGTCACCCAGGATATGGGGACCGATATAGGCAGAAACATCGCTCGCATTGCAACCAGCCGCCTCGCAGAGCGCCTGGCACGCCTTGGCGGAAATGCGCGCAATCGTACCCTTCCAGCCAGAATGCACCACGGCAAAACCGTTGGGAGCAACCAGCACCACGGGAACGCAATCGGCAAAGCAGAGCAGCACGGGTACCTCATGGGCCGTACAGACGATGGCATCGCAGCCCTCGGCAATCTGCTCGCGAACAGCCTCAAGATCGTCGGCGCCGTTCGAGGTCACCGTAACTATATGGTCACCATGTACTTGATTGGGCACGAGCAAATTATGCTCGCACTCGGCGGCCCCCATGGCCCCGAGTACGCGGCGACGATTTTCCTGAACGGCAAAGGGGTCATCGCCTACATGCGAGCCCAGATTGAGCGAGGAGTACGCATCTTCGGAAACGCCACCGGTGCGCTCGGTAAAGGCAAAGCGAACATCGTGCGTCGCGCCCTCTACCAACGTAACTCCATCATGGTCGACACGCGAAACGTTGTCCGCACGTGCTGCCATACTAAAGCCTCCTAATAACACAAGTATCGCGGCGACGCCGCAGCAGTCCGCGTCATACGGCTGCCATACTTCATCAAAAGGATACCCGCAGCGGTAGGAACCAAACGTAAAGGGAACGTAAGGAGATTGGAGGCTTTCGTTTACAAAGACGAAACACAACAAAAAGGGGTGCGCCCAATCGGACGCACCCCATGCAGGTCGTTAAGAAAAACGAACTAGAAACTGCCGCGCTTGAGGAAGTCGGGAAGCTCAAACTGGTCGTTGCCAAAGTTGGGCAGCTCGGTACCACCGACGTTGCGAGTCGGGGCAGCCTGAGCGGGGCTGGCAGCCGGAGCGGTGCGCTGCGGCTCGGCAGAAGCAGCGGCCTTGCTCTGGGACTGCTGAGCAGCGAAGAGCTCGTCCTGACGGTTGACGTTGGAGTCGGAGAAGCCCGTAGCGATAACGGTGATGCGCACCTGGTCGCCCAGGGACTCGTCAACAACGGTACCGAAGATGATGTTGGCCTCAGGGTCGACGGCATTGGCGACAACGTCGGCGGCGTCGCTGATCTCCTGGATGCCCAGATCCTTGGAGCCGGCGATGGAAAGCAGGACGCGCGTGGCGCCATCGATGGAGCTCTCGAGCAGCGGACTGGAGATAGCCTGCTGGGCAGCGTCGACGGCACGGGTGTCCCCAGAAGCGGTACCGATACCCATCATGGCGGTACCAGCCTGCTTCATGATGGTCTTAACATCGGCGAAGTCCAGGTTGATGATACCCGGGACGGTGATGAGGTCGGTGATGCCCTGGGTGCCCTGGGAAAGGACGCCATCGGCAATCGCGAACGCCTCGAGCATCGTGGTCTTCTTCTCGGCGATGTCGAGCAGCTTGTCGTTAGGGATAACGATCATGGTGTCGACGCAATCGGAGAGGGTCTTGATGCCCTCCTCGGCGCTCTTCTTGCGCTTGCGGCCCTCGAAGGTGAAGGGCTTGGTCACGACGGCGACGGTCAGCGCGCCGACCTCGTTCATCGCGATATCGGCAACGATGGGAGCGGCGCCGGTACCGGTGCCACCGCCCTCGCCGCAGGTGATGAACACCATGTCGGCGCCAGCGAGCGCCTCGGCGATATCGTCGCGGGACTCATCGGCAGCCTTGCGGCCAACCTCGGGGTTGGCGCCGGCGCCCAGGCCGCGGGTAAGGTCGGTGCCGATGTGCACCTTGATATCGGCATCAGAGATCGCGAGCGCCTGAGCATCGGTGTTGATGGCAACAAACTCGACGCCGCGGATGCCCTCTTCGATCATTCGATTGACCGCGTTGGTACCGCCGCCGCCGACGCCGACCACCTTAATGACGGCAAGGTAGTTGTTGATCTCTGTCTCGTGCATGTCGGTCCTCCGAACAAAGGTTATAGCCAAAGCATGGGTTGACCCCTGCGCACATTAACCTTCAGGTTGAAAGTAAATGCAAAGGTAAACCGTATTATGTTTGCACATTATGAACGTATCAGTCAAATAATTGACCGTGAAAACCAAACAAACCAGATAAACGGCGTGGTATGGCCCCTCAACAAAGCCATTTAGGATGCTAGGCGGTCGGTGCGTTCCTAAACGTGTAGTTGCCCGGAGAGCGCACATTAATATAAGTTACGCCCTCTACCTGCGAAAGTAGCTTGGTCACGATGCGTTCTTTCTTGGCGATATCATCCGAATCGCCCAGCGACACCTCGACGCCGTTGTCGAGATTTGCCGAGATAGCCTCAACGGAAGGCGTGGAAATATCCTTCACCTGGTCCAAGAACTCGCTCGAAAAACCGCGTGCGTAATCCAGGCCGGCCTTGACGGCCTTGGAGCTCACCGCCCGACCCGAAACCGGTGCGACATCGGCCGAGACGTCAGTCAACAGCACGGCGCCGTAGTGCTTGGCAAGCGCCAGGGCCGCATCGATGCCGGTCAGGGTGTTGGCACCCTCCCCCGATGTAATGACGTTCCCCTGGTCGTCCACCTCGACAGACGTCGACAGCGGAGCAATCCAAGTGTCATCGTCTCCGATAGCCCAGGCAAGGTCGTCGGAGCTGATATACGCAATGGCGATAACTTTACGCTCCGTCGGCGTGATGATAAGCGTATGGGGAAACTGGCGCTGGACATCCACGCCCGAGACCCACGGGTTTTGCTTGAGGCCCTCGGTGATCTGATCGGGATCCACGTTAAAGAGCGACGTATTCTCGGGAAGATTGATGAGCTGCATGGCGTCGTGCTTGGTCACATGCTCGCTGCCATGAATCTGAATATCGGTGGCGGCAAACAGACCAGAGTTGATGACGACGATGGCAATAATGGCAAGTACGGCCACGGCTGCCAGGATGCCGCCCGCGATCTTGCCCTTACCCTTAATGGCAGAAGCGGCGTCGGTCGCCTTGCTTGCCATGGCACCCAACGATGACAGAGGATTGATGCCCTTTTTTGCCGAAGACGCCTTGGCGGCGGGCACCGATGTCAGTGAACGCGGCTTAGCGCCAGCCAACGTACGGCTGGCATGCGGCGCACGAGCTCCCAGCGAAGGCTTGGGCGTCGCCATGGGTCGAGAGGTCTTGGTGCCCATCGCCGGCTTGGGCGTCACCGAAGGACGCGAAGCCGGACGACTCGTCTTTTTAGAAGTGGGGCGTCCCCCCAGCTGCGAGCCGACGACCGGGCGCTTGGCAGGACGAACGGGCCCAACAGACTTGGAGGGCATGGCGGGCTTATGTTGAGGCTGGGCAGGTGCGCCGGAACGCCCTCCGGCGCGGCGGAAGGTTGGTTTCGATGCTCTAGAAGCCGAGGAATTTAACTTCCGGTCTGAGCTCGATGCCATACGCCTCCCTCACCTTTCCGTGCACATGCCTAATAACCGCGGCCACGTCGTCGGCCGAGGCGGTTCCGTTATTAACGATAAAATTAGCGTGTACGGGCGAAACTTCCGCACCGCCAACCGAAAAACCCTTTAATCCACAATCCTCAATCAATTTGCCCACGCTTGCGTCGGGCGGGTTGCGAAAGACCGATCCGCAGGATGCACGGCCCATGGGCTGCGTGCGCTTGCGGCGCGTCAGGTACCGCTCCATGCGCTCGCGAATGTCTGCCTTGGGCGCGGGCTTGAGTTTAAGCACGCACTCGAGAATGATCTCGTTACGCGGCAGGCTGCACTCGCGATACCCCCAAGCGATCTCGGACCCTGCATAGTGCTTAATACCGGACGCCGGATCAAACGTGACCACGTCCTCGATAAGGGAGCCGATCCACTCGGTCCGCGTACCTGCGTTCATGGACACGGCGCCGCCGACCGAACCGGGAATACCGACCGCGAACTCAAGGCCCGAAAGCCCGCGCGACAAGGCATCGTTGACCAAACGCGCGAACATCACGCCCGCACCAACGGTCAGCGTGCAGCCGTCCTCGGCAACAACCGTGCGCTGAAACTCACGTCCCAGCGAAATAACGGCGCCGCGATAACCGGCATCGGCAACCAACAGGTTGGACCCCTTGCCGATAATCACCCACGGCACCTGCTCGCGGTCAAGCACCGCCACGGCGCGACGCAGGGCATGGTAGCTATGGCACGTCACAAAGAGGTCGGCCTTGCCGCCGATACGATAGCTTGTATGGCGCGCAAGACGTTCGTCCTCGACCACGTCCGTGTCGATCATGCCCGAAAGCGCCATGACGGCGTTAAACAGACCCATAGGGGTTAAGCGTCTTTCTTGGCAGTCAAATACTCGATGAACTCGGGGCCAACGGTCGTAACGTCGCCGGCACCCATGGTGAGCAGCAGGTCGCCCTCGCCCACGAGCTTCTCAAGCTCCTGGTTGAGCTCAAGACGGCTGGAGCAGTACACGACCTCTTTGCCGGGGTGCTTGGCGCGAACGGTATCTGCGAGCATCTTGGAGGTAACGCCCGGAATCGGCATCTCGCCGGCGGAGAACACATCGATCAGCAGCAGCTTGTCGGCGTTGGCAAAGGCATCGGCAAAGTCATCGCACAGAGCCTGCAGGCGCGAATAGCGGTGCGGCTGGAACACGACGTCGACATGCTTGTAGCCCAGCGAAGAGGCAGCAGCGAGCGTCGCCTTGATCTCGGTGGGATGATGGCCGTAATCGTCAACCACCGTGATGCCGTCGATATCGCCCACGTGGGTAAAGCGGCGGCGGACGCCCTCAAAACTCGAAAGTGCCTTAGCGGCGGCGTCGATATCGGGGCCCAGGACATGGGCGACGGTCAAGACGGCCGTGGCGTTGAGCATGTTGTGACGACCGGGGTTGCTCTTAATCTCGACAGCGTGCTCGGTGCCGTCCTCAAAGCGAACGATAAAGTCGCTCTGGATGCCCTTGACATCCGGATGTACGCAGACGATGTCGTTGTTCTCGGCAAAGCCATAGGAAAGCACATGACGGCCCGTCGACTTGGCAAGCTCGACCAGATGCGGGTCCTCGCCGCAAACGATGACGGTGCCGTCCTCGCCCACCAGCCCCATAAACTTGGCAAAGGTGGCCTCGATCTCTTCGATGCCCGAGTAGTGATCGAGATGGTCGGCCTCGACGTTGGTCACGATGACCACGTTGGGGTTCAGGAACAGGAACGAGCTGTCGGACTCGTCCGCCTCGGCGACAAAGTAATCACCCGAGCCGTTCTTGCCGTTGGTGTCGTAGCCCTCGACGATGCCGCCGATTAAAAAGCTGGGGTCCAGACCCATGCGATCGAGCATCGTGGCACACATCGAAGACGTCGTGGTCTTGCCGTGCGTGCCGGCAACGGCGATGGTGGTGTAGCCGTGGCCCAGGGCCGAGAGCATCTTGGCACGGGGCCACACGGGAATACCGAGCTCGCGGGCACGCACGAGCTCGGGGTTGGACTCGGGAATTGCGGTGGAGACAACAACCACGTCGGGCTTGACCTCGTCGATCGTCGCAGCCTCGTGGCCCACGTGGACCTTCACGCCGGCGCGGGTAAGCTGGCGAATATAGCGCGACGTCTTAAGGTCGGAGCCGGTAACGGTGTAACCGCGCTCGTGCAGGACGAGGGCGATGCCGCTCATGCCGGCGCCACCGATACCGATAAAGTGGGCGCTCTTGAACTCGGGCGCGGAGGTTGCAGTCTGGGAATCAGCCATGTGCTCGTGTACTCCTTGCGTAAACACTGCCTGTAACCCGTTAACTGTACCGCACCTACCGCATCCGCGCGAGGGCGACCGGCGATATCCCGTCTAACTAACGCAATCCCTCTACCGCGTCGGCCAAAAGTGCGGCGGCACGGTCCTGGCCCAAGCCACGCGCCGCCTGACGCATGGCATCACGCGCCGCAGCGTCATCGATCAGGTGCAGCAGCTCGTCGGCAAAGGCTGGGGCATCGATATCGGTATCGGCGCATAGCACGCCGGCACCGGCGTCGACCAGGTAGCGCGCATTCGTGGTCTGGTGGTCGGCCGTGGCGTGCGGATACGGCACGAGTACCGAGGGCACGGCAAGCGCGGCGATCTCGGCCACGCTCGAGGCACCGGAACGCGAGAGCACCAGATCGGCCGCAGCCAGCATATCGCCCATGTTGTCGATGTAGGGCTGGACACGATAGCGCTTCGCCTCCTCGGGCGTCAGCGCCAAAGCGCGCTCGGTCTCCTCAAAGCCGTCGGCACCCGTCGAATGCAAAATGTAGAGATTCTCGCGGGTCAGCAGCTCACCCTTGAGCGAGGCAACACGCTCGTTGAGATGCTGAGCACCGAGCGAACCACCAAAGACGAGCAGAAGCGTCGCGTCCTCGGGCACACCGAGCGTCTTGCGGCCGCGGGCGCGATCGCCCTCGATCACCGAACGACGCACGGGATTGCCCGTCATGAGCACATGGTCGGGGTCGCCCTCGCGCTCAAAGACCGCGCGGGCCGCAGGTACCGAAATGCACACGCAGGCGGCATGTGAGTTCATCATCTTATTGGCCAGGCCCGGAACAGAGTTCTGCTCGTGCAGCAGATACGGAACGCCGGCGTCCTTGCACCAGCCCAGCAGCGGGACCTCAACGTAAGCACCAAAGCCGATAGCGGCATCGGGCTTACCGACCTTAGAGAAGTGACGGGCAAGCGCACGCTTCGCCTTGTTGACGCGCCACAGCGAGGTCAGCGCCGTCCAAGGACGGGAGCGATCGAAGCCCGTAACCGTGATGGGCACAAAATCGAATCCGGCCTCGGGAACCAGACGACCCTCGAGCTTGCGCGATTGGCCCACGAACACAACGTGATGACCGCGGTCACGCAGCTCCTCGGCCAAGGCGAGCGCGGGGTTGATATGTCCTGCCGTGCCGCCAGCTGCAATAGCAACGGTCATCTTATCGGTCATGGTAATCCCTTCGTACACGCGGCCCCTGGTCATCGGTGCGCAAACGCGCCGACGGGTCCGAATTCAAATCGATTCGATTATATCCGCCGCCCGCATTGCGAGGAGTGGGGCGCTGCGGACGACCTTGCGGCGCTGTTCGCTGACGCGGACGGGCCGCCGGCTCGGTCGCAGAGCCATCCAGGACGGTAAAGCCGTTACGCGAAGATCGCTCGCCACGCACGTGGGGCACGCCGGCGGTACTCTCATCCATAACGGCAAAGCTCTCGCGGCGACGGTCGTACTCATCGCGACGGGCGCTCTCATACGAAACGCGCAGGATCAGACCGGCGAGCATAAGCGACACAATAATCGACGAGCCGCCGTAGCTAATAAACGGCAGCGGCTTGCCCGTCATGGGAAACACATTGAGAATGCCCAGCGCGTTGATCAAAAACTGCACCGCAAGTATGACCGCGGAACCCGATGCCATAAGTGCTCCGCGACGGTCAGTCGCCTGCTCGGCAATGCGAAACGCCGAGTAGATCAACATCGCAAACACCAAGAAGAACAGCACGGTTCCGATAAAGCCAACTTCCTCGCCGATAATAGCCAAGATGTAGTCGTTGTGCGCCTCGGGCAAATACGAGTACTTCATGGTGGAGTTGCCGATACCACGGCCGAACAGTCCGCCCGAGGCAAACGCCATGATGGCAAGCGTGGCCTGATAGCCGTCACCATATTCGTCTGCCCAAGGATTCCAAGCAACCTGGACACGCGTCATACGATACGGCTCGGCGATAAGGGCAATCGCAATGACGGCGATGCCGGCAACGACCGTCCAAACGATATATTTGGGGTCCAATCCCGCAAACAACGCCATGCATATGAGGGTCAACAAAATGATCAGAACGGTACCAAAATCGGGCTGAACAAAGATCAGGAAGAGCGAAATTCCCAGGTAGCCGCCCATCTTGCGAAGAAACTCGTTGATGTTGCCGCCGGGCGAAAAGATACGGTCGAGCATGATTGCCGAATACGCGATGGCGAACGGCTTTAAAAACTCAGACGGCTGGAACTGAATACCGGCGATGTTGAGCCAGCGCGTGGCGCCACGACTGCCGCTACCCATAAAAAACACCAGAACCAGTAGCCCCATCATGCCCATGAGGAAGATCCTG
The DNA here is from genome assembly GCA_902406155.1 of uncultured Collinsella sp. Classification (GTDB taxonomy): domain Bacteria; phylum Actinomycetota; class Coriobacteriia; order Coriobacteriales; family Coriobacteriaceae; genus Collinsella. The sequence continues at coordinate 16,366 of CABPCW010000015.1, forward strand.
AGCACGTCTTCCCCAAACCAACTGTCCGGCAAGACGCGCACGATGGCAACCATAGCCAGCACGCCAACTCCGGCAAACGCGGCCTGTCGAAACAGGAAAAACGTCGCCGAACCATTCTCGTGCAGCGCCTCGACCGAAGATGCCGAGTACACCATCAGCAAGCCGAAGCAAACCAAGCTAAACAGGCAGGCCATAAATATCAAACGGGGGCGCATGATGCGGGCGGGGACGCCGGCAATATAGCGCTCACTGAACGTCTGCCCGCCGCGTCCGGAACGCGGCGTGCTACGCAGCGAGGAAGCACGGTCCGAGTCGGGCCTCCTCATATCACTTCGGGGGCTCTCCTCTCTCACCGGCAACCCCTATTCCGTTTGCGATTTCGCTGCTGCGGCAAGCTGGGCAACGTAGTCCTTAAACACGCGACCGCGCTCCTCGTAGCCCGAGAACTCGTCAAACGAAGAGCAAGCGGGCGAAAGCAGAATCACGTCGCCGCGGCTCGAGAGCGAGCGGGCAACGTCAACGGCATCGCGCAGATCATCGGCCTGGGCGATATCCACGTCACCATCGACATCGGCCTCGTCCATAGCGGCGGTAAAGCGCTCGCGCGCATCGCCAAAGCAAACGACCGAGCGCACGTTGTCCATAACGACGCGGGCAAAGTCCGCAAGCGGCGTACCCTTGTCGTGGCCGCCAAGCAGCAAAATCACATCGTCGTCGGGAAACGCCGTCAGGGCCTTTTCGACCGCATCGGTGTTCGTTGCCTTGGAATCGTTGACATAGCGCACGCCATCGATCTCGCCGCAGGGTTCCACGCGGTGTTCGAGCGGCTGGAACGATGCCAAACCGCGGCAAATGCCCTCGGGATCGGCACCGACGGCCAGAGCAGCCGTGGCGGCACATAAAGCATTGATGACATTGTGATGGCCCGAGATCTTGAGCTCGGATGTGGCGACAAGCTGAGTCTCGACGCCCTTCAGGCGGACGACCATCTTGCCGTCGCGCACAAAGGCGGCGTCTGCACCCTCGGGCTCGTCAAAAGCGACCTTGCAGATGCGGCGACCCGGCGTATAGATGTACTCATCGAACTCATGGATGCCGGCATCCTCAACGTCGATAACCACGAGGTCGTCGTCGACCATATTCTCGAACAACTTGATCTTGGCAAGCGCATAGTTCTTGTGGCTCTTGTGCCAGCCCAGGTGGTCGGGCGTGATGTTGAGCAGCACCGCCACGCGAGGATGGAGCTCGGCGGTCGTAGCAATCTGATAACTCGACAGCTCAGCCACAAACCACTCATTGTGTGCGCGGCCGTCGATCTCGTTCACCGGCGGCTCACCGATATTGCCGACGGCCACGCTGGCTTCACCGGCGGCCTTGAGCAGATAATCGGTCAGCGACGTGGTAGTTGTCTTGCCGTTGGTGCCCGTGATGGCGATCCAATTTTGGGGAGACAGGCGATAGGCAAACTCGGGCTCGCCCATAATCTGAGCGGCATGCTCACGCCCGGCCTTAAAGAAAGCCGAGAACTCCGAGATTCCCGGGCATGTCACGCACACGTCATAGGCACCCTCGACCTGCTCGGTGCCGTAGACAAACGACGCGCCCTGCGCCTCGAGCGCACGTGTGGCGTCATTGGGCTCGGAGGTACCGCCGCCATACACGGTCGTGGCGCTCACGCGCTCGGGGTGAGCCAACGCCCAACGGGCGACATCGAGACCGGATTTACCCTGCCCCAAAACAAGCAGGCTAAAGACATCAGCAAGAGGCATGAAAGACCACTATCCCAACTGGAAGAACAGGGCGAGGCCAACGGCGCCAAAGGCCGCGGCGATAATCCAAAAACGGATAACGACCTTGGTCTCGGCCCAGCCCTTCTTTTCGAAATGATGATGAATGGGCGCCATAAGGAAGACGCGCTTGTGCGTAAAGTGGAAATAGACGACCTGGATCATGACCGACAGAGTCTCGACGATAAACAGACCGCCGATGATGAGGGAAACGACTTCGGTGTTGGTCATGATGGAGGTGCAGGCAAACGCGGCACCCAGGGCAAGCGAGCCGGTATCGCCCATAAAGATGCTCGCCGGGTAGCAATTGAACCACAAAAAGCCCAGGCAGGCACCGGCGCACGCCGTGCAGAAGATGGACAGGTTCACGTCACCGTGCAAAAACGCCATGGCGGCCATGGCGAGCATGGCGATCATGGAAGTGCCGCCGGCAAGACCGTCCAGACCATCGGTCAGGTTCACGGCATTGGAAAGACCGGCGATCATCAGCCAGCAAAATACAATGTAGAGCCACGGGAACGAAAGGCCGCAGATGGTGGTCGAAAGAACACCGAGGTCAATCGTCAGGCCGCCGGGAAAACGAATCTCGGGGGCGACGCCGCACCAATTGACGGCGAGCACGGTAAAAGTGACGCAGATGATGGTCAGACCGATCATCTTGGCGTGAGGCGTCAGACCGAGCGAGCGACCATGCGTGACGGAGGTCAGGTCGTCGATGAGACCCAGAACGCCGGTGGCCAGCGTGGCAAGCAGCACGAGCACGAGCTCGGTGGTGAGCTTGCCCATCAGCAGGCAGGTCAGCGAGATCGCGACAAGGATGATGACGCCGCCCATGGTGGGCGTACCCTGTTTAATCAAATGACGCTTGGGGCCGTCGGCTCGGACCTGTTGGCCGATACCCTCGACCTTCAGCAGCTTGATCCACCACGGCATAAGCAGCAACCCAATGGCGGCAGCGATGCCAAGTCCCAAAAAGGCCTGATACGTAGGATACGAGGGATTGCCGAACATGGGCTAGCACACACCTTCCACAAAGCGGTCGAGCTCAACAAAACGGGAACCCTTGACCAATACAACATCATGATTTTCAAGCGCGCCGCCCATGCGGTCGAGCACCTGCTGACAATCGGAGAACACCTGGATGCGGTCCTCATCCATACCCATCATACGTGCGGCATCGGCCATGAGCTGAGCCAGCTCGCCGCCGACGCACGCGAGCATGTCGAGCTTTTTGGCGGCGGCATAAGCGCCCACGAGCTCATGCATGCGGGGAGCCTCGTCGCCCATCTCGCCCATCTCGCCCAAGATCGCCATACGCGAACCGTCACAGATAAGCGAGCACAGCAAATCGAGGCCGGCAGCCATAGACTCGGCACTGGCGTTGTAGGAGTCGTCGATGATGCGTGCTCCGCTCTTGGCGCGCTTGATCTCCTGGCGGTGACCGGTGATCGTAAGGCCCCTAAAGGCAGCATCGATCTGCTCGGGCGTCACGCCCAGACGATAGGCGACCGCGGCGGCCTTGACGGCATTGGGCACGGACTGCACACCGGGAATGGCCAGCATGGTATCGACCGTGTCGCCCTGACCAAAGTCGAGCGTAAAGACCGGATGGCCCTCGTCGTCGACGCGAATGTCGCGTGCGCGGACCTCGTCGTCGTCCGAGACACCGGCCAGCATCACGTCAATGCCCGCAGGCCGAGCGAACGTATCGCGAATGAACGGCGTAAAGTCGTCCTCGCCGCCCAAAACCAGCAACGGCGAGAAGTCGCCGGCGGCGCACATGCCCTGGACAATCTCGGACTTGGCGCGGGCGATGTTCTCGCGGCTGCCCAGGATACCGATGTGGGAGGTTCCAATCTTGCTCACAATGGCAAGATTGGGGTTGGCAGACTGGGACAGGCGCTCAATCTCATGAAAATGGTTCATACCCATCTCGAGCACCAGAACCTCGGTATCGGCCGGAGCGGAAAGCACCGTGAGCGGCATGCCGATCAGGTTGTTGAAATTGCCCTTCGTGGCCCAAACGCGATAACGCTTGGCGAGCACGGCGGCGAGCACGTCCTTGGTCGTCGTCTTGCCAATCGAACCGGTAATGCCGACGACCAGGCAGCCAAGCTCCAAGCGATAAACATGCGCTAGGCGCAGCAAGAACTCCTCGGGGTCGTCGGTCAGCAAGATGGCGCATCCCTTGTCCTGCGCCAACAAAACCAGCTCGGCATCGGGCTCGCGCGTCATCACGACGGCACCGGCACCCGACTCGATGGCACGGGAGGCAAAATCATTGCCGTCGACCTTTTCGCCGGGGAAGGCGACAAAGATCGTCCCCTCCTCGACCTGACGCGAGTCGATAACGCACCCGCGGCATACCCGATCGACTTCTTCCGTCACGGTTCGGGCCCCCGTTGAGGCCGCGAGGTTGTTGACGGCGATCTCTATCATTGCAGCTCCCCTGTAAACCTAATAATGCTATCGGCGTATTGTATCCCAGTGCCATGCGCGCGTGGTGCAGGGCATGTGAACACCCTTCAGATCAAACGGCAGACCACGCTCAAGATTGTAACCCCCTACTTCGTGCGCGGGATTCCCAGCACGTCGAGCGCGTTGGCCATAATGGACTGGAATGGCACCGCGGCGGCATCCGAGCCACTCGGCGTTCCATCGAGTGTGATATAGCACAGCACCTTGGGCGATTGCGCCGGCGCAAAGCCCATAAAGGACGACATGTAGTTCTCCTTGAGGTAACCGCCGTTCTCGTCAGCACGCTCGGCCGTACCGGTCTTGCCCGCCACGTCATAGCCATCGACCGCACCGCCAACGCCCGTGCCTTCGGACACGACCGTCTGCATGCACGATGTCACCTGGGCGGCAGCGTCCTCCGAAATCGCACGCTCGCCTTCGCCCCAGTCCTTCTCATCGCCCTTGCTGGACTTATAGAAGTGCGGAGTCATCATCACGCCGCCGTTCGCGATGCCGCCCACGGCACGTGCGACCTCAATCGGCGAGACGGACAGCGCCTGGCCAAAGCTCATCGAACCCAGCGTGGCGCCGTCGTACTGGTCGCGCTCCTTGACGATGCCCAGACTCTCACCCGGAAAATCGACACCGGAGCTATGACCGATACCCCACTTGTCCACATAGGTGGCAAAATCATCGGCACCGATCTTGCGTCCCACCAGGACAAAGCCCACATTGGACGAACGGCGCATCATCTCACGCACGTCCATGGTCATGGTGTAGTCGCGCTTATCGGCGTCGGTAACGGTGTCGTCGCCGACCTTAATGCTCGCCGGCACCTCAAACGACGTGCTCGAACGCACGGCACCCAAGTCGAAGCCGGCACCGGCCACGAGCGTCTTAAAGACCGAGCCGGGCTCGTAGGCATCGGTAACCAGGCGCAAGTTCATGTCCTCGGTCTTGGCGTTTTCCAGATCGGTCTGGTCATATGTCGGATACGAGCATGCCGCCAGAATCTCGCCCGTCGTGGGATCGGTGACCAGGGCCGAGCCATTCTTGGCCTTGGTCTTTTCGACCGCCTCGGCCAGGGCGTCCTCGGCGGCACGCTGGATATTGACATCGAGCGTCGTCACGATGTCCACGCCGTCCACCGCGGCAACCTTCTTATAGGCGCCGCCCGCGATATAGCTACCGTCCCTCGCCCGCTCGCGCACCAGCGAACCGTTGGTTCCGGTCAAAAGCTTGTTGTACTGTTTTTCGAGGCCCGTCAGACCGTCGTTGTCCACGTTTACCACGCCAAGCACCTGCGATGCCAGGTTGCCGTAGGGGTACACGCGCTTCATGGCCTGCTCAAAGAGCACGCCTGGCAGGTTCTTCTTCTCCAGCGCCGCGGCATCGTCCTCGTCCACCTGGCGTTTGATATACACCCAGGTGCCATCGGACATAACGAGATCACGACAGGTTTTCTTATCGATTCCCGTTGCTTTGACCAGCGCCGATACCGTTTTGTCAACGTCCTCGATAAGCTGAGGATTCACGGCGATGTTGCGGCATTCGACCGACGACGTCAGCACGTTGCCGTTACGGTCGTAGATGGTACCGCGCTTGGCATATAGCGTCTGCGCAAGCAAGCGACGTGCATCGGCGCGGTCGCGTAACTTATCGGCTTCCACGATTTGATAGTCGGCAAGGCGAAGGACGCCCAAGCCCAAGCCAAACCCGATGAAGCCCATGACGGCTTTGCGACGGGGCAGCGGCGTGCCCGTGAGCCATTCGGTCGACGAGCTCTTGCGCGGTCTGGTGTTATGCATTTGAGGACCACTCGAGCCACGGAGACGCGACGCGGGGTCGTTGCCATAGGACGGTCTCGCGTTGTAAGATGGCCGACCCGTTCCTTGATAACCAGAACGTCCCCGCGATGAGGGACGTCCAGAACCGCGACCCCGGTCGGAGCCGCGGCGATAGTCATTTGTCATACTCAGCTACCGTCTTGTTACTGAGCGGTCGCGGTCGAGCTGGCGCCCGCGGCTGCATCCTGCGAAAAATCAAGTGTAACGCTCTCGCTGGGCTCCACCATGCCATAAGCGCCCGCAAGGTCGCGAATGCGCGTGTCGGCACCATAGACCGAATGCATGACCTCCAGGTCGGAGCTCTCATCGGTCGCCTTCTCGAGCGTGTTGGTAAGCGCGGCATTACTGTTGAGCACCTGGGCCGTAACGCCGGCGAGCGCCACACGGGCGACACCGATCGTCATGAAGATGGCCGCAATGATGCAAAACGTTTTAAGAACGCTCATGAAAACCGGGCTTACCGCCTGGTTTGCCTGACGGCCCGCGCCCGTGTAGACATCAAAGCGCGGCGTGCGCTGCTCGCGGGGAGCAACGGGGGCCTGCGGTGTCTCACGATAGGCGGGCATGGCGCTCATATCATAGGCGAGTGCTGCGTTTGAAGTGTTGTAGCCCATGATATGCCGCCTCCCATCCCGAGTACGTTGGTAGTGTGTTTAAGCTTCGTTTATGGTGCGAGCGGGAGGTCCAATATCGCACGGTCGCGTCTACAGACGCTGCGCCACGCGGATCTTGGCTGATCTCGCCCGAGGGTTGCGCGCAACCTCATCGGGTTGGGCAACCAGGGGTTTGCGGGTGATGACCTTGAGTATCGGCACGTTGCCGCACACGCACACCGGAATCTCCGGCGGACACGTGCACCCCTGGCTCATCTCCTTAAAGTGGTTCTTTACGATACGGTCCTCGAGCGAGTGATACGAGATGACGCAGATGCGTCCGCCCGGGTTGAGCCACCTTGTGGCGGCGTCTAGCCCTCGCTCGAGCACATCGAGTTCGTGATTGACCTCGATGCGAATGGCCTGGAAACTTTTCTTGGCTGGGTGTCCGCCATGCCGACGAGCGGCAGCGGGGATACCAGCCTTGATGATCTCGACAAACTGACCGGTGGTTTCGATCGGCTCATGCTCGCGGCGGCGCACGATCTCACGCGCGATCTGCGAGGCGAACTTCTCTTCGCCGTAGACGCGTAGAATCCGGGCGAGGTCGTGTTCGTTATAGGTGTTGATGACCTCAGCTGCGTTTAAGGTGTTGTTACCCGGATCCATCCGCATGTCCAATGGGGCGTCCTCGTTGTACGAAAAGCCCCTGCCAGGGATATCGAGTTGCGGCGACGAAACGCCCAAGTCGAACAGGAAGCCATCGACCCCGGGCACCTCGGCCGAGCAAAGCAGCTCGTCCAAGTCGCCGAAGTTGCCCTTCAGCAGCTGGTGCGGTACGCCGGGAACCTCGCGGTCCAGACGGGCGCCAGCGGCCTCGAGGGCCATGTCGTCCTGATCGACGCCGAGCAAAAGGCCGGTCTCCCCCACCTGCGCGGCCATCTTTACCGAATGGCCGGCACCGCCAAGGGTGCAGTCGCAGACGACGGAGCCGCTCTTTAGCTGCAGCGACTCAAGCACTTCGCCGAGCATGACAGGTTCATGCCGATATTCTTGTGTCAAGATCCCACGCTCCATCCGTTACTCGTGCCTTGCCCTTACGAGAAGAAGAGGTCCAGCAGGGCCTCGTCATCATCGTCCTCATCGGCCGTAGCGCGGTCCCAAACCTCAAGATGGTCGTAGTTGCCCACAACCGTGACCTCGCGGTCGAGGTTCGCCTGCTTGCGGAGAGACTCAGAAAGACCGATACGACCCGCGCTGTCCACATCCATCGACGTGGTGCGCTTGTTGATCGCCCTCATGAGCTTCTGGTCGTTGATGTCACGCGGGTTAAAACCCTCGTGGCCCTCACGACCCGCGAAGAGTCCTTCGACCCACTTATCGAAGGCCTCGGCAGAGAACACGTACAGAGCATCGACATCCAGGGCTTTAAACACGCGAACGTGCTCTCCAAGCTCCTCACGAAGGGGTGCAGGCAGGGACAGACGACCTTTTGCATCGAGATTGCGCTCGTATGCACCCGTCATTCCCATGTGCGCCCTCCCCTCGGTTACTCAGATGGCACGTACGCGGGGAACCACCCCGCCTGTCGACGTCATCAATAATATGGGGAACCGCCCCATTTTTCAACACCTTTCCCCACCCCTTCCCCCCCCCCCCCCCGCTTCTGCGTAGAGCCCCTCTGTTGGCACTTCCCCCACCCCGCCCCACTATTCCACCCCCAATATGTTGTAAAACACCCCCGAGCATATGTTCGAAAACACAATATGTTGTGTTTTCAGCAACGGCGGGATGCCACCTGTGGCACCCCGTCTTTCAACCTCAACCTTCAAGTTGACCTTGAGGCGATTTTTGCGTCCCTTTACATGCCGTTCACATCGCCCCCAAACTCCCCCACCCAAGGCACGTGCGGCCCACCACCGCGACGCCAAGTGGCGAAAAATGGGACGGACCCCAGATTGCCCATGCGCGCGCAAAAGCACGCCACGGCAATCTGGGGCCCGTCCCCAAATACCTATAAATATACAGGTCAGCGATGTGTTAACGATGCGCCAGCGGGTGCGCCGCCAGATAGACCTCGGTCAGTTGCGTTCGGTCGACATGCGTGTAGACCTGTGTGGTCGAAATATCGGCATGGCCCAAAATCTCCTGCAGCACACGCAGGTCGGCACCGCCCGCGAGCATGTGGGTGGCAAAGGAGTGGCGCAAGGTATGGGGATGGAGCCCCACCAGCCCCACCTGGCGCCCATACCGCTCGCATATCGCATGCACGGCCTGGCGCGACAGGCGACGTCCGTTCTTATTTAAAAAGACCGCCGAGGTCTCCGTCCCGTGAGCATGGGCGGCCAGGAGAGTGCGCCCGTCATCTATATAGTGTGTCAAGGCGCGAGCCGCGCTTCCCACCAACGGGGCCAGACGCTCCTTGGAGCCCTTACCGCGCACCAGGACAAACCCGTCATCGATATGGATATCGCCCACATCGAGCCCAACCAGTTCACTCACGCGCAAGCCGCAACCGTAAAGCACTTCCAAGATGGCATGATCGCGCAGCCCCATCTCGCCCTCGGGAAAGTCTTGATCGAGCAGTGCCGAGACATCCTCCACCGAAAGGTATTCCGGCAGGCGATCTGCCTTTTTGGGCAGGCGCAACGCCGCCGTCGGGTTTTGGGCCACGGCCCCATCGCGCACCAAAAAGGCATGCAGGCCCTTCACGGCAGCAAGCGCGCGCTCCACCGAGGCGTCGGAATAGCCTCCGTCGCGGCGATCGGCAACAAAGCCCTCCACGACCTGACGGCTCACATCTTCAAAAGACGCAATGTCAGCCCGCTCCAGATAGGCGCAATACGTCGTCAGGTCACGACGGTAGGCCGCAATCGTATTGCGCGCCAAACCCCGTTCGACCGCAAGGTAATCGAGATACTCCCCCGCCACCACAGTGAGCGACGAGGGAGCAGCTTCGGTATGTTCTTGGTTCGCCGACACCCTTAGTCCGTAGCGAGGTTCTTGGGCGTCACCTGCACGCGATCGACGCCCTCATGCTGGCCAATCGAGGCGCGCACGAACTCGCGGAACAGCGGCTGCGGGTTGGTCGGACGGCTCTTGAACTCGGGATGAGCTTGGGTGGCCACATACCACGGATGTACATCGCGCGGCAGCTCGACCATCTCGACCAGACGCTCGTCGGGCGAAAGGCCCGAGATTACCAGACCGGCGTCCTCGAGCTGGTCACGGAAGGCGTTGTTGAACTCAAAACGGTGACGGTGACGCTCGTAGACGAGCTCCTCGCCATAGGCCTCGCGCGCGAGGGAATCGGCAGCAAGCTTGCACGGATAGGCACCCAGACGCATGGTGCCGCCCTTCTCGGTCACGTCCTCCTGCGAGCTCATCAGGTCGATGACACTATACGGGCCATCCGGATCGAACTCGGAAGAGCTGGCGCCGGCAAGGCCGACGACGTTGCGGGCAAATTCGCACACGGCCACCTGCATACCCAGGCAAATGCCCAGATACGGAATCTTGTGCTCGCGGGCGAACTCGGCCGCGAGGATCTTGCCCTCCAGGGCGCGCTTGCCAAAGCCGCCGGGGACCAGGATGCCCGAGGCGTCGCCCAGAACCTCGGAGACGTTCTGCTCGTCGAGGCTCTCGCCATCGACCAGCTGCACGTCAACGTGGCGATCGTAGAACACGCCCGCGTGGTGCAGGGCCTCGATAACCGACAGGTAGGCATCGGGCAGCTGCGTATACTTGCCCACGACGGCGATCTTCACCTTGTCGGCGTGCTGGTTGGCATGGTTCTGCTTGCGCAGGAACTCGTTCCACTCACTCATGTCGCGCTCACGCGGATCGAGACCCAGACGCTCGCAAATGCGCAGGTCAAAGTCCTGCTCGGCGAGTAGCTGCGGAACATCGTAGATGCTCGCGCAGTCCTCGTTGGTAAAGACACAGTCGGTGTCGACGTCGCAGAAGCTTGCGATCTTGCCGCGGATGGCATCGTCGATATGGTGGTCGGAACGCAGAACGATAATATCGGGCTGGATACCAAAGCTGCGGAGCTCCTTGACGGAGTGTTGCGTCGGCTTGGTCTTGACCTCGTGGGCGGCGGCGATATAGGGAACGAGCGACACGTGGATGTAGCAGACGTTCTCGGGGCCGGCCTCCTTGCGGTACTGGCGAATGGCCTCGACAAACGGCTGCGACTCAATGTCGCCGATGGTGCCGCCCAACTCAGTGATGACCACATCGGAGCCGGTCTGCTCCTCAATACGACGGAACTTATCCTTAATGGCGTTCGTGACGTGCGGAATCACCTGCACGGTGCCGCCCAAAAAGTCACCACGACGTTCACGGGCGATCAGGCTCTTATAGATGGCACCAGTCGTAAAGTTGGAATCACGGGTCAGGTTCTCGTCAATAAAGCGCTCGTAGTGGCCCAGGTCCAGATCGGACTCGTAGCCGTCCTCGGTCACAAAGACCTCGCCATGCTGGAACGGGCTCATGGTGCCGGGGTCGACGTTCAGATACGGGTCGGCCTTTTGCATCGTTACCTTGTAGCCGCGCGACTTGAGCAGGCGGCCCAGCGAGGCCGCGGTAATACCCTTGCCCAGAGACGAAACCACGCCGCCGGTCACGAACACATGCTTGGTCATATTGAGTTACCTGCGCTTCCCGTAGAAGTTGTCCATACACATCTTACGGGTCTTCATTGTAATACTCGCGACGCGCGCCGCACGCAATTTTTCTTACGTGCAATCGCATTTCTCCATCTCGAAACAAAACGCCGCCCGGTTGTCCAGGCGGCGTCGTTTCCACTATGAATGCATGCTGTTATCGATCGGCGAGTTCGTCCTTGATTAAGTCCTGCACGAGCATACCGGCACGGACGCCCTCTAGATACCACTCGCCACGCTCCGTGAGACAAATACCATTTGCGAGCTGGCCGCCGTCGTCGCTGTAGCGCGAGACGACCTCAATGATGTCTTCGGATTCCAAGCGCTCAATTGCCGCGCGGGCGCGATACGGAGACACCCCCACACGCTCGGCAAGCGTCTTGCGCGAAAAGCCATAAAATCCGCCGTTGTCTTCGGATTGCTGAGCGATCTCCATCAGCACCTGCACCTCGACACGCTTCATATCGTTGACACTCGCACGACCCTTGCCAGCCATGGCAGCCTCCTCAAACCGAGCACGGGCATCACTTGCACCGTGCGCGACCGGCACACCCCGTGATGGCCGGCAACATCCATCATGCGGCATCCCCGCAAAAGGATGAAACAATTAGGGTTATTGTATACCGTCCAAATCGCTTATAGGCAGGTAAACGGGCTAATTTTAGGTTAAACGGTAGCTTTGTTGATAAAAGGGGCGCACCGAATGCATACCCGATGCGCCCCTTTCGGACCAATTTATCCAGGCTTAGCGGTGGAAGAAACCACGGCGCTCGAACTTGGGCTCGCAGCACACGTTGATGCCCAGTTTGCGCAACACCGTCTCGTCCGTCGGCGAGATGATCACGCTAAAGAAGGCATCGCAGCCGCGCAGCTGCTCCAGGCCCGAAAGGACGCGGGCCGCCGTCTCGCTCGTTGCCGAGGTGATCGAGAGCGCCATAAGCGTCTCGTCGGTGTGCAGGCGCGGGTTCTTGCTACCCAGGAAATGCGTCTTGAGCTTGCTGATAGGCTCGATCGCCTCATCGCTAATGACCTCGAGCTCAAGGTCAACGCCCGAGACATGCTTAAGCGCGTTCATGATGAGCGAGCTCGCAGCGCCCAGGCGCGTGGAAGTCTTACCGGTCACCACGGAGCCGTCGGGCATGACCATGGCGCCTACGGGGCCACCCGTCAGCTGCTCCCTGGTAAGGGCGGCCGAGCGTGCCGGCGAGTAATTCTTGTCGATACCGGCCTTTTTCATAATGAGCTTGAGACGATCAACCTGTTCATCGCCCACGCCGGTGCGGCGCACGGCCTCGACCGCAGAAAAGTAGCGGCGGACGATCTCCATCTTGGAGGCATCGCGACAGGCATCGTCATCGGTGATGGCAAAGCCGACCATATTGACACCCATGTCGGTGGGGCTCTGGTAGGGACTCTCCCCCAGAATCTTTTCCATCAGGGCACGGACCACCGGGAAAGCCTCGACGTCACGGTTGTAGTTGACCGTGGTCTTGTTGTAGGCCTCCAAGTGGAAGGAGTCGATGATATTGGCATCGTCGAGGTCGGCCGTGGCGGCCTCATAGGCGATGTTGACCGGATGCGTGAGGGGCAGATTCCAGACCGGGAACGTCTCGAACTTGGCGTAGCCGGCAGCGGTGCCGTGTTTGTGCTCGTGATAGAGCTGAGACAGGCAGGTGGCGAGCTTGCCCGAGCCAGGGCCGGGCGCAGTCACGACGACGAGCGGACGGGTAGTCTCGACAAACTCGTTCTTGCCATAGCCGTCGTCAGACACGATCAGGTCGACGTCGTGCGGATAGCCCTCGATGGGATAGTGCAGCTTGGCGGGAATGCCGAGCGCGTTCAGGCGATTACGGAACACATCGGCGGCGGGCTGGCCGGCGTACTGGGTGATAACCACGGCCGCGACAGCAAAACCGTTGCCGCGAAACAGGTCGACCAGGCGCAAAACGTCCTCGTCATAGGTAATGCCCAGGTCGCCACGGGCCTTATTCTTCTCGATGTGGTTCGCGTTGATCGCGATGATGACCTCAACGTCATCGGCAATGCTCTTGAGCATGCGAAACTTGCTGTCCGGCTCAAAACCCGGCAGCACGCGACTCGCGTGATAGTCGTCAAACAGCTTGCCGCCAAACTCCAAATACAGCTTGCCGCCAAACTGCGAGATGCGCTCCTTAATATGAGCGGCCTGCAGCTCGATATACTTCGCGTTGTCGAAACCCTGGCGCATGTATGGCTCCCGTCCCGTTTCCATTTAATGTCTTAGGCGATTATAACGGAGCAAGCCCTCCCCAACACCCAAGCAATCAACGGGCATCAACCAAACACGCGCTCGATAAGTTGCGGTGGAATAGTTCCCGCTTAGTCCCTCAGGACACACAAACAGGAACTATTCCACCGCAACTTCCCCTTTTTGGTGCAAGCTAACCTGACCCCTTTGCATCAATAATGGAAACATCGCAGGTGGAGCATAAGTCAGCGAGCGCCCGCCAGAGCGAGCAAGGTGACGTGAAAGAGGAGGGAATGGCGCGAAGCAACCTGACACCTTTGCACCAACGATGGCAGCGTCGCAGGTTGAGCATAAGTCAGCGAGCGCCGTCCAGAACGTACAAGTTGGCATGAAAAAGGCAAGGCATAGACCTTTTGGTCATGCCTTGCCTTTTGAATGACAAATTGTAGTTCTGGGCGGCGCGCAGCGTCGAGTGGTTCCGCGGTTTGGTAAAACCGCGGAACATAAGTACGCCCCCTCCCGCGCACGGAACGGGAGGGGGCTAAAGGTAGGAGTCTACCGGTGGGGTTACCCCACCGGACAGACGATGACCAGGTGATCCGTTATAGGATCGTCATGGTTTCCGTGGGGTACCCAAGGGGTACTTAGAGCATCACGCAAGCGACGGTCAGAATGACGGCGCAGACGACGGAGAGAGCGACGATGAGCTTAAGCGCAAACTTGAGCCAGGTCGTCCACTCGATCTTGGCCAGAGCAAGACCGCCCATGATGGCGCCGGAGGTCGGGGTGAACAGGTTCACGACACCGATGGCGGCGGAGAAGATCATGACCATGACCTCGGGCGAGAAGCCGAGCTTGACAGCCAGCGGTCCCATGATGGGCATGGAGACGGTGGCCATGCCGGAGGTCGAGGGGATCAGGAAGGACAGGCCGAAGTAGACCAAGAAGCTCATGGGGGCGAAGATCACGCCGGACAGGCCGGACAGAGCATTGGCGGCAGCGTCGAGGACGTAGACGTCGAGGCCGGTGCTAGCCATGAGGACGGAGATACCACGGGCAAGAGCGATGACGAGGACAACGGACATCATGTCGGCAGCGCCGGTGATGAAGGTGTTGACGATCTGCTTCTCGGACAGGCCGCCGATGATACCGATCAGGACAGCCATGAGGAAGAACCAGGTGGAAGCCTCGTCGAAGTACCACTGGCCAATGGGCAGGCCGGTGATCAGGGCAGACCAGCCCTGAACGATGGCGTTACCGTCGGCGTCATAGACAGCGCCAGCATCGAAGAAGTTGGCGACGCCCTCATTGAGGTCGGCCAGCGGGATGAAGCCGACGATCATGACGACGAAGGTGAAGGCAAAGGCGATCAGAACACCCTTCTGACGACCGGTGAGCTTGACCTCCTTGTGAACCTCGGAAGCAGCCTTGCCGTGAGCCTCTTCGGCGTCCTTGAGCTCCTGCATCGAAAGGATGGTGGAACCCTTGTCAGCCTTGACCTTCTTGGCATAGCTCATAACGAAGAGGATGGACATAACAGTGGTAACAATCCACAGGACGGCACCGAGGCCGATGATGATGGACTGGTTGACCTCAATGCCAACGCCAGTCAGAGCGTCAACGGCAGCACCGACGGCAAACGGGTTAACCGTGGAGCCGAGGCAGCCGCAGCCAGCGCCGAGCAGGACGGTAGCAGCGCCGACCATGGGGTCGAAGCCAGCAGCCATCATGGTGGCGGCGAGCAGGGCGTAGAAGGGAACGGTCTCCTCGCACATACCATAGGTGGTACCACCGAGGGAGAAGATGAGCATCAGCACGGGAATGAGCATGATCTCATTGCCCTTAAGCTTCTGCACCAGAACGGCAATGCCGTTGTCCAGGGCGCCGGTCTCGGTCATCATGCCGAGGAAGCCGCCGAGGATCATAACGAAGAGGCAGACGGGCAGAGCGTCAGCGAAGCCCTTGACCGGGGCGGTGCAGAAATCGCTCAAGCGGGCAGCGGTAACCGCGCCACCGGACGTACCGGAGACGATAACGGTGATAACCGCGACGATTGCCAGCAGAGCAAGAAGAATGGTGAACGATGAAGGCATACCGCGCTTTTTCTTAGCGGTCTCAGTCATAGTTCTCATCCCCCCTTCATAAATCAATTACTGATCTCGCCCGAAGCGGCTCTTCCGTGCCGTGCATGTCGCTCTGTGCGAGATTTTTACCAGACAAAAGCGCTCGGGGTGCGCAGCAATGCACCCCGAGCGAGATGCTAGATGCTCTTACTTGAGCGTAGCGTACATGACAGCCTTGATGGTGTGCATGCGGTTCTCGGCCTCGTCGAAGACCTTGGAAGCGGGGCTCTCGAAGACCTCGTCGGTGACCTCCTGCTCGGTGATGCCGAACTGCTCGCACTTCTCGGCGCCAATCGTGGTGTTGGTGTCGTGGAAGCTGGGCAGGCAGTGCAGGAAGATGGCACCCGGGTTGGCCATAGCCATGACCTCGGAGGTAACGCGATACGGGGTGAGCTGAGCGATGCGCTCGGCCCAGACCTCGTCGGGCTCGCCCATGGAGACCCACACGTCGGTGTAGAGAACGTCAGCACCGGTGACGCCGTCCTTGACGTCGGTGGTCAGCTTGATGGTGCAGCCGTTGGCCTCAGCGATGGGCTTGCAGGCCTCGATGACGTCGTCAGCGGGCATGCACTCCTCGGGGCCGCAGGCCACGAAGTTCATGCCGAGCTTGGAGCAGACGACCATGAGGGAGCGAGCGACGTTGTTCTTGCAGTCGCCCATGAAGACGAGGGTCTTGCCCTTGATGTCGTAGTTGAAGTTCTCCTGGACGGTCAGGATGTCGGCGAGCATCTGAGTGGGGTGCCACTCGGTGGTCAGACCGTTCCAGACGGGCACGCCGGACTTAGCGGCAAGCTCCTCGACGTCGTCCTGGGCAAAGCCACGGAACTCGATGCCGTCATACATGCGGCCGAGAACGCGGGCGGTGTCCTCGATGGACTCCTTCTTGCCCATCTGCGACGAACCCGGATCGAGGTAGGTGACGCCCATGCCCAAATCCATGCCGCCGACCTCGAAGGCGCAGCGGGTACGGGTGGAAGTCTTCTGGAAGAGCAGGACGATGTTCTTGCCCTCGAGATAGCGGTGCGGAACGCCAGCGCGCTTCATGTCCTTGAAGTTCTTGGAGAGCTTGAGCAGGTACTCGATCTCCTCGGTGGTGAGGTCGAGGAGCTTGAGGAAGCTACGGCCGGAGAGGTTAACACCCATGGTTCGAATCCTTTCGAAGAAATGAATTACGTAAGTATTAAGTGTTGCCCGTTTAACGGGCGAAGCCGGTGCGGTTGTAGGGGGACCGCACCGGAAACGGAAAGACTTAGAGGTCCTCGCGCCAGAAGGGCATGCTCATGCAGCGCGGGCCGCCACGGCC
>CABPCW010000016.1 GCA_902406155.1 uncultured Collinsella sp.
CAGCTGCCGCGCATCCTGCATACTCAGCGAAAGCGCCGAAAGCCGGCACGCTGACGCCCGAATGGGTGCCCGGCGTCTACGATCGTCGCCTGGTCGATTACAAGAACCTGAGTGAGCTGTGCCCCATCGGTCCGCGCGACCTGGTGGTCGTGGCCACGGCGGGTCACAAGTCCGATATTGACGTGGTGATTCAGGCCATGCGCGCCAAACCCGCCTATCTGGGCTGCTTGGGTTCGCGCCGCAAGACGGCATTTGTGCGCGCCCGCTTGGAGCAGGAGGGCTTTACGCAGGAGCAAATTGACGAGCTGCACCTGCCGATCGGAGTCGCCATCGAGGCGGAGGACCCCGAGGAGATCGCTATCTCCATTGCCGCCGAGATGATCCACCTGCGCCGCACCAAACTCGTTCCCCGCAAGCGCTAATCGCATCCCCATATATGAGTTGCGGTGAAATAGTTCCTAAATAAGCCTGACGGGCGGTCAGTCAGGAACTATTTCACCGCAACTGCTGTTTGACCCCGGGGGATGCAGGATTGCGGGTCAAAATGCTACCTGTGTCATATGCCCTATAATGTCCGACCGTTGAGCGGCATGGGGCCGCTGCTTAGGGTATGGGAGGCGCAAATGGCAGAGTCGGCAGCAGGGGATGCCCTGTTCGAGCGTACGGGAAAAGTTTCGTTTGTGCAGGTATTACCCCATGCGCTGCAGCATGTGCTGGCGGCATTCGCGGGTATCGTCACGCCCGCCATCATTATCGCGTCGGTCTGTGGCTTTACCCCTCAAGAGGAAGCCGCTGTCATCCAGGCGTCGCTCGTCCTCTCGGCGCTCGACATTTTCCTTCAACAGTTCCCCATAAAAGGTGTCGTCGGTTCGGGCCTGCCCATCGTGATGGGCGCGAGCTTCACCTTCGTGCCGGCGCTCAAGGCGGTCGGTCTTGAGCTCGGCTTTGAGGCCGTGCTGGGCGCCCAAGTAATCGGCGGCGCACTCGTCGTGCTCTTCGGCCTGCTGTTTAGGCGCGTGAGCTTTCTGTTCCCGGCCCCGGTGCTTGGCACCGTCATCTTTGTCATTGGCCTGTCGCTATGCCCAGTGGCAGTTGCCTCCATGGCGGGCGGGGAGGGCGCGGCCGATTTTGGCAGTGTCACCAACTGGGCCGTCGCACTTGTGACGTTCGTCGTCACCTTTATGGCTGGCAACTACGGCAAGGGCGCGCTTAGGCTGGGCAGCATCCTGGCTGGTATCTGCGCGGGCTTTGTTTTGGCTGCGGTGTTGGGCATGGTCGATTTCTCGGCCATCGCGACCGCCAGCTGGTTCGCCCCGCCGGCCCTGGGCGCCCATCGCCTGGTGTTCGACCCGGCCGCGTGCGCCGTTGTGGGCGTTGCCGCCATTGTCAACGCAGTACAGGTCATGGGCGAGTTTGCCGCCGTGTCGTCCGCTGCGCTCGATACCCCTGCGACCGATAGCCAGATCTCGGGTGGCCTGATCGCCAACGGCCTGGTCGGTATGCTGTCAGGCTTTTTTGGCGGCGTCCCCACGGCAACCTTTGGCCAGAATGTGGGCATTATCGCCGAGAACAAGGTCGTCAACCGCATGGTCTTTACGCTTGCGGCTGCCATCCTGCTCATCGCGGGCCTGCTGCCCAAGTGTGCAGCGGTGCTCACGTCTATTCCGCAGCCGGTCATCGGTGGCGCCACGATTGGCGTGTTCGCGACCATCGGTATGAACGGTGTGGTCATGTTTGCCCGCCACGGCCTGTCTCAGCGCGATACCACGCTCATGGGTCTCTCTATCGCCTTTGGCACGGGCATTGAGCGCACGGCCGGCGCGCTTGCCGGCGCTGGATTCCCCGCATGGGTTGGCACCGTTTTTGGCGGATCCTCCATTGCCGTCGCCGCGCTCGTTGCTGTGATCCTCAACCTGGTCCTCCCGCGCCAAAAATAACGCCCCATATATGAGTTGCGGTGAGATAGGGACTGTTTAAGCCTTTTAAGCCATCAAACAGTCCCTATCTCACCGCAACTGCTGTTTTCCTCCGTGCCCTAGGGATCAATTTGTGCGGGGGAGTTGTGGAGTTGTGCAGGCAGACGAGGTTTTTCTGGAAATACGCTCCCGATGCGCGTATAGTACCGATTGTTTTGTCGGCTCCTGCTGCGTCGAGTCCAAACCGCGAAATGCCATGAGCGGCGCGGATGCAGCCAGGAGGCACGAGGACAACCCATCGTGGCCACGCCCCGTGCTTAAAACCCCAAGAAGGAGTGAACAATGGCAGAAGAGAAGTATGTGCCGCGTCTGAAGACCAAGTACAACAACGAGGTCAAGCAGCAGCTTCAGGACAAGTTCCAGTACGAGAACGTCATGATGATCCCCAAGTTTGAGAAGATCGTCGTGAACATGGGTGTCGGCGAGGCCGCTACCGATTCCAAGGCCATCGACGGTGCCGTGCGCGACCTGCGCGCCATCACCGGCCAGCAGCCGATGATTACCCGTGCCCGCAAGTCCATCGCTACCTTCCGCCTGCGCGCTGGTATGCCGATCGGCTGCAAGGTTACCCTGCGTGGCGACCGTATGTGGGAGTTCTTCGATCGCCTGACCTCCGTCGCGATCCCCCGTATCCGCGACTTCCGCGGCATCTCCGCCAAGAGCTTCGACGGCCGTGGTAACTTCTCCATGGGCGTCACCGAGCAGCTCATCTTCCCCGAGATTGACTTCGACTCCGTCGATCACCAGCGTGGTATGGACATCACTTTCGTGACCACCGCCAACACCGATGAGGAGGCCAAGGCCCTTCTGGACGCCTTCGGTTTCCCGTTCAAGAAATAGGTTCACCTGCCCTATAAGCGCCGTTCCCACAAAGGGGGCGGCGCTTGGGGCGAACAATACTCTATGTGAGGAGGATATAAGTGGCTAAGACATCGATGATCGTCAAGTGCAATCGCAAGCAGAAGTTCTCTACTCGTGAGTACACGCGCTGCCAGCGCTGCGGCCGTCCGCACTCTGTGTACCGCAAGTTCGGCCTGTGCCGTGTCTGCTTCCGCGAGCTTGCACTCAAGGGCGAGCTTCCCGGCGTTAAGAAGGCCAGCTGGTAAGTCACTACCAGCGTTTCAAGCATCAGTTTGGAACAGGGAAAACGCGCTAAAAAGGCTTTGCCGTTAAGGGCGGCGAAGAACCAAGAGCACGTGTTCATCAAGAACGAAGGAGAATCTGTATGAACCTTACAGACCCGATCGCAGATATGCTTACGCGCATCCGTAACGCTAATTCTGTGAACAAGGCCACGGTCTCCATGCCGAGCAGCAAGAAGCTCGTCGAGATCGCTCGTGTTCTGCACGAGGAGGGCTACATCGAGGGCTACGATGTCGAGGACACCGTTCCCCAGAAGACTCTGCACATCACGCTTAAGTATGGTCCCAAGAAGGCTAAGGTCATCAACGGCATCCGCCGCATTTCCAAGCCGGGCCTGCGTAAGTACACCGGCGTTGCCGACATGCCCCGCGTCCGCGGTGGCCTTGGTACCGCCATTATTTCCACCAGCCATGGCGTCATGACCGACCGCGATGCTCGCAAGCACAACGTCGGCGGCGAGATCATCGCTTACGTCTGGTAATTCGCTCGGTAGGTAGAAGGAAAGGAGATCACCGTGTCTCGTATCGGTAATAAGCCTGTCCAGATTCCCGCCGGAGTCGAAGTGGCAGTCAACGGCAACAACGTTGTCGTCAAGGGCCCCAAGGGCCAGCTCGAGCTCGATGTCTTTGAGAAGCTCGCTATCAACGTCGAGGACAGCGTCCTCACCGTTTCCCGTCCCGACGACGAGCGTGAGACCCGTGCCCGCCACGGCCTCACCCGCGCCCTCATCCACAACATGGTGGTTGGCGTTTCCGAGGGCTTCGAGAAGAAGCTCGAGCTCGCCGGCGTCGGTTACCGCGTGCAGCAGAAGGGCAAGAACCTCGAGTTCTCCCTGGGCTTCTCGCACCCCGTGATCGTCGAGGCTCCCGAGGGCATCACCTTCGAGGTTCCCGACAACACCCACGTGAACGTCAAGGGTATCAACAAGCAGCAGGTCGGTCAGATCGCCGCTGAGATCCGCGGCCATCGTCCTCCCGAGCCTTACAAGGGCAAGGGTATCCACTACGTTGGCGAGCACATCCGCCGCAAGCTGGGTAAGGCCGCCAAGTAGTCGTAACCGACTCACTCGCATAAGACCAGCACCCCGTCAGGTGCTGGCAAGATCAACCTTTTTAGGAGTTTACGTATGAACAAGCATAAGGCGAAGCTGGAAGGCCTCAAGCGTCGTCAGCGTCGTGTTCGCGGCAAGGTCTCGGGTACCTCCGAGCGTCCGCGTCTTCGCGTGACCCGTACTAACGCCAACATCTATGCCCAGATCATCGACGACAGCAAGGGCTCCAGCCTGACGCTCGTCTCTGCCTCGACCCTCGAGGCCGAGTTCAAGGGCACCCACACCTCGAACAAGGAGGCTGCGGAGAAGGTCGGTCAGCTCGTTGGCAAGCGTGCCATCGAGGCCGGCATCACCAAGGTCGCCTTCGATCGCGGTGGCCGTATCTACCATGGCCGCGTCAAGGCCCTCGCCGACGGTGCTCGTGCCGCCGGTCTCGAGTTCTAGGAGGTATGTAGCACATGGCTCGTAATCAGAAGCAGCAGCGCGAGGCCTCCGAGTTCGAGGAGCGCGTCGTTTACATCAACCGCGTGTCGAAGACCGTCAAGGGTGGTCGTCGCATGAGCCTCGTCGCTCTCGTCGTCGTTGGCGACGGCAAGGGCAACGTCGGCGTTGGCATGGGCAAGTCCGCTGAGGTGCCCCTGGCCATCTCCAAGGCGTCTCTCGATGCCAAGAAGAACATGTTCCACGTGCCGGTGACCGAGCAGGGCACCATCCCTCACGAGGTTCTCGGCCACTTTGGTGCCGGCCGCATCATCATCAAGCCCGCTGTCGAGGGTACCGGCGTTATCGCCGGCGGCGCTGTGCGTCCCCTCTTCGAGCTTGCTGGCATCAAGAACGTCCTGTCCAAGTCCCTCGGTACCGACAACGGCCTCAACATCATCAAGGCTGCCGTCGAGGGCCTCAAGGAGCTCTCCAGCCCTGAGGACGTCGCGGCTCGCCGTGGCCTGACGGTCTCCGAGATGTTCGTCGGTAAGGAGAACTAAGCATGGCTGACACCATCAAGATCAAGCAGGTCCGCAGCACCAACGGTTGCAAGCAGGACCAGGTCCGTACTGTCCGTGCCCTCGGTCTCCACAGGATCCGCGAGGTTCGCGAGATTGCTGACAACGAGTCCGTCCGCGGCATGATCTTCAAGGTCAAGCACCTTGTCGAGATTGTAGAGGAGTAGCAAATGCAGCTTCACGATCTTACTCCCGCGCCCGGTTCCACCAAGAACCGTAAGCGCGTCGGCCGTGGCAATTCTTCGGGTCACGGCACCACTTCTGGCCGCGGCCAGAAGGGCCAGGGTTCCCGCTCTGGCGGCACCAAGGGTGCCGGCTTCGAGGGTGGCCAGACTCCGCTGGCTATGCGCCTGCCCAAGCTTCCGGGCTTCCGCAACCCCCGTCGTATCGAGTACACCGCTGTTAACGTTGAGCGTCTCGAGCGTAAGTTCGAGGATGGCGCTGTGATCGACGGTGCCGCTCTTAAGGCCGCTCGCATCACCAAGAGCGAGTTCGAGCCCGTCAAGGTGCTCGGCAATGGTGAGCTCACCAAGAAGTTCACGGTCAAGGTCGACAAGGTCAGCGCTTCTGCGCAGGCCAAGATCGAGGCCGCCGGCGGAAAGGTCGAGCTGCCGTGCTAAATGGTCTTAAGAATGCTTTCCGCATCAAAGAATTGCGCGAAAAGATTCTTTTTACCATAGCTATGCTCGTCGTGTACCGCATTGGTGCGCACGTTCCTGTGCCCGGCATTCCCTTCCAGGGGATGCTGGGCCTTTTCTCGACCGATAACAATTCGGTCGCCGCAGGTGCTATGGCCCTCCTGAATCTTTTCTCTGGCGGCGCGTTGAGCTATGTGTCGGTGTTTTCGCTGGGCATCATGCCTTACATCACCAGCTCGATCATCCTCCAGATGCTCCAGGCCGTCGTGCCTTCCCTGCATGAGCTTGCCCGCGAGGGCGAGGTCGGTCAGACTAAGATTACGCAGTATTCGCGTTACCTCACCTTGGCTCTGGCAATCCTCAACTCCGTGGGTTACCTCTTCCTCTTTAAGAGCTTCGGCATCAGCTTTAATGGCGCCGGCGCTCCCGAGATCATCTTCGACCTCATGGTCGTCGGCACGCTCACTGCGGGCGCCATGCTGATCATGTGGATTGGTGAGCTCATCACCCAGCGCGGTATCGGCAATGGCATGTCGCTGATCATCTTTGCGAACATCATGGCCGGTCTGCCGCAGGCTATCTTCTCCAGCACCGAGGGCAATGCCGGTGGCATCATCACCATGGTGATCATCTGCGCCATCATCCTGCTGGTTATCCCGCTGATCGTTTTCCTTGAGCGCGGCCAGCGCCGCATTCCGGTCTCCTACGCCAAGCGCGTCGTGGGCCGTCGCATGATGGGTGGACAGACCACCTACCTGCCCATCAAGGTCAACACCGCGGGCGTCGTGCCGATCATCTTCGCTTCGGCGCTGCTGTACTTTCCGGCTCAGATTGCCGTGTTCTTCCCCGGCATCGGCTGGATTCAGGCAGTTGCCTCTGCGCTTTCGACCGGTTGGCTCAACTGGGTGCTTAACGTTGTCCTCATCGTGTTCTTCGCGTACTTCTACACCTCCATGGTGTTCAACCCCGATGACACGGCCGATAACCTTAAGAAGCAGGGCGGCTTTATTCCGGGCGTGCGTCCGGGTAGGGCTACCGCGGCCTACATCAAGAACGCGCTCAACAAGATTACGCTTCCCAGCGCTGTCTTTTTGGCGCTCATCGCCATCGTGCCTTCGATCATCTTCTCCTTCACGGGTAACCATCTGATCCAGGCATTTGGCGGCACGTCCATCCTCATCATGGTCGGCGTCGTGCTCGACACGGTCGATAAGCTCGAAGGCCAGATCAAGATGTATGATTACGATGGATTCTTTAAATAGGCTAGAGGAGGATTGCTCATGAACCTCGTATTGCTCGGAGCTCCGGGTGCCGGTAAGGGCACCGTCGCACAGGAGCTCGTCGCCGAGTTTGGCGTCGCTCACATTTCCACGGGCGACCTGCTGCGTGCTGCCGTCAAGGGTGGCACCGAGCTTGGTATTCAGGCTAAGAAGTACATGGACGCTGGCGAGCTCGTTCCCGACCAGCTCGTGATCGACCTTGTCAAGGAGCGCCTTGCCGCCGATGACGCCCAGCAGGGCTTCATCCTCGATGGCTTCCCGCGCAACACCGCCCAGGCTGTGACGCTCGATTCCGAGCTCTCCGCCATGGGTCGCGAGATCGACTGCGCCCTTCTGGTCGACGTGGCCCCCGAGGTCATCATCGATCGTCTGTCTTCGCGTCGCACCTGCCGCGCCTGCGGTTACACCGGCACCGCTGCCGATGCTACCTGCCCCAAGTGTGCCGGCGAGATGTATCAGCGCGACGACGACAAGCCCGAGACCATCAAGAACCGTCTCGACGTCTACGAGAAGTCCACGAGCCCGCTCGTCGACTACTATCGTGGCCAGGGTCTGCTCAAGTCGGTCAACGGTGACCAGGCTCGCGAGACCGTGTACGGGGATGTCAAAGAGGCTCTCGGTCTATGATCAAGATTAAGTCTGCAACGCAAATCGAGCAGATGAAGAAGGCAGGAGCGCTATCTAAGATGGCGCTCCGCCACGTTGGAGCCATGGTGCGCCCCGGCGTTTCGACTTTTGAGCTCGATCAGCTCGCGGAGCAGATTATCCGCATGCATGGCGGCACCCCGGCCTTTAAGGGTTACGGCGGGTTCCCGGGAACCATTTGCGCATCGATCAACGATGCCGTGGTCCACGGTATTCCCAACCCCGACATGATCCTGCGCGATGGCGATATCATTTCCATCGATACGGGAGCCGTTGTCGACGGTTGGGTCGGCGATAACGCTTGGACGTTTTTCGTTGGCACCCCAACGCCCGAGGCCAAGGCCCTGTGCGAGGTTACGCGCGATTGCCTTAAGGCTGCCATCGAGCAGGCTGTCCCCGGTAACCATATCGGGGATGTTGGTTATGCCGTTCAGTCTCTCGCCGAGTCTCACGGCTATGGCGTTCTTCGTGACTATGTTGGCCATGGCATTGGCCGCGTGATGCACGAGGACCCCAACGTTCCTAACTATGGAAAGAAGGGGAGGGGCGTTCGCCTCCAGGCCGGCATGGTCATTGCCATCGAGCCGATGGTTACGATGGGTTCCAACCATGTGAGCACGGGCTCCGACGGTTGGATTGTTACGACCAACGACCACCTGCCCGCCGCGCACTACGAGAACACCGTCGCCATTACCAATGACGGTCCGGTGATTCTCACCACGGATGCCCAAGGTGCTTGGTGTTCGCTCCAAGGCGGAGAAATGTAACAAGTTCCACTTAGTTGTGGAGCCATTACGAAGTTATTACGATGCGTGCATACGTGTTGTAGAATACTCAATCGCTGTCGTTTTCTAGAGAAAGATGATTGCTTGTGAAGAAGGAAGACGCAATTGAGCTCGAGGGTACGGTAAAGGAACCGCTGCCCAACGCCATGTTTAAGGTCGAGCTCGAGAACGGTCATTCGGTTCTATGCAACATTTCTGGCAAGATCCGAATGAATTACATCCGTATTCTCCCCGGTGACAGGGTTGTCGTGGAGCTTTCCCCGTACGACCTGACCCGCGGCCGCATCACCTATCGCTACAAATAGCGGCACGCATACACGCACTCCATTTCCGACTGCAGGCTTAGCTCAACCTACGGTCGGATTGTGTGTGAAGACCAGCCATAGTTTTAAACGCCTGCGGCTGGGCGAGTAGATAGTAGGGAAGTAGTTTGAGCGCTACCGAAAGGAAGAACGATGAAGGTACGTCCTTCGGTCAAGAAGATGTGCGATAAGTGCAAAATCATTAGGCGCCATGGCAAGGTTCTCGTCATTTGCGAGAACCCCCGTCATAAGCAGCGTCAGGGTTAAGAGAGGAGACTACGTTGGCCCGTATTAATGGTGTCGACCTCCCGCGTGAGAAGCGCGTTGAGATCGGTCTGACCTACATTTACGGCATCGGCCGCACCACTGCGACGAAGATTTGCGTCGAGTGCAACGTTAACGTGGATACGCGCGTTAAGGACCTCACCGAGGATGAGGTTAACGCCATCCGTGATTATATCGACAAGAACCAGATCATGGTTGAGGGCGACCTCCGCCGTGAGCGCAACCAGAACGTCAAGCGCCTTATGGACATCGGCTGCAACCGCGGCCTTCGTCACCGCAAGGGCCTCCCGGTCCGCGGCCAGCGCACCCACACTAACGCTCGTACCCGCAAGGGCCCGAAGCGTCAGATCGGTGCTAAGAAGAAGAAATAAGGAGCGCTAGATAGATGGCTACTGCTAAGAAGAACGTTCGCGCTGCCCGTCTGAAGCGCGCGGACCGTAAGAACATTTCCGTGGGCCAGGCTCACATTCGTTCTACGTTCAACAACACGATCGTTTCGATCACCGATCCCCAGGGCAACGTCATTTCCTGGAAGTCGGCTGGCCAGGTGGGCTTCAAGGGCTCCCGTAAGTCCACGCCGTTCGCTGCCCAGATGGCTGCCGAGGCTGCTGCCAAGCAGGCCATGGAGCACGGTATGAAGAAGGTTTCCGTCTTCGTCAAGGGCCCCGGCTCCGGTCGTGAGACCGCCATTCGCTCCCTCCAGGCTGCTGGCCTCGAGGTCTCGAGCATCCAGGACAAGACCCCCATTCCGCACAACGGCTGCCGCCCCAAGAAGCGTCGCCGCGTGTAACTGAAAGGATCGTATCAATATGGCAATCGACAGGACTCCTGTTCTTAAGCGCTGCCGTCAGCTCGGGATCGATCCCGCTGAGCTCGGTTACAGCAGCAAGAAGGAATCTATCCGTCAGCCCAAGCGCCGTCGCAAGGAATCTGAGTACGGCATGCAGCTGCGCGAGAAGCAGAAGGTCAAGTTCATCTATGGCGTTCTGGAGAAGCAGTTCCACGGCTACTTCAACAAGGCCCGCAAGATGAACGGCGTCACCGGTGAGAACCTCATGATCATCCTTGAGTCTCGCCTCGACAACGTCGTCTTCCGTCTTGGCTTCGCCCGCACCCGCAAAGAGGCTCGTCAGTCCGTCCGTCACGGTCACTTCACCGTGAACGGCAAGCGCGTGGACATCCCGTCCTACCGCGTCAAGGCCGGCGACGTCGTCGCTGTCGGCGAGAAGTTCCGTGACCTCCTCCCCATCAAGGAGGCTCTGATTTCCTCCGAGCGCTTTGAGGTCCCTGGCTGGCTCGAGGTCGATATCGAGAAGCTGTCTGGTAACGTGCTCGCTCTGCCGACGCGTGAGCAGATCAGCGGTGATATCAACGAGCAGCTCATCGTCGAGCTCTACTCTAAGTAGTCCATCCGGGCTGCTGAGGCTGGAGGTAATACATGTCAGAATTCATTAGGCCTCAGGTTCAGGTCGAAGAGATTAACGAGACGTCTGCTCGTGTCTCCGTTGAGCCGCTCGAGCGTGGCTACGGCGATACGCTGGGTAACTCCCTTCGTCGCGTTCTTCTGTCCTCGCTCGAGGGTGCCGCCGTCGAGGCTATTCAGATCGATGGCGCGCAGCACGAGTTCATGACCATCCCTAACATGGTCGAGGATGTCACCGACATCGTCCTGAATGTCAAGGGTCTTGTCTTCAGGGCTCTCGGCACGACCGACGAGGCGACCGCCACCATCTCGGTTGACGGCCCCTGCGAGGTCACCGGTGCGGACTTCTTTATTCCGTCCGAGTTTGAGCTGGTCAACCCCGAGCAGCACATTGCTACGCTCACCGAGGGTGGCCATCTCACCATGAGCATGCGCATCGGCTATGGCCGCGGCTATGTTTCTGGCGAGGCCAACAAGCGCGACAACGATCCCATCGGTGTGATCCACGTCGACTCGCTGTACTCGCCGGTTTCCCGTTGCGCCAAGCTCGTTGAGGCTTGCCGTGTCGGTCAGCACACCGACTACGACCGCCTTGTCCTCGAGATCGAGACCAACGGCTCCATCGCTCCGCGCGACGCCGTGGTCCAGGCTGCCAATATCATCAACCAGCATATGGCTGCCTTTATGAACCTTGCCGAGACCCCCGAGGTCGAGGAGGAGGCTTCGATCTTCGCTCCCGAGGTCACCAACGACAACGCCGAGCTGGACAAGCAGATTGAGGATCTGGACCTTTCCGTCCGTTCCTACAACTGCCTTAAGCGCGCCAGCATTCACTCGGTCCGTCAGCTCGTTGAGTTCTCGGAGAACGATCTGCTTAACATCCGTAACTTCGGTGTTAAGTCGATCGAGGAAGTGAAGGACAAGCTTGAGTCCATGGGCCTGAGCCTGAAGGCTTAATGCTTCGCATATTTGAGGAGAAACTAGACCATGCGTCACAACGTTAAGAAGGGCCTGAAGCTCGGCACCGATGCGAGCCACACCAAGGCCATGAAGAAGAGCCTTGCTAAGGCCCTCTTCGAGAACGACCGCATCAAGACCACCGAGACCCGCGCTAAGGCGCTGCGTTCGGTCGTCGACCCGATCATCACTTGGGCCAAGAAGGGCGACCTGCACTCTCGTCGTCTGGCTATCGCCAAGCTCGGCGATAAGCAGCTCGTTGCCGAGATCTTCGACAAGGCTGCCCAGGGCATGTGGCAGGACCGCAACGGCGGTTACACCCGCATCATGAAGCTCGGCAACCGCAAGGGCGACAACGCTCCCATCGTTATCATGGAGCTCGTCACCGAGCCTTGCACGCCTAAGGCCAAGAAGGCTGCTCCGGCCCCCAAGAAGGCCGCTGCTCCCAAGAAGGTCGAGGCCGTCGAGGAGGCTCCTGCTGAGGAGACCGCTGAGTAGACTTTCCGTCTGCATAGGCTATATTCGAGGGGTACGTTCGCGTACCCCTCTTTTTTTGTCGCGATACCGTTGCTTGTTTGTTGGGAGCGCCCATGACTGCGCCGTCTGATTTCAATTCGATTTCCGAGCTTGACGCCACACTCGTATTTCGTGTGGCCTATGATGGCTCGTCGTATAGCGGATTTGCCGAGCAGCCGGGACAGACGACGGTTGCTGGTGAGCTACGTCGAGCCATCGAGACGCTGCTTCGCCGCCCGATCGATCTGACGTGCGCGGGGCGTACCGATGCCGGCGTGCATGCCGTGGCTCAGTACATCAGCGTGCCCGTTACGGACGCTGAGCTCGCTCTGACGCGCCGTAGGTGGCTGCGGGCCATGGATGCCCTGCTGCCCAAAGATATCGCCATAAACGAGGTCTACAGGGCCCGTAAAGGCTTTTCTGCACGCTTTGACGCGCATTCCCGTACGTATACATACCGTATTGCCGATCGCGATGCGCGCCCCGTGCTGTCCCGCGGTGCCGTGTGGTGGCATCGCTATCCCTTGGATGTTGAGGCTATGTCTTCTGCCTGCCCCGCGCTGCTGGGCGAGCAGGACTTTAAAAGCTTTTGCAAGGTTGCCTCGGCCGTTGGCAAGCCCACGCATCGCTGCGTGATGCGTGCCGAATTTGGCCATGAGGTTGCGTTTGGCGAGGACATCCTGACGTTTACCATCGAGGGCAATGCGTTTCTGCATTCGATGGTCCGTACGATCGTGGGCACGCTTGTCGAGATTGGCATGCATCGCCGTGAACCCGAGTGGATGCGCGAGGTTATCGATGCTTGCGACCGTACCGCTGCGGGCCCCACGGCTCCTGCCTGCGGCCTTACGTTTATGGGCGTGGATTACGATCCCGCCGAGCTTGTCGTGCTCGACTAGGGGAGGGCTTGACGTGTCGTGCGTCGACACCTGTCATCTGTGGGCTGCGCGTGTGCAACATCTGTTCTTGGCGTGCAATGCAACCGGTGTCTCATTGCTTTTATTGCCGGGGTGTACCATGAACCACGGTTTGATTCATTGCTGTCGAGAGGACGGATAATTTGGTTCGACGTGGTTCGCATCCGCGACTTTCGGTGATCCTTGTGGTAGAAGGTTCGCCCAGCTATGCGATGCGTGCGCTCGAGAGTATCCAGAACCAAGACCTCTACGATTTGCAGATTGTCGTTGTCTGCCGCGATGCTGCGCCCGGTGTGCGTCATTCGCTTCAAGTTGCTGCCGACAGGGACATCCATATTGATTTGATTGACGTCGAGGACGCGAAGCGCGGCGCTTGTCTTCGTGCCGGTTTTGATGCCTCGCGCGGCTCTCAAATCATCGCCATGAACGCCGATGAGTGGTTTGCTCCGCAGGCCCTTTCCAAGATGGTCGATATCGCGTGCGATACTGCGGCAGACATTGTGCTCCCCTCGGTGTCGCTCGATCGATACGATGCGCATCGCGAGCGTCATTCGCGCGTCTTGGATGCTGCCTCTATTGCCATAGAAGACGAGTCTTCTATGGTGACTGGGCTGCCCCAGTTGATTTTGGGCGGCCTAGTCGCTCAGACCTCTGGCGTGATGTATAGCCGTCCGCTGTTTGAGGCATGCCTGTCGCGCGGCAAGGCGTACCGTACGGTTGAGTTTATGGCTTATGCGCTCTCGCAGGCACGATTCGTGTCCGGCTGCGGCGACGCTTGTTTCCACGCGGCGGCACCTAAGCTTACAGATGCCTTTGATCCCACCATGTATGCCAGGATATCCGATGACACTCGAGCGCTCGACGAGCTTGCGGACTCACTCTCGGAAGCAGATAGCGGTGGTCGGCTCAAGCTGGCAAGCCAAAAGTTCTACTTTGCCGGACTGGTCGCCTGCATCGAGAATTTGTGTCTGAGCCCGCATGGGGTGTCGTCAATCGAGCGTTCCGCCCGCATGCGTGATATGCTCGAGGCGCCTCGAACCCGTCAGATGGTCGCCGCGCTCAAGGATAACCATCGGGGACTCGGTCTGTTGTTTGGGCCGATCGCCAGCGCCAAGCCCGCGCGCTGCGTGATGTGTACGCATCTGGCAGCTTTTCTTAACCGGACGGGCGCAAAAACCGCCTAAACGGCTCATTACGAAACAAACTTGCATAGAATTGTTTCGAAATGCGTTCTTATACACAAAAGCCTTCAAATAGCGTTAAACTATTCAATCACTGATTGATTGTCTCCGCCATCTTTTGGAGAGAGGGTTTGTATGGCTAAAAAACGCAATGGGCGCCAGGATGCCATTAGAGATATTGTGCGCAATAAGGATGTCCGCACGCAGCGCGTGCTGGTCGATGAGCTCCGTGCTATGGGCTTTGATTGCACGCAGGCGACTGTCTCTCGCGATATTGCCGATATGGGGCTGCGTAAGCTCCCTGAGGGCATCTATGTTCTGGCAGAGGACCTGCACCTGCAGCGTATGGTTTCCGAGCTCGTAACGGGCGTTCTGCGTACTGATAATCTGGTTATGATCAAGGCTCAGCCTGGCACGGCTTCCGGCATCGCCGCCGCCGTTGATGCGGCAGAGTTACCCGATGTGCTTGGCTCGCTTGCCGGCAACGATACGATTTTGGTTATTGCCCAGACGGCCGAGGACGGCGAGCGTCTCGAGGCGCTGATCAATAAGTTGAGCAATTCTCGCAAGTAGGTGTGCGGGTCGTGCGCTCGGCATTGTGTGCGCTGACATAGTGGCTTGTAAGGGGCATCGACGTTGGTCGGTACCCCTTTTTGTTTGCCGGTATAAAGACCGCCCACCAGGTCGCTTCAAACTAAAAGGCCCCGAGCAGTTCAATAAGCTGCTCGGGGCCTTGTTGGCTTTAGTCGCGTACTTCTTAGCCGACCGTATCGTCAGGCGTGGGCGAGGGGTCGGGAGTGGGCGTAGGCGTAGGCGTAGGCGTAGGCGTGCCGCCATCGCCGCCGGTCGAACCACCAGTGGAGCCACCCGTCGAGCCACCGGTCGTACCGGTGCCGCCGGTGGTGTCGCCGCCCGTGGTCTCGGTGGTCGTGGTCGTCGTGGTAGTCGTTGTGGTGGTTTCCTCTTCCTCTTCGTCCTTGTCCTTGTCGTCGTTCTCCGACTTCTTGGTGTTGTTGGTGCCGTAGAACTTCCAGACGCTGTTGTTCTTGTAGGTGGGCGCCGTTCCGGTCGCAAACTCCTCGCGCTCGGTACCGGTCAGAACGGTGTTCATAAACCGCTTAAAGACAGGCAGGTTGGTGCTGTCGCCCAGCAGGTCCGTGCCGTACTTTTGGATGGGGATCTCGCCCGCGGAATAGCCGGTCCACAGGGCGCACGCCAGCTGCGGGGTATAGCCGCAGAACCACAGGTTGGTGGTGTTGTCGGTGGTGCCCGTCTTGCCGGCATAGGGCTGGTTGACACTCAGAGCGCCGGCAGCACCCGTACCGCTGCCCTTCATGACGCCGGACAGAACATCGGTGACCGCGGCGGCCTCGCCCTCGGTAAGCACCTGTGAGGGATTGTCGGTGTGCTGGTACAGCACCGAACCGGTACGAGAGTCAATCTCGGTGATGGCGATCGGCTGGCGATAGTAGCCGCCGTTGGCAAACGTCGCGTAGGCGGCGGCCATCTCGAGCGGCGAGATCGAGCCGGTGCCGAGGGTCATGACGGGAACGTCCTCGATGTTGTCCTTGGCGGGGTCGATGCCGAGCTTTTTGACGAGCGAGATGATCTTGCTGTTACCGACGGCTTCCGCCACCTGGATGTAGCCGGTGTTGGAGGAGTATGCCGTCGCCTGCTTAAGCGTGATGTTGCCATAGCTCTGGTTGGCGTAATTTTGGACCTCGGTCGTGGTGCCCTTGGCCTTGAGCGGCGAGTTGCAGTTGAGGGTGACGTTGGGGTTCATGCCGTTTTGGATGGCAGTTGCCAGCGTAAAGGCCTTAAAGGTGGAGCCGACGGGACGCTTGGCCGTGGCATGGTTTACGTGGTTCTCGTCGGCGTTGTAGTCGTAGCCGCCCACCATGCACTTGATGTAGCCGGTCTTGGGGTCGACGACGACCATGCCCATGTCCAGGCCGTCAAGCGAGAGCGTGTCGAGCTGCTCGCGGACGGCATTCTCTGCCACCTGCTGCATCGTGGGGTCGATGGTGGTCTTGACGGTCAGGCCGCCCTTAAAGAGCACGTCGGTCGAGAACTCCTGCTCCAGTAGCTGCTTGACGTAGGAGACAAAGTAGGGCTGCGAGTATACGTCGACGCCGCTGCCCGAGATTTCGGTCACATTGAGGGTGATGGGCTCGGCCTGTGCGGCATCGTGCTCCTCCTGGGTGATGTGGCCCAGGCGCAGCATGTTGTCGAGAACCTTGTTGCGGCGAGACAGTGCCAGATCGGGATTGACCGTGGGGTCGTACTGCGAAGGCGAGTTGGGAAGGCCGATGAGTAGCGCGGCCTCGCTCAGGGTGAGGTCGGCGGCGCTCTTGGACAGATAGGTCTCGGCTGCGGCCTCGATGCCGTAGGCGCCGTGGCCGTAATAGATGGTGTTGAGGTACATCATGAGGATCTCGTCTTTGGAGTACATGTCCTCCATCTTGATGGCGATGTAGGCCTCGCGCACCTTACGCTCAATGGTCGAGTCGAATTGCTCCTCCTGCAGGATGGTGTTGCGCACAAGCTGCTGGGTGATCGTCGAGGCGCCTTCGTGCCCGCCGCCGAGGGTTGCCACCGCAGCACGCGCGATACCCCACAGGTCGATACCGCCGTGCTCGTAGAAGCGCTCGTCCTCGACGTCAACGGTGCCCTGCAGCACGTAGGGGGAGACCTCGTCCTTGGTGATGGACTTGCGGTTTTGCGTGTAGAAGCTCGCGATCTTGTTGCCGTTACAGTCGACGATCTCGGTGGGCTCGCTCACCAGATACGCGTTGGCGTCGGTGTAGTCGGGCAGATCGGACAGCCAGCGGTTGACGTTACCGACCATGCCGATGCCAAACGCCACGCCCGCAATCAGCAGAAAGCCCAAAAACGAGAGCAGGATTATGGGCAGGGCGTGCGTCTTTGAACGGCTGTGTCCCTGTCGTTGGCGAGGACCCATATATTGACCTCCAGGTATGTCGTGCCAGACGGTGGATGTGCCGTCGGGGCAGGATGGACATAAGTTATTACACGATAAACCAAACGGGGCGCGCGAGGCCTCGTGTATGCTGGAAGACGGCATTTTTCAGAGTGAATGCATACCTTGGTAAGGAGTTTGTCGATGGCGATTCGGACGATGGGGCCGAGCGGACAATACGAGACTGGATTGGATGTTGTCAGTGCGGCGCTGCCCGAGCTGCTGGCGCCGGCGGGCGGACTCGACCAGATGCTTGCGGCTATCGCCGCGGGTGCCGATGCCATCTATGCGGGGTTGGGCGGCTTTAACGCCCGTGTGAGCGCCCATGGCTTTACGGATAACGAGTTTGCGCGCGGCTGCGCCGTGGCGCATGCCCATGGCGTGCATGTGTACGTAACGCTCAACGTGTTCGTGTTTGACGATGAGTTGTCCGACGCGGTGGCGTTGGGAGCTCATGCACTGGAGCTGGGCGCCGATGCTCTGATTGTCGCCGATGCCGGGTTGGCCTGCGCGCTGCGCGCGGCGATTCCCGGGGTCGAGATTCACCTGTCCACGCAGGCGGGCGCTCATAGCGAGGGTGCCGTGCGGCTTGCCGCCGATGAGCTGGGGGTCGAGCGCGTGACGACGGCACGCGAGCTGACGGTCGACGAGATTGCGGCGCTATGTGCCACGGGCGCGCCCATCGAGGTATTCTGCCACGGTGCGATTTGCATCGGCTATTCGGGGGCGTGCGAGTTCTCGGCCCTGCGGCGTGGGCGCTCGGCGATGCGCGGCGACTGCACGCAGCCGTGCCGTCTGGCGTACGACCTAGTGGACGAGGCGGGGCAGAGCGTTGTCGCCGTCGAGGGAGACCGCCTGCTTTGTCCGCGTGACTATCTGGGTATCGCGCACCTGCCCGAGCTTGTTGCCGCCGGCGTGGCATCGCTCAAGATCGAGGGGCGCATGAAGAACCCCGATTACGTATTCAACGTGGTGCGGGTGTGGCGCCGGGCACTCGATATGCTGTGCGACGGCGCGTGGGACCCCGGTGCCGTGGAAGAGCTTGAGCGCGAGCTGGGAAGGTCGTTTAACCGTGGGTTTACCGATGCGTACCTGCGAGGGCGTTCGGGTGCCGAGCTGATGAGCTTTGAGCGCGCAATTAACCAGGGCGTGCGCGTGGGCCACTTGGTGGCGGTGGGTCACGAAGAGGTGACGGTTGAGCTTGATGCCGCCGTGGCGGCGGGCGATACGCTCGAAATCCGATTTTACCCGGGTGCCGACGCGCGTCCCGATGTGCCCAAGCGCTGGCCACAGGTGCCTTGCCCCGTGGATGCCGCTGCGGGGAAGCGCGTCGTCGTGCATTGCAAACGTAAGGTGGACGCGGGCTGCGAGGTCTATCTGATTCGCAGCGCCGGCGTGTTGGATCAGGCGGCGGCGGTGTTGGAGCGCATGCGGGCCGAGGCGGATGCGATTGCGCCCGTTGCGCGTGCCGTTGAGGTGCTGCCCTTTGAGGACGCTGCGGTGGATGGCGGTGCGTCGACGGAGTTGGCGGGGTCGGCGGGGCCGGCAAAGCGCGAGGATTTTGCTCGTATGGTCTTTGCCTGGGAGCTGATGGATGTGGGTCCGTGCGATGAGCGAGATCTGTCCGATACAACGGTGGTGCTCGACGAAGTGTGCCGCGCGGGCGACGCCGAGCGGACTCGGGCGCTTATGCAGCGTGCCGGGCACGTCGTCTGCCGCAATCTGGGACAAGTGGCGATGGCCCGCGAGCTGGGTACAACGTTTGACGTGGCGGCGCCGGTGTTCTGTGCCAATCGGGCCACGCTTACCTGGCTGCGCGGACTCGGTGCGGGGCGGGTGTGCTTGTCGGCCGAGTTGCTCGGCAATGATGCGGAGCGTGTTGCCGAACTTGCCGCTTGCCCCGGTGTCTTGGGGCCTGTCGATGCCGACCGTCCCGAGCTCATGGTGTGCGAGCACTGCTTGCTGACTGCCGAGGGCGCCTGCGCCACGGATGCAACGGGGCAGGTCCGTTGCCGTGACTGCTCGCGCCGTCAGCAGGCGCGCTTTTTGGTCGAACGTGACGGCACGCGTTTGCCGGTCGTTATCGACGCGTGCGGCAGGACGAGGATTTTCCTGTCGTAGGTGCCGCGTCGCGCTGTTTTGGTTATTATTAATGGGTTTATGAACTTCCAGCACCGCCGTATCCGGTGAGGGTGCTATAGCAAAAGGAGGATACCCAATGCTGTCTGTTGACGAGCAAATGCGTATCATCACCTCGGGTGCAGCGCAGATCGTCCCCGAGGCCGACCTTCGCAAGAAGCTTGAGAAGGGCGAGCCCCTCAACATCAAGCTCGGCGTCGATCCCACCAGCCCCGACCTGCACCTGGGCCATGCCGTGCCCCTGCGCAAGATGCGTCAGTTCCAGGACCTGGGCCACAACGTCACCCTTATCATCGGCAACGGCACTGCGCTGATCGGCGACCCCTCGGGCAAGAACTCCACCCGCCCGCAGCTTTCGCAGGAGCAGATCGAGGCCAACGCCGAGACCTACGTGAGCCAGGCCATGAAGATCCTGGACCCCGAGAAGACCACCATCGTGCACAACGGCGATTGGATCCTTTCGATGGACCTGGCCGGCCTGCTGCAGGTGTGCTCCAAGTTCACCGTCGCCCGCATCCTTGAGCGCGACGACTTTACCAAGCGCTACCAGTCCCAGACGCCGATTGCCCTGCACGAGTTTCTGTACCCCGTGATGCAGGCCTTCGACTCCGTTCAGATCAAGGCCGACGTCGAGATGGGCGGCACCGACCAGCTCTTCAACCTGCTCGCCGGCCGCGAGCTCATGGAGAAGATGGGCATGGAGCCGCAGATCGCGCTTACCATGCCGCTGCTCGAGGGCACCGACGGCGTGCGCAAGATGTCCAAGTCCTATGGCAACTACATCGGCCTGACCGACGCTCCCAAGGATATGTTCGGCAAGACCATGTCCATCCCCGACGAGATGATCGGCAAGTACTATCGTCTGGCCAGCTCGCTCGCCCCGGCCGAGGTCGACAAGATCGATGCCGCCCTGGCCGATGGCTCCGCCGACCCCTACGAGCTCAAGCGCGCTCTAGGCCGCGACCTGTGCGACACCTACCACGGTGCTGGCGCCGGCGACGAGGCTCAGGCCGAGTTCGACCGTGTGTTCAAGGAGGGCCAGCTTGCCGACTTCCCCGAGAAGCACGTTGAGCTGACCGTCAACGACGAGGGCCAGATTTACCTCGCTGGCCTGCTCAAGGACCTGGGCCTTTCGGCCAGCGCCGGTCAGGCCCGCCGCGACATCGACGGCGGCGGCGTCAAGATCAACGGCAAGGCTGTGGCTTCCAAGAGCTACAACATCGATCCGAGCGCCCTCAAGCTGGGCGACACCCTCTCCGTGGGCAAGCGCAAGGGCTTCAAGTTGGTTTAGTTCCGCCGTTCTACCGAACGGCGGACCGGCCGACGCTGCGCGGGCCGCATTTGGACAATCTGACGTTCAACTTCAAGGGCGCGACCAGAAGGTCAGCGCCCTTTTGTTTCACGTCACCTTGTCTCAAATGCGGCCCGCTCGCTGACTTTGGCAAAACATCGGCGTTTTTGTTGTCCCCAATGACTGCCGGATGAGAGTGGATAATCTCCCGTTTTTGGCCTGTCTGCGGGCTCAAAGTGGGAGATTGTCCACTCTCGTCATTTGCAGGGGGTGTATTCCTGGCCCTCCTTTTGGGCATACAATGGCTATTGGCTTGCTGCGGTGAAGGTTTGTCCGCTCCGCAGTTATTTCTACAGTTAAAGGAGTATGTATGTCCGTTGAGGTCATGAGGTCTGTGATCGATGCTGCCGAGGGCCGCGTGCCCGTCGACACGCTGTTTACCAATGCGCAGATCGTCGACGTGTATGGCCAGCGTGTGGCGCCCGGTAGCGTTGCCGTCAAGGACGGTGTGATCGTCGGCGTGCTCTACGATGGTCGCGACGATGCCGCTGGCACCTACGAGGCAACTGAGGTCGTCGACTGCCAGGGTCGCTATCTCGCTCCCGGTTTTATTGACGGGCATCTGCACATTGAGTCCTCGAACATCCGTCCCGCCGAGTATGCTCGCATGGCCGCGACGCGCGGTACTACCACCGCCATTGCCGACAGCCACGAGATTGCCAATGTTGCCGGTCTCGACGGCCTGCGCTTTATGATCGAGGATGGTCGTCGTGCGCCCATCTCCATCAAGTACATGATGCCTTCGTGCGTGCCCGCACTGCCCGACGAGCAAGCGGGCGCTGTGATTACCGCCGCTGACATGCAGGCGTTTTTTGCCGAGCATCCGGGCGATGTCTTTGGTCTGGGCGAAATGATGAACCTGCCGGGCGTCTTTATGGCCGACCCCGAGACCTGTGCCCGCATCGATGCTGCCAACCAGACGCCGTCCAAGCAGGTTGACGGCCACGCGCCGCTCGTTGCCGGTATGGACCTCAACGCCTATGCCGCAGCGGGCATTATCGCCGACCACGAGTCGACGATTCCCGAGGAGGCGCTCGACAAGCTGTCCCGCGGCATGTATGTGATGCTGCGTGAGGGCACGTGCAGCCACGACCTGGCCAATTTGTCTCCGATGCTGCTGGAGAACCCTGCCCGCGCCCGCCGCTGCTGCTTTGCGACCGACGACCGCGCTCCCTCCGATGCTCTTTCGACCGGCATGATCGACAATGCCTGCCGCGTGGCCATCGAGGCCGGCATCGACCCGGTGGTCGCCATCTCCATGGCGTCCCTTTCCACGGCTGAGGCATTTGGCCTGGACCACGGCTGTCGCGACCCGCATGAGCTCCGTGGCGCGATCGCCCCGGGCAAACGCGCCGACCTGCTGTTGCTCGATGACCTGACGTTTGCCAAGGCTCCGCATCGCGTATATGCCGCCGGTGCTCTGGTGGCGCAGGACGGCACCTTTGTGGGCGAGATCGCACCCGAGATGGCCGAGGTTGCGGCCCTTGCCGATGAGCTGCGCGCCTCCGTTAAGCTGCCGAAGCTTTCGCTCGACGTGTTTGACTATGCCTTTAAGCCGGGCGAGGCCGTGATTGACGTGGTGCCGGGTAAGGCCATCACGGGCATGGCTCGCCCCGAGAGCGCCGAGGGCCTGCGCCGCATTATGCTGATCGAGCGCCACGGCCGCGGCGTGTCACTGCAGGCCGAGGGCGCCGACGGTGATGGTCCTGCGGGCCTGGGTCTCGTTGGCAAGCACATTGGTCGCGGCTGGGTGCGCGGCTTTACCATCACGGGCGGTGCCATCGCCTCGACGATTGGCCACGATTCGCACAACGTGTGCGTGGTGGGCGACAACGCGGCCGACATGATGGCTGCCGTCGAGGCTGTTGGCCAGGGCGGCCACGTGCTGGTACGCGATGGTGAGGTCGTAGCGCGCATCCCGCTGGCGCTCGGTGGCCTGATGAGCGAGGGCACGGCCGAGGATGTCGCCGCGCAGCACGACGACTTTATGGTCAAGGCGCGCGCCATGGGCATCGAGCCGCCGCTCGACCCCATCATGGGCATCATCTTCCTGCCCCTGCCGGTGATCCCGACGCTCCGCATCCGCCCCGAGGGCATGTTCGACGTCACCACCTTCACCTACGCCGACTAGTCATCGGGGACGTTCTTAAACGACTAGTCGTCGGGGACACTCTTCCGTGTGTCGCCTGCCGCCGCGGTCGTGGGCTCTCTGGCACGCGTGAGCTATTTGCCAGGTCTATGTAACGTTTACGCCCGCGGAGTCTTATTTGAGCTCCCTTTGGGTACGTTGGAATCGGATACACGTTCGATTCCAACAAGCCCGAAGGGAGCTTTTCTATGTTTAAACTGATTGCATCCGATATGGACGGCACACTGCTTGACGAAAACGGCCAGGTGCCTCCCGAGACCTACGAACTGATTCTGGCGCTACACGAGCATGGCGTGCATTTCGCCGCATCGTCAGGTCGTCGCTACGATCGCCTGTGCGAGTTCTTTGCGCCCGTTCGCGACAAGATGGACTTTGTCGCCGCTAACGGCGCCCAAGTCTACGCCGACGGTAAGATGGTAGACCGTGAGGTGTATTCCCACCTGGCGATTCGAAGGCTCGCCCAAGCCGTCAGGACGTTTCCCAATCTGCATCTTGCGCTCTTTGACCGAACCAAGTCCTTCCTGCTCGATGACGAGTGCAAGTTCGTGCGTGAGGTCGATAAGGACCTTCCCAATGCCGAGCGTATTTGGGAGCTGCCCGATCCCAGCGTAAATATCATCAAAGCGAGTATCTTTTGC
Source organism: uncultured Collinsella sp. (assembly GCA_902406155.1). GTDB lineage: Bacteria > Actinomycetota > Coriobacteriia > Coriobacteriales > Coriobacteriaceae > Collinsella. Next base: position 23,358 of record CABPCW010000016.1, read on the forward strand.
GACGACAGTGCGGTTATGGACAGTGCGTACGTGCTACAGCGCGAACTTGGTCAGCTCTTTACTTTTGCGCCTTCGGGCAACGCGTGGATCGATGCCATGCAGCCCGGTGTGTCGAAGGCTTCGGGTATCGCGCAGCTCGCGGAGCATTACGGCATTGGTCGCGACGAGGTCATGGCGTTTGGCGACTCGATGAACGACTACGAGATCATTCGCTTTGTCGGCACGGGCTGCGCGATGGAAAACGCGCGCCCCGCGCTTAAGGCGGTGGCCGATCGCGTGGTGGGTTGCAACCGCGACCACGCCGTCCAGCAGGAGCTCCGTCGCGTGCTGGAGAGTCTCTCCTAATTCGGCAGATGGGGACGTTCCTTTTCTGCCGACAGTGGGGGACAGTCCTTGCAGCTTTTTCGTGAAGGCTGTCCCCAACGACTGGTCATTCAAGAACGTCCCCAATGACCAGACGATGACTAGGCAAGGGCGGCCATGATGGTGTGGGCGACGCCGTCGTGGTCGTTGTCGTATCCGGTGACGGCGTCGGCGGCCTCGCGGTCTTCGGGCTCGGCGTTGATCATGGCCATGCCGTGGCCCGCTGCCTGCAGCATGGGGATGTCGTTGATGTTGTCGCCGAACGCCCAGGCGTCGACGAGACGCTCGCCCAGGTGCTCGCATAGCCACGTGAGGGCCGTTCCCTTGGTGGCGCCCTCACCCATGACCTCGATATTCATGGCGTAAGAACGCGTGACCTCAATGCCTCCGAGCGTGTCGAGCTCAGCCGCGATGGCGTCGCGATCGGCCGGGTCGTGCCAGTACATGGCGATGCGTTCGAGCGTCTCGACCCCGTCGATCTTACTGTCGATATCCATGTCGATCGGTGTTCGTGTGCGCTTGAGCGAAGCCGCGATGTGGGGGTCACCGCCGCAGAACTCATCCAGGCGCCCGTAAAGCGAGCGGGGGAGGAAGCACTGCCCATCCGCGAAGATATCGAAGGTCACATCGTGGCCGGCGGCGATGCGATGGATGCGATGGGCAATGCCGCGATCGAGCGGACGGCTCAAAATGCGCGTGGCGCGCGAGGCATCGTTGGGCACATCGTCGTCGAGCTGCCAGACGCTGGCGCCATTGGCGCAGACCGCGTAGTGCACGGCAGGATGGGCGAGGATGGGCTCAAAGACGCCCGACAGCGGACGCCCCGTGCACGGTACAAACTCAATGCTGCGACGTGCGAGCTCGTCGAGCATCGCCCAGGTGGCGTCGCCCATCTGCTTGTCGCTCGTCAGCAGTGTTCCATCCATATCGGAAAAAACAATCATTCGATGCAACCCTTTCTACTGGCATAAAAAGCGTGGCCGAGGGCGGTGATGCCCTGGCCACGCTCGAGTTCTATAACGGTCCGCGTCCTAGCGGTCGGCGAGCGGCTTGTACTCCAGCGGCTCGATCACCGGACGATAGGCGGGGCGGATGATACGGTGCGCGCAGAAGAGCTCTTCCATGCGGTGTGCCGACCAGCCGGCCATGCGGGCGACGGCGAATAGCGGCGTAAAGAGCGTTTCGGGCACGCCGAGCATCTTGTAGATAAAGCCCGTGTACAGGTCGATGTTGGCGCAGATGGGCTTGGTCATGCCGTGGTCGCGCATGACCTGGGGTGCCAGGCGCTCGATGCGCTCGATGAGCGCGAACTCATCGCCCAGGTTCTTCTTGGTGGCAAGTGTGCGCGCGTAACGACGGCAGACCTCGGCGCGCGGGTCGCTGAGCGTATAGACGGCGTGGCCCATGCCGTAGATGAGGCCCGTGCCGTCGAAGGCCTGCTTGTCGAGGATCTTGCCCAGGTAGGCCGCGACCTCGTCCTCATCCTCCCAATTGGAGACATGCGCACGGATGTCCTCGTGCATAGACACGACCTTGGCATTGGCACCGCCGTGGCGCGGGCCCTTGAGCGAGCCGATAGCTGCGGCGTAGGCGGAATACGGGTCGGTGGCCGAAGACGACAGCACGCGGCAAGCGAAGGTGGAGTTGTTGCCGCCGCCGTGCTCGGCATGCAGCATGAGCATCACGTCGAGCAGCATGGCTTCGTCGCGGGTGAATGCCATGCCGCCGCGCAACACCTGCAGGATGGTCTCGGCGGTGGAGAGGCCGGGCGTAGGGTGTGGTACGTGCACCTCGGAGCCGCGGCGCTTGGCGACCGAGGCCATATGCGCGAAGGCGGCGATGCGGGGGAGACGGGCGAGCATGGAGATGGCGACGTCGATTTCGTGCTCGGGTGTAATGGCGTCGGGCTCGGCGTCGAAGGCGTAGAGCAGCAGTACGGCGCGCTGAAGCACATTCATGATGCTCGACGACACCGTGGTCATGGGGAACTCTTTGACGTACTCGTCGCTCAGATGCCTAAAAGCGCCCAGACGTTCACAAAAGCCGTCGAGCTCCTCTTTGTTGGGCAGCGAGCCCGTGATGAGCAGGTAGGCGACCTCTTCGTAGCCATAGCGATTCTCGGCCTGGGCGTTGTTGACCAGGTCCTCGATGCTGTAGCCGCGAAGCGTGAGCTTGCCCTGATCGGGCACGACCTTTCCGTCGACCTTGTTGTAGCCGTGCACATCCGAGATACGAGTGAGGCCCGCGACCACGCCCGAGCCGTCGGCATTGCGCAGGCCGCGCTTGACGTTATGCTCGACGAACAGACCCTCGTCGTACGGGGCGGTCGGCAGGCCGTGGTAGAGGTTTTCGCTCTCAGGCGAAATCTGGCGGCTTGCTTCGTAATCCAGAACCAGGCGGCTCAAGTGGTCATCGAAGCGGTAATAGATTTTCTTGGCGTCGTAGGCCATGCGCGCTCCTCTCCGGGCCGCATCGGGGTGACTTGCATGGGCATGCGCGCGTCAGGCTATCCCCAGCGGCTTGTTCGCTACAGGCGGTACATAAAGTTAAAGACGTCCTCGCGCTGGATGGACACATTGACGCCCGAAAGCTCGCCGGCCTCGGCCAGGGCCTTCTGCAGCTCGGCAAAGTCGAGCTTGGACTCGGCGGTGTCGGCCAGCATGGTCATGGTGAAGATGTCCTCGATAATGGACTGCGTTATGTCGCGGATGTCGACGTTGGCCTCGCCCAGAACGCGGGTGACGCCGGCGACGATGCCGGGGCGGTTCTTGCCAAGGACGGTGATGACGATACGGGAGGACGAGATCTCGGCCATGGGAAACCCTTTCGCGTGATTGCGGCGCGCGCGGGGCGCTCCGCTACGGTACAGTGTTCATCATTGTACCTGTCTGGCGCAAAAAAGGCGCGCTCGCTGCGGCGTTACATGCCTGCAACATGAGCGTAAGGGGGAAGGCCGTACGGGGAAGAGCCGTCTGGCGCGTGTCCGGCTCGTGTTGGGTTGATTTCCGATCTCAGCCGAACACATTGAGCGGACAGGCCGTTCCCGCAGTCAGCCGAACGCCTCCGACGGCTGATTCCGAACTGGAAGCGGAGGGCATCCCCGCCCTTCGGTAGGGGATACCGCTCCGCGGCGCATGCCGCGGGCGGCGCCCCTATCGGACCACCGTGACCTCAGTTGGGATGGGCCCAGCACTGCCGCGTACTCGGTGAGCTAGAGCCAACTGTTCGTCTTCACGTCGCGTATGGCGATATTTCGGTCGTCCGGCTCGGTGATGCCGTAGCCGAACGCCTGGAGCGTCTCGATGGACTCCTGGATCCTCTGTTGGAACATGGGACCCGGATCGACCCTCGGCCCGAGGTGCCCGCGCCAAAGGCACGGCGTGGCGCGCAGCATGTTATGGATTTTGGAGATGGGCTCGATGTCGGCGTAGACGTTGAGCGTCGCCATGGCGTCCTTGTGGCCGAGGATCGATTGGAGCGCCTTGATATCGCCGCCTTGGCGGATCCACTGCGTTGCGAACGTGTGGCGAAGGCCGTGGAACGTGATCAGCTCGTCGTTGGTGCCCATGAGGCCGTTGGTCTCCGAGAACGTCTTGAACGCCCTGCGGATATAGCTTGTCGTCGCGAAGGTCGCGCCCGGCTCCGACAGGATGTAGCAGTCCCCGATCTCGACCGCCCCGGTAAGGCCGCGCAAGCGCAGCTTTCCGCAGTCGATCTCGTGGGTCTCCTTCAGGAAGGGGAGTAGGCCGACCGGGTCGATGGGGATACCCCTGGCGTCATGGGTCTTGGTGTCCTTGATGAACGAACCCATTCCCTTCGCGTACGCCACCGAGTGTCTGATCGAGATCAGGCCCGTCTCGAAATCCACATCGCACCACCGAAGGCCGCAGACCTCGCCGATTCGCATCCCCGTGTGCAGGGCGAGTACGACCGCCCTCTAATCCTCGGCGGACCAATCGAGTCCGAACTCCTTTCGGGCATCCTCTTCGCTCATGACTTCGAGAAGGTCTCCGGGTTGGCAACGAAGGGCGAGGCATAGCTGCTCGAGTGTGTTGAAGCGAATGCCGCGAATATGCCCTTTTTTAATACGGGACAGGTTCACGGGCGTGGTTCCAATCCTTTCGGCAAGTTCGTTCGAGGAAATCTTTCGCTCGGCCATGATCTTGTCGAGGCGAACAATTACGGGCATGGCGTTTCCTTACGCAATCTCGTCGGAGTCGAGGTGCAGCTCTCGGGCGTACAAGAAGAGCTGGGAAAGCATGAACAGGACGATGCCGAGAACCAGAGAGGTCCAATCGAATGATGAAGCGATCTCTTGGGCGCCGACGGCCCCCTCGCCGCCAAACATCGAAACGGAGGTTTTGAGTGAGCCGGCGTAGAGGCTGGTGGCAGCTTGAACAACGAAGAGAATGCCGAGCACCTTCAAGCATGTCGCAGACCCTTTCTTGAAGGGGTCTCCGCTCTTGATCGTCCACACGAGAACGGCGCTGAGGATGGTCGTAGCGATACCGATGACGGCAGGGACCAATGTCGAGATCGCAAGGGCTGGATACGCGGGGGAGTCTGCAATTACAGGGTTGTCGAGCACTTCGATTGCTGGCTTTAAGGAGAACGCCACTTGTGCGATGGCGGTGGCGCAAAGGGTCGCAGAGGCTATCGCACATGTGATGCGGAAGGAATGAAGCCGGGGAGTGCGATTGTCGGAACTCATAATAACCTCCGAAGAATTTAAAAAACTCAGGTTACTTTTTAACAGTTTATGTTAAATTGACTTTGCCGGCAAGTAATAAGGGCCGAGCATTTTGTTCGGCCCCTCTGTTCCGACTGGATGAGGTTAAGGTTGGCGATGAATATGCTCAAAATCTCGAAGGCGATCTTTAGGTCGCTTCTCTCCTCCAGGTCGCTCTGTGTTGTCGTTGTTGCGTTGATGGTTCTTTGTGCTCTGCCCGTCTTCAGGAGCGCGGCTGGCATCGACGGACGGGTCGAATACCTCGAGTCGGGAATAACCCGTGTTGAGCAGGAATTGTCAGCATCCTATGCGGATGCGCTTGTGAATGCGGGGGAGGACGGTGTCTATACCTCTTCATCAAGCATGCCCGCGCTTCTGTACCCTCTTGCCGCGGGACGTCTTATCTTGGCACCGCTCTCTCCCCTACTTCCGTTTCTGCAGATATCGGATGGAGAGTACACCTATTATGACGGATCGAAGGAGTACTTGCTATGGGTCGCAACGGCCGTTGCCGTCTCGTTCCTTGCCGCGCGTCTTAACAAACGTGAAAAGCTCATCATCCAGGCACCGATGGGCGAGCTGGGTAGACTTGTTGCATCGAGCGTATGGGCGAGTGTTTTTGCAATGCTTGCCGTCCTCGCCATCAATCTTCCAGGGATAATCGCCGCGCTTGTGAAGAATGGCCCGGGCTCGCCGTTCTATCCGATAGGCTACATTCAATATGCGACTCCGGTTATCAAACCGGCTTGGCTGGTGTTCGCGCAGACGGCCATCTTGCAATTCTTGGTGGCAGCGTTCATCTCGCTTGTCGTTCACCTTGCCGTGAAGATTGCCAATAACCCTACGCTTGGAATCGTGTTCGTATGTGCCCTGATGGGGGTGACGATGGTTCCCGGGTATTACGGAAGATCCATCGCTTTACGTGAGTTCGCCCTGTTGAATCCCCTTACGTATGCGAACACTGAGTTGACCGTCGGCGCCTATAGCCCGTACCCGACAACGCAGATAGTGAATCTGCCTGGACTTTGCTTCGAGCGTGGCGCGATTGCCCTCGTATGCGCAATCGGGATCGAGGTGCTGGCAATTAGCCTGCTTTGCGTTGCTGGAAAGAGCGGCTGCGCGTGCCCGATATCCCCGATTTGTCTTGAGAGAGGTTCCTTCACTGCATCGAGAACGGCAACTCGTTCGAGCGCTTGTGCCTCCGCCGTTGCATACGTAAGAACGATGGGGAAACTGCTCCTGCGTTCTCCTACCCTCGCCGTATGCGCGATTGCAATGTCGACGACGATGCTGGCCCCGGCTCTGGTCGAGATGTTTCCTGACGCTGATAACGTTTCCGCTGTTCGGTATAGGGATGGGGAGCTCCGTTCAATAGATCGGTATCTAGAGCAGAACGCTGCGAATATGGACGTCGAGGGCAAAGCGGCCCTGGAAGACATGCGGGATGCTCTTTCGGGTTTCGTGTACGCGCCTATGCCTGCGGAGGGGTTTCGAAGCCTTGCGACGTACGAGCGCGCTCGAGGTGAGCTGGGCGCGGCAGATGCGACTCTCCTGCAATCGATCGGAATCGAGCCGGAGACTCCTTCTCGTGCGGAGGCGCGCGCCCTTCTGCTTGAGTCGATCGCGAGCTTGCCGGACCCCAAGGTTTACGAGTTAAGTACGAAGATGCCCCCATTAATCCTCCTTTCGTATCTCCAGGCAGCGCTTCCCTCCTTATTTTTGCTGTTGCCCGTGGTTGTCACATCGCTCGCGTGCACCCACCTGCAGTGTCGTTCCCTTCTGGTTCTCCAGATCCCCGCAACAGCGCATGTGCGTTTTCTGACGGCTGTTGCGCTGGCTCTCCTGCTTGGCTTGGTGCTGCTTTTGGTGTCGATGGTTCCCGCTGTCGTTGTGTCCGTGATTAAGAACGGTGCGGGTGGATCGGAGTATCCCGTCGCTCTCATTCGGGCGGGAGCTTCGACAACGTCCATGGTGGGGGAGGCGGTGTTGTGCAGTATTCCGTTGCTGGTCATGGCATACGGCGTGATTTCCGTCGTCGCTGCGTTGACAGCAGCGATTAGCCGCAACCCCGTTGTCACCGGAATGGTTTGCGCGGTTCTCTTGGTGTTGGGTTCGTTGAGCGCTCATGTTGAAAGCGTGGGCATGGGCGTCGCGCTGCTGGCTCCATTCGCCTCGTTTGATCCCGCTTCCCAGGTGGGGACGATTGGGTTCCTTGGGCGAGGGACGAACGCGATGCCTTTTGGAGAGGTCGTCGGCGCATCGGGCGCTCTGCTGGTGGTCTTGGGCGCCGTATCTCCGTTGATGGTGCGCCTGAGTGTTCCAAAGATCGAAAGGGGATGATCTCGATGATTGACCTTCAAACGCTGACGATCTCTTATGGAAAGAAGGTGCTCGTAGATTCGGTGAACGCTGAGTTTGCCCCGGGTACGGTCTACGGTCTCGTCGCTCCGAACGGGCATGGAAAGACGACGTTGCTGCGTGCGATGGCAGGTTTGCCGGGTCCTCGCGTGGACGGGAGCATCGTTCTGGATGAGGTGCAGGGTACGGGTGCGAGAGAGGTCCGTTCTATGATCTTCTATGCACCTGGTGAGGGGACGCTGCTGTATCCCGGATTGCGTGCGGAAGATCACCTCAAGATGGTTTGCGATATGTGGCCGCATGCTCGCGATATCGAAGAGATAGTGGAACAAACGCAGATAGGCGAGTTCGCGAAGATGAGGATCCGCACTCTGAGCCAGGGCATGAAGCAGCAGCTTACCCTGGCGATTGCGTATGCGACGGGCGCGCGGTACCTTCTATTAGATGAGCCCATGAACGCGCTCGACCCCAGCAGGGTGGACTTGCATTCCGAGATTCTCAGGAAGCTGGCCGATTCTGGTACGTGCATCATCATGTCATCCCACATCTTGGATTCGGTCGATAGGCTGTGCGATGAGATTCTGTTTTTGAAGGATGGGAGGCTCATTAGAAGCATTCCGCAAGATGATGCTGCGCCGAAGTCTCCTGGATCCCATTTCGCAAAGCCTGCCGGACGCGCCGAGGGTGCGCTAAGCACGTATCGGCGACTCTACGAAAAGGGCGGGTAGAAATGCAAGTTAAAAATCTATGTGGTCAATATAATACCGTTAAACCCGCATATCGATACCGCTCAGCCA
>CABPCW010000017.1 GCA_902406155.1 uncultured Collinsella sp.
GGTCGTCGCACGCCACAACGGCAAAGCCCGCCGCCGTGAGCACCCGCGCCGTCGCTGCGCCCACGTGGCCGCAGCCAAAGATGTAGGTCAGGCCCTCGGGGCAGAGCGTCTCGATGTGCGCCGGGGGAATCTCGGAGGCGGCGTTGGTGTAGGCGACCTTACTCCCCTCCTCCACCAGCGAAAGCTCGGGGCAGCCGGCAATGGTATGGCGCGATGCCCCGCCATGGTACTCGGCCACATCGCCCTCAAGTGCGTTTGCGACAAACGGTTCAAAGTCAATGACGAAGTCGCCGATGCGTCGATACGCCAAGACGTCGGCAATCGACTGGAACAACGGCGCCTGCGATACATCCAGGTGCAGATAGCACAGGCAGATGGCTCCGCCGCAGATCATGCCGGTATCGGAGTTCTCGCCGCCCATGGTATAGCGGACCAGACGCGATTGCCCTGCGGCCAGCAGCTCACGCGCCTCGTTCAGCGCAAAGAGCTCGATCTTGCCGCCGCCGATGGTGCCCGCCTGGCTGCCATCGGCAAAGACGGCCATCCAGGCGCCCACGCCGCGCGGTGACGACCCCGCCGTACCGGCCACGACCACGAGCTCGCACGTCTCGCCAGCACGCAGGGCGGCAAGCGCCGCATTCACAACATCGAGCTTTTCCATTGCCGCCTTCTATCCTCTAAAGACACCGGTGAGCATAGCGAGTGCCTCGAGCACGCCGCCGCCGACCGACGTCGCTTTGTCCGAAATATAGTTGATATAGCTGGCATCGCCGCGCGGGTCGACGTCTGCACATTTAAAGTCCTCGGTCACCTGAACGCCGTCGGCCAAAAGGCCGCGCAAGCAGCCATCGATCTGCGTATACATGGGCGTATCGCCCGCGTAGCCAATCACGTCTCCGGCGCTCACGATGTCGCCGATTGCGCGGTCGGACCGAAACACGCCGGCGGCGGGGCTGTGGATAACGCGCTCCTTGCCATAGCCGGCGATGACACCTGGCACGCCCGTATTGGGCTGGGGCGAGCCCTGGGTGATGACGCGGCCGAGGAAATGACCGCGCATGGTCTCGACCACGGCGTCGCAGTCAACCGGCGCGGTAAAGCCCGGCCCCACGGCGATAACGGCAGGCGCCATGTCGCGCGTAGTGCCCAGGTTGCGCTTGGCCAAAATCGCGTCGACCACGGCAGCGGGTTTCAGCTCGCCGAGCATCTTGGCCTGAGGGTCCACCACGACGGCAACATCCCCCGCTTGGGTAATCTCGAGCGCCTCTGCCGGCGTCTGCGCCAAGCGAGCGCGAATGCCCTCGACCTGGACCTCGCCCAGGCGAATGGCCTCGCAAAAACTGATTGTGCGACGGATGCACGTGGGAACCGCGATATCGGCCATAACGACCGACACGCCGGAGCGCACCAAGCGAGCAGCGACGCCCGTGGCGATATCGCCGGCGCCGCGAACATAAACGAGCATTCCCGGGGCACCTCCCTGTGCTACGGTTTGAGCAGAGCAAAGCGGTTCGACCGCTACTCTGATGATTATTTATTATCACAGTATTATACGGCGGTGAACAGATGGAAACGGTTAGCGGCAATCTTGCCTCGGCGCTCAGGATCGAGCCGGGCATTACCGCGATTATCGGCAGCGGCGGCAAGTCGACCTTGCTAAAGACGCTCGGCCTTGAGCTTATGCGCGCTGGCGGCCGCGTGCTCCTCTGCACCACCACGCGCATGTTTCCCGTCGCCGGCGTGCCATGGGACGGGTCGAGCCGTCACCTGGACGCCGTACCTTGGAAGCCGGGCGCTGCACATGTCCCCGGTTGCACTTGCGAGGCCTGCGCGGGCCTTGCGCGCGGAAGCATCTGCCAAGCGGGTGTCTTGGACCCGGAGACAGGCAAGCTCTCCGCCCCCGCCGAGCCACTCGACGAGCTGGCACAACGCTTTGATTATGTGTTGGCCGAGGCGGACGGCAGCAAGCGGCTCCCGCTCAAGGCCCACGCCGCCTGGGAGCCGGTGATTCCCTCTGGCACGGCCAACACCGTCTGGGTCGTCGGCGCCTCGGGGCTCGGCAAGCCCGTCGCCGAGGTTGTCCACCGCCCCGAGCTCTTCTGCGAGCGTTGCGGCTGCGAGCCCACCGACACTGCCACCCCAGGGCGCGTCGCCCAGGTGCTCAATGCCGAGATGCAGGCGTTGGGACTCTGCACCGCACGCGTCATGCTCAACCAAGTCGACACACTCAGCGACCCCACGATGGCCGACCGCTTCGAGACAGCCCTCGGCCGCTCCGTCGTCGCCACCAACCTCAAGTAGCTGGCGCTGCCCCAGCAGGCCTATAAGTTGCGGTGGAATAGTTCCTGAAACGGCCCATTTGGCGGCTAAACAGGAACTATTTCACCGCAACTGCGGAGGGGACACGGCATCTTTGCTGCTAGCGGGGGACGTAGCGGCCGGGCTGGGCTCCGGTGGGCTCGCCGTCGCGTGCAGCCAGCACGCCGTTCACAAACACAGCCTTGGCGCGGCCATGTGCCTCAAAACCCTCGAGCGGCGTGTAGTCCACAGCCTGATGCTGTGTCGCGGCACTAATTGTCCAACGCGCCTTGGGATCCCACACGCACACGTCGGCATCGGAGCCCTCGGCAAGACAGCCCTTGCGCGGATACATGTCAAAGACGCGCGCCGGGTTCTCGCTCATCAAGCGGCACAGATCCTCAGGACCCAGCTGTCCCTCAAAGCTCGTAGCGATCGCAACGGGGCGATGCTCCACACCGGGCCCGCCGTTGGGAATCGCGCGGAAGTCGTCGCGTCCGCGGTCCTTTTGCCCGTGCAGGTTAAAGCTGCAGTGGTCGGTCGCAATCGTATCGATCTCGCCGGACACAAGCGCCTCGCGCAGAGCCGCACGGTCGCCAGCATGGCGCAGCGGCGGACTCATCACATACTTGGCACCCGCAAAGCCGTCCTCTCCCTGCTCCAGATAGCAGGTGTCGTCGAGCATCAGATACTGAGGGCAGGTCTCGACATAGATGTTCTTCTGCCCGCGCGCCTTGGCGGCACGGATAGCCTCAAGCCCCAGCTTGGTCGAAAGGTGCACCACGTTGACCGGTGCGTCGCCGGCCAGGTGCGCCAGATATAGCAGACGGCTCACGGCCTCGGCCTCGCACACATCCGGACGGCTGAGTGCATGGCCCTCGGGTCCATGAATCCCCTGCTCGTACACGCGCTTCTGCAGCTCATTCACCAGCGTGCCGTTCTCGCAATGCACGCACAGTATGCCGCCAATACGCTTGAGCTCCTCCAGCACCTCGAGCGTCTCGGCATCGTCCAGGCGTAGATGATCGTAGGCAAAGTAGGTCTTGAACGACGATACGCCCGCCTCGCGCATGGCCGAAAGGTCGGCGCGATTGCGCTCGTTCCACTCGGCGAGTGCCATATGAAAAGCATAGTTAACCGTGCAGGTTCCATCGGCACGCCGGTGCCACTCGGCAAGGGCATCGGGCATGGTCACGCCGCGATCGGCCGTCGCGTAGTCCACGATGGTCGTCGTACCGCCGCAGGCAGCCGCACGCGTACCGGTCTCAAAGCTATCGGCCGTCCAATCCATGCCAGTCCAGCACTGCATGTGCGTGTGGCCGTCGATAAAGCCGGGGAACACCCAACAGTCGGTGGCGTCCTGGACAGTATCGCCCTCGCCCGGCTCGATTGCCGCGGCAATCCGCACAATCTTGTCGCCCTCCATGGCAAGGTCGGCGCGACGAAGCCCCTGTGGCGTCACGAGCGCGCCGTTTTTGATGATGATCATTATTGCTCCTTATTGATTGATGCAGTTGGCCACGCGATCAAAATACGAGCAGGCCGCGATATGCTCCGAGACACGGCGCTGGCCCTTGGCGGTGTCGACATCCCACAACTCGTACGCACGCGCCTCGACCAGCGCAACGTCGACGCGACCTTTGAGGATCGAACCGCCGCCGTCCTTGCCCTCAAGGCACATAAGTGCATCGAACAGTTCCGCCGGAAAGAGCACCGGGCTCGAAGGCTCACCGTTGCACGCAAGACGCACCGGATGCTTGCGGCCACGCTCATCAAACGCGCGAACCATGGCCTCAAATGAATCCGAACTCACGAGTGGCTGGTCGCCCGGCAAAAAGAGGCAACCCTTCCAGCCGCGACTCACCCCCCACGAAAGGCCCGCACGGACGCTTTCGCTACGCAGCTCGCCATCGTGCAGCACGCACGGGCAATGCTTGTCCTCGCAAATCTGAGCGACCTCGGGCCAACGCGTGGAAACCACGACGTCAAAGCCCCGGGGAACCGAATCGATAGTCCAGGCAATCAGCGGCTTGCCATAGATATCGGCAAGCATCTTGTTAGAGCCAAACCGCTTGCCCTCGCCCGAAGCCATAATGACGCAACCGAGTTTCATGGTGACACCTCCCCTGAAACCATCGTACCCATAACTCGCGCCGCGGGCATCCACATCGAAAGCGCTTATCCCGTACGCCCGCGATGCAAAAAAGGGGGCACCCCGCCGGTTGGCAGAGCGCCCCCTTTACATGGCTTACCTCAACCCGGCTTTAGGCCTGGAACCAACGGGCGGTGTTGCGCTCGTCGAGGGCCTTGAGGGTAGCGGCGGGATCGGCAACCTTCTGCAGGAACATCATGGCTGCGATGGCGTACGGCTTGTAGCTGGCCTCCTTGTACATGCCCACGCGGTGCATGTCGAAGACGTCGGCGTTGACCTCGCCGTGCTCGCAGGAGACACCGGAGATGTCGGCGGGCAGCGGGTGCATAAAGATGGTGTCCTGGCCGTTGGCGGTCTTCTCCATGAGCTCGGTCGTGGAGCACCAATCCTGATGCGTAGCATTCTGAGCGAGCAGCTCCTTCTCGAGCGCAGCGATGCCGGCGTCGTCGCCCTCGGCGTACAGGTTGGTGCGCTTCTCCATGGCGGCAAACGGAGCCCAGCTCTTGGGGATCACGATGTCGGCGCCCTCGAAGGCCTCGGCCATGGTGTTGACCCGCTTAAAGGTGGTGCCGGACTCGGCGGCATAACCCTTGGCGCGCTCGACGACCTCGGGCATGAGGTCGTAGCCCTCGGGGTGAGCCAGGGTGACGTCCATGCCAAAACGGGGCAGCAGGCTGATCAGCGACTGCGGGCAGGACAGCGGCTTGCCGTAAGAGGGCGAGTAGGCCCAGGTAACGGCAACCTTCTTGCCCTTGAGGTTCTCGAGGCCGCCAAACTCGTTGATGAGGTAGAGCATGTCGGCAGAGGACTGCGTGGGGTGGTCGGAATCGGACTGCAGAGAGATGAGCGTGGGACGGTGATCCAGAACGCCGTCCTCGTAGGCCTGCTGGACAGACTCGGAGACCTCGGCCATGTAGGCGTCGCCCTTGCCGATGTACATGTCGTCGCGGATGCCGATGACGTCGGCCATGAAGGAGATCATGGTAGCGGTCTCGCGGACGGTCTCGCCGTGAGCGATCTGGGACTTCTTCTCGTCCAGGTCCTGCAGCTCAAGGCCCAGCAGGTTGGCGGCCTTAGAGAAGGAGAAGCGCGTACGGGTGGAGTTGTCGCGAAACAGGGAGACGGCCAGACCCGAATCGAAGATCTTGGACGAAACGTTGTTCTCGCGCAGCTCGCGCAGGGCGTCAGCGACGATGTAGAGCGCCTTGAGCTCATCGGTGGTCTTATCCCAGGTGTGCAGGAAGTCGCTGCCGTACATGCCCTTAAAATCGAGGCCGTTCAGCTGCTCGACGAGCTCGGTAAACTTGGCATCCATGTAAATATCCTTTCCAAAGATGAAACGATTGCAATGAGTAGATGTGCTCCGGCATGCGCGTGTGGCTAGAACATGCAGAGCGCTATGACGAGGACCCGCTACCGTTGAGGAAGCATGGGAGATAACGACCGCGGGCCCCAAGTCAACAGGGGGTGCCGGGGACACGAGCGGCCCCCGGCTCAACAAGATCAAGGAATGGGACTAGTCGATCTTGTTGTTGGTCAGACCGGCGCGGAACACGGTGGCGTCGCCATCGGCCTGGCTCGGATCGTAGAGGTTCAGGGCAGCCACATACATGGCGGCAGCGGTGACCAGGTCGTCCTTGTAGGTGACCTCGTTGGGAGCGTGAGCCTGAGACTCGGCACCCGGGCCAAAGCCGACGCAGGGGATGCCATAGCGACCCTGGATGGAAACGCAGTTCGTGGAGAAGGTCCACTTGTCGCACAGCGGACGACCGGTGCGCTTGTCCATGCTGGGCTCGCAGCCGATGCGCTCGTCACCGAACATGGCCTTGTGGGCGTCGACGAGGGCCTTGACGTGCGGAGCGGTCTCCTTGTTGATCCACGTGGGGAAGTAAGCCTCGGTCTCGTAGACCTCGCCGGTCCAGGACGGACGGTCGTACATGTACATGGAGACCTTCACGTCGTCGCCGTACTTCTTGGCGGCCGGCAGGTTACGGATCTCGTCCAGGCAGGACTCCCAGGTCTCACCGGCGGTCATGCGACGGTCGATGGAGATGGCGCAGGAGTCAGCGACAGCGCAGCGGCTGGGGCTGGTGTAGAAGATCTGGCTGACGGTGCAGGTGCCGCGGCCCAGGAAGCGGGCGTCCTCGAAGTGCTCGGGGTTGTACTTGGGGTCGAGCATCTTGACGAGGCCCTTGATGTCGGTCGACTCGTCACAGCCGTTGTTGTTGAGGGCGCGGACGTCGGCGATGATGTCGGCCATCTTGTAGATGGCGTTGTCGCCGCGGTCGGGAGCGGAGCCGTGGCAGGAGGTGCCGTGAACGTCGACGCGGATCTCCATGCGGCCGCGGTGACCGCGATAGATGCCGCCGTCGGTGGGCTCGGTGGAAATGACGAACTCGGGCTTAATGCCGTCCTTATTGTAGATGTACTGCCAGCACATGCCGTCGCAGTCCTCTTCCTGGACGGTGCCGACGACCATGATCTTGTAGCCCTCGGGGATGAGGCCCATGTCCTTCATCATCTTGGCAGCATAGGTAGCAGAAGCCATGCCGCCCTCCTGGTCGGAGCCGCCGCGGCCGTAGATGATCTCGTCGGTTTCGTAGCCCTCATAGGGATCGGCATCCCAGTTCTCGATGTTGCCGATACCGACGGTGTCGATGTGGGAGTCGATGGCGATGATCTTGTCGCCCTCGCCCATAAAGCCCATAACGTTGCCCAGGCCGTCGACCTTGACCTCGTCATAGCCGAGGCTCTCCATCTCGGCCTTGATGCAGGCAACAACCTCGCCCTCCTCGCAGGACTCAGAGGGGTGAGAGATCATGGCGCGCAGGAAGCGAGTCATATCAGCACGATGAGACTCAGCAGCGTTTTTAATTGCCTCGAAATCGAGTTCCTTAGTCATAACAGTCAACCTTTCTACAAGGGTTTACCTACAGGTAGATATTTCAGATAGATCACTTGTGCCAAGCAGCGTGAGGTTGAGCACCCCACAAGCAAGTAAACGTAGGGCGGCGGAGCATATGTTTGCTCCGTCGCGAGTTCCGCACGCAAAGGAAAGCACTTAATGTGCTTTCCGTCTTGCGCAGGACTGTTCGAGCAGGGAGCAAACATATGCTCCGCCACCCGGACAGGTCAGTCTGCTAGCAGGTCGGATACTCGCCCTCCCAGACGATGCGACGGTACTGATCCGGGTCCGTGTCGCCCTCGGTGGAGAAGCAGAGCACGGAGCTCGTCTTGTCCAGGCCGATGAGTTCCTTGAGCTCGGCGTACTCGGGATCGAGCATGAGGGTCTCGACCAGGCCGGTGGTCACTGCGCCGGACTCGCCGGAGATGACGCGCGGGTCGCCCTTCTCGGGAGCGCCCAGGGTGCGCATGCCGCGAGCGGTGACCCAGTCGGGGCAGGACACGAAGGCGGTGGTGTGGTTGCGCAGGATATCCCAGCCCAGAATGTTGGGCTCGCCGCAGCACAGGCCGGCCATGATGGAGGGCATGTCGCCGTCCACGATGCGCGGATCGCCGTCGCCGGCGGCAGCGCCCTTGTACAGGCAGGCGGCAGGTGCGCACTCGACCACGACGAAGGCGGGCGGGTTATCGGGATACAGGTTGGTGAAGTAGCCCACCACGGCGCCGGCGAGCGAGCCTACGCCAGCCTGGACAAAGACGTGCGTCGGGCGGTTGATGGCCATCTCGCGCAGCTGCTCGGCAGCCTCGGAAGCCATGGTGCCGTAGCCCTCCATGATCCAAGACGGGATTTTCTCGTAGCCCTCCCAGGCGGTGTCCTGAACGATGACGCCGCGCTCGCAGGCGTCAGCCTCGGCGGCGGCCATGCGCACGCACTCGTCGTAGTTGACCTCTTCGATGGTCACCGTGGCGCCCTCGGCAGCGATGTTATCGAAGCGGGGCTTGGTGGAACCCTTGGGCATGTGCACGACGGCCTTCTGGCCCAGCTTGTTGGCAGCCCATGCCACGCCGCGGCCATGGTTGCCGTCGGTGGCGGTAAAGAAGGTGGCCTGGCCAAAGTCCTTGGCTAGCTGATCGGAGGTCAGGTAATCGAAGGTGCACTCGGCAACGTCCTTGCCGGTCTCGTCGGCAATGTAGTTGGCCATGGCAAACGATCCGCCCAGGACCTTAAAGGCGTTGAGGCCAAAGCGATAGCTCTCGTCCTTAACGCACAGGTTGGACAGGCCCAGGCGCGCAGCCTGACCGTCCAGGCGGGCAAGCGGAGTGACGGTATATTGAGGGAACGACTGGTGGAAGGCGCGGGCCTTCTTCACGTGGTCGAGGCTCATGATTCCCAAGTGCTTGTCATCGCTCTTGGGCATCGTGTTGCCCGCCCACTGGATCTTATCGGCCATACGGTGAACTCCTTAAGTCCTCTCTTGCCGGCCCCCGCATACGCGTTTCAGCCCATTCCCATTCATGCGGCTGAACTTTTATGTGGATGCCAAACAAAAAGTTTGTTAGCACTGTTCTATCACACTTTTTGATTGGAAAACCTAACAAATTGTTTGTTGCCGTAATCGGTACCTTTTCGCCGCCGAACGGTCACCAATTAGCCTGTCTATGTATTTGTTTGCGAACAGGTGTGGTTTATGGCAAAGTGTGCCCAAACTAATTTTTAGGAAGGCACCCATGACCCCCGCACAGATTGAGTTTTACAAGCGCCTCGCACACGGTCTGGCGCTCCAATTTGGTCCCAACTGCGAAGTCGTCGTCCACGATCTGGAGACCGAGGACGTGGACCACTCCATCGTAGTGATCGAAAACGGCCACGTCAGCGGGCGCAAACTGGGTGACGGACCCAGCCATATCGTGTTTGAGTCCATGCACGAGGGCACCACCGACGTGCACGACCGCGAGCCATACCTCACCAAAACCACCGATGGCAAGCTGCTCAAGTCCTCGACCATCTTTATCCGCAACGACGAGGGTAAGCCCGTCGGCATTTTGGGCATCAACTTTGACATTACGCTCATGAAGGCATTTGAGCGCTCGCTCGATGCCTTTACCGGCACCGGCGGCTCGGGCTACACCGAGCCCGAGCCCATTACCAAAAACATCGGCGACCTGCTCGAAGATCTGCTGCGCGAGTGCGAGCAATACGTGGGCAAGCCCGCAGCCCTTATGACCAAAGATGAGCGCATTCGCGCCATTGGCTACCTCGACCGTCGCGGCGCCTTCCTCATCTCCAAGTCGAGCGAGCGTGCCTGCGAGTTCTTTGGCATCTCTAAGTACAGCTTCTATAGCTACCTCAACGAGGCAAAGGCTGCCGCCGGCGACAAGTAGTCAGCGCGCCTGCGCCCCTCCCCTTTTGGGCACGAGTTCTGGAATGCACGAATCCAAGACCGAGCCGCTTGGGAAGTTCCATATAATCGATGTCATTAGTATTTCGAAAGGGTGGAACAGAATGGCGTTGAGCAAGGCATCATGCACCGGTCGCGGATTGATTCCGGCAATTGGTGGACATGTGCACCGCATGTTCGATGAGGGTGAAGACGACCTGTTTTCGCTGAGCCTTGACGACGTGATGGATGATCGCCCGTGGACCGCCGACGAACTCATGGGCGGCGGGGCTCGCCCGTCAAGCCCCAATCCCGCACTTGCGCCTAAGCCCGCATCTGCGCCGGCTCCTGCGCAGTCGCCTGTTTCGACGCCCGCGTCTGCGCCCACACCCACTTCGGCGCCCACGCCCACTCCCCGCCCCGCAAGCGACCCGTCCGAGACGGCGGCGTTTCTCGCTGCAGCGACGCAGGGCAAATCGGCCGACAGCACCGTTATGTACAGCGCCCGGCAGTTGCCTGTTCCTGCGGCACGCAAGCCTCCGGTCACAAGGCTCGATGAGCCCGTTGCCCATCAGGTTGCCTACGATTCCTGGGCTGCAGCCGATCTGGATGAGACCTCTACCGGCATGCCGGCGCTCGACGTTCCAGTTAATCCGCTTTTTGCCGCCAACACGAGCGCCGCGGGCTATGAGGGCGGTGCGGCATATTCCGATTATTCCGATGGCTATGCTGACGCCGGTCGCATCGAGACCGAGGATTATGGCACCACATCGAGCGATTATCTCAACGATCCGTACGCCGCCACGCCTGCACCGGAATATGACCCGGAGGCCGCGTCCGCACCGGCGTATACCAAAAGCACGGGCGAAGAGCGCTTCGCCGATTATTACGCCGAGGAAAAGGCGCTGCGTTTTTCGGAATTTCCGCAGGCAGTCAAGGTTGCCTTTATCGCCATTGTCATTGCCCTGCTCGGTGTCATTGCGTTTGAGGGATTCCGGCTGTTCTCCGGCCCCACCCAAGCGGAGTCGGAGACCCAGCAAAAAGAGGACGATAACGAGTATCTGGACATCAACACCCTCAAGGGCGACCCCAACGACGGGGACGATGAGTAGCGAGGGCTGAAGGCGGCCGCAGGATCCCGCATCCAACACCGGCTTCTAAGTGCTGTTTTGTCATCCAGCTACACTTTTCCGAAGTTTTAAGGTGCCTATTTCGACACTTTTCCGTACTTTTACACGGCTGATTTCGACACTTTTCCGGATGAAAGCCGAATAATCACTTGGGAAACCAACGCCGTTCACGCGTCATTTCGCAGGCGGCGCTTGATTTCTGTCCGTACACGTTGATAGACTTCCTCTTGCCCGCAAGGAGCGGGCGCGTTTTATCCAGAGTCGGGGTAGAGAGTTGGCTCCACGATCCCGACGCCAACCGGCCAAGAGGCACGGTGGCCCTGCCAACATCGATGAAAGGAGTCCGTATGGACAATTTCTCTGTGCGCAGCGAGCGTAACTTCCACAACCTGATCGTCAAACCGAATCACATGCATCTTCTGGATAAGCCAAATGGCTACGCCTCGGCCATGATCAAGAGCAGCCTCTCCCACCAGATGCGCTTTACGGTGCAGGTGCTCAAGGAAGAACTCTGCGCCGCCGGCAGCCCGCACGTGCTGCAGATCAAGCTGCTTGGAGACGACTCGCGTGAGCCGTCTAGCTGGAAGCTCTTTGCTGACGGCGTATGCGTTGCGGACGGATCCGGCGCCTTTGCCCGAGAGTGCTTCTGCGAGGGAGCCGAGGCATTCCTGGACCTGTGCCGCGACGCCGTGCGCTCGGCCGAGCTGTACTAGTGGAGCCAGAGGGAGTATGAGCTGTTGAGTGCGGCCCGCGGGATTGCGGGGGCGTAGGAACAGAAGCCTCATGATGGTGGCCTCGGCTGGAATGACGTATCGCTCGATAAATGATCTCAACAACGTAGCCGATGCGCCGCATTTCGCCTCAAAGGCATTGAGCGATCGGGTGGCGTCCAGCATTTCTTTGATATCCCCAATTGATTGTTCCGAGAAAGTCTCTTCATGCCCTCATAATCGCCCTTACGAGAAACTTGGACGAGACGGGCGTCCATACGCCGTCTCTAAACTAACGAGCCGTTCGCGGAAAGAACATCAGGCTAGCGTGGGCCAAAGATATACTGGTATCGTTGCAACAATTATGGAAGATCGGCATCGTCAATGACCTCCTTGAAATTCTCCAGGCGCTTCGCGCTTAGCCTGCTCGTCCCGCTGTCCGCCGCCGTAGCGCTAGCTTTGCCCTCAACCGCCCTCGCTGCGTCGGACCCGAACCCGCCCAGCATCTCCAACGTGACGTTATCCGCGACGACAGTCACGGCCGGCTCCACGCTGCATGTCGGCTACGATGTGGACGACCCCGATGGGGTGCGGTCAGTCACGCCGATAGTCGAGGTCGTCGTCGATAGCGATGACGGGGACCAGGGCAACAGCTCCCGCCTCGCCTTCCGGTCGACCGGCGACACGACCGCGGGCTTCGATATCCCCACCTCCCCGAGCGACCGGCCCTGCAGGTACCGGATCATCGGCCTCGGCGTGACCGATAGCCTTGGATGGGTTACCGATGTCTACGACGCGACGTATGCCGAGGAGAAGGGACTCAACTCTCCGACCTTCGCCACCAGCCCCCTCGTCTATGAGGTGACCGAGGGGCCCGCGGACCAGAACCCGCCGACCGTGTCCTCCGTGTCGTTCTCGAGCAGGGAGGTCGCGACCGGTGCCGACTTCCACATCTCTTGGTCCGTCGCGGACCCGGACGGCGTTCGCTCCGTTTCCCCCATACTGCAGCGGGGCTGGGAGGATAAGGACGACGGCTGCTCCGTTTCGTCGGCCTATTATCACGGAGGCTCGTCTATCGACGGGTTCGACCTCACATTCGACAGCAATAGGATCGGAAGGCACAGGCTGATCGGCCTTTCGGTCACCGATGACCTAGGGTTCGAGACCGATGTGTACGAGAGTTCCTACGCCAGGGCCAACGGCATCTCGGGCGCGACTTTCTCGGTTGCCGACCCGAGCGAGCTGTGCTTCGAGGTGACCGGCAGCGCGATCGACCGGAACCCGCCCACGGTCTCGAACGTTTCCATCTCCGCGAAGAGAGTCCCTGTCGGCGGGCTCCTCCGCATCTATTGCAATGTAGGCGACGCGGACGGCGTGAAGTCTGTCTCCCCGATTCTCGGCGACCCCGGCTATGTCGAGGACCCGAACTCTGTAAAGGCCCGTAAAACGTTGAGCTGCAGCTACGATGCGGCAAGAGGCTATATCGAAATCGAGTTCCCCACGTCGCTCTCGATGGGCTCGTTTGAAATCCATGCCCTCGCGGTCCTCGACAAGGCGGGTCATGAGACCTTCGTCTACAGCTCCGCCTACGCCGAGCGTAACGGCAAGACCGGCGTCCGGACCTTTGATGTCGATGACGCGGAGAACGTCACCTTCGACGTGACCGCCCCGCTGTATGCCGCCACCAAGGGCAACGGACAGGCATATGCAAAGGGCAACGAGAACGGTCTGACCTTCCGCTTCAGCGGTCCTCTCGATGAGTTCACGCGTCTCCTCGTGGACGGAAATGAGGCCTCCGCTGAGAACTACACCGCAACCAAGGGCAGCACGATTATCGAGCTCAAGCCGGCCTACCTGGACACGCTTGCCGCCGGCGGACACACCGTCACGGCCGTCTGGAAGGACGGGACGGCGACCGATGCATCCTTCACCGTGGAGGGGAAGGCCCAAGGGGAGCAGGCGGGCGGCAAGACCGATGTAGATTCACCCGGCGACAACAAAAGTGATCCTGCCACTCCTGAAAAGGACGCCGACGAGGCGTCTACAAAAAGGTCGGGACACACGACAACCGATGAACTAAAGCTCGCCGTAACCGGCGACTCCGCTTGGATGGCCAGCATCGCATTAGCCATGGCGGCCACGGCCTGCTTCGCGGCAGCGAGAAGGCTTGAGCCCAAGCAGCATAGGCACGAACAGTAGCTCAAAGCGAACTCAACTGGGAAGGGCAGATGGATAGCCGTCCTTCTCTTGCAATCAACCCAATCCGCTGAAATGCAATCAGTTAACGAGTTTTGCCAGACGCTCGGTCTCTACCCCGCTCTGGCAAGCCACCTAGCAATGAGATAATGCCCACGGCGATCAACGCAAACAAGGAGCACGCTATGGCAGACAACGAGATCAAACCCTCAACGGACGGCGGCCGAGAGGAACTCGTGGCAAAACAGCTCGCATCGACCAAAATCCACCTCGCGCTCACCCAGGAGCGGGTGGACGTCTCCGGCGCCATCAAGCTGCCGCTCGAGCGAATTCCCCAGCTCGGCGTGGCGTTCGCCTCGCTCCCCTCGATGTTTCGCACCGTCACTAACACGGTGAGCGTACCCACGTTGCTCCAGGCGACTGACAAATTTGGCAACCCGCTCGATCCGTCGAAACTCAACTCGTTCAAGGACGGCAGCGGTCTCACAGGGGGCTACCGCGACGCAGTCAAGGGCTTTGGACAGGCGCGCTTCCACGTAGTCGAGGGCGACATCGCCACGAGCGTCACTCAAGTGCCTTACGACCCGACGTCGTTGTTCATGGCAGCCGCAATCGCGCAGATAAACCAAAAGCTCGACTCCATCCAGGAGTCCGTCGACGAGATGTTCGAGTACATGCGTCAGCGCGACAAGGCCAACATGCGTGGCAACCTCAAGACGCTCGCAGACATCCTCAACGGTTACGGCCTCAACTACGGCAACGCCACCTACATGGCAAACGCTCATATGAAGGTGCTCGACATCAAACAGTCGTCCGCGCAGGACATGGAACTCTTCCGCTCGCAGGCGCAAGCGGATCTGAAAAAGAAAGGGTTCATCGAGGTGCGAGACGGCTTGGGCAGACGCCTCGACAAGGTGCTCGACTACCTCAAAGACTGCCAGCTCGCCACCTACATCCACGCGTTCTCACTGTTCCTCGAACCCATGCTCGCCCAGAACTTCGAGCCCGCAAAACTCGCGGACGCCACCGCGAAGATCGAGGCCGATTCGATTGCGTATCGCGAGCTCTACACCGAGTGTTACGACGCCCTCGAGGCGGGAACTGCCGACACCGTCGATGCGGCACTGCTGGGCGGCATCGCGTCCGCGGGCAAATTGCTCGGTCACGCCATCGCAAAGACCCCCGTGGGCGAACATACGCTCATCGACGAGGCACTCGAGGGTGCAGGAGAGGACATCGGCAGGTTCAACGACAGGCAATCCGAGAAACTCCTCGAAAAGCTCCATCGGGCAAAGACGCCTGACGTCGCACCGTTCAAGCAGAGCGTAATGGAAGTAGACACCCTCTACAACCGCCCCACGCAGATCGCCGTGGACGCCGAGAACGTCTACATCCTGCCTGCCAAGCGGCAGGAAGAGTAGCGATACGCGACAGGCCACGCGCCATGCAGACGGCCAACGCCGCCTATCTCCCCTCCGTCTTCAACCTCAGCTGCAGGTCGCCCAGCTCGGGGCACTTGCTGGAAAGGCGCGTCTGAGCTCGCTCGCCCATCCCCCACCGCTGGCGGATCTCCTGGGCGTGCGGGCTCACGTGATAGTCCCCCTCCATCATCTGCTTGAGCAGCTTGGTGGTCACGCGCACGTCGGCTAGGGCACTGTGGGCATGGCCCGTCGACTCGTCGAACTCGATGCCAAACCACGCTGCCGCGTCACTCAAAGAGACGCACCCGTGGCTGCCCACGTCCATGATCGAGGTGTAAAACGCCTGCAGGTCGGACCAGTCCGTAGGAAATACGGAAAGATCGATTGCTTTGCCTGGCACTCGGTCAAGAGCTGTCGACGATCCGCCTCGCTCCAGCAAACCACCTGGGCGGAGTAGCGACCAATCCAATCGCTGAGCCTTTTGATCACCGTGTAGAGCGGATCGGCCATCGCGGTGTCCACGGTCGATATCCCTGTAAGCTCGCGGACGGGAAACGCAACGCCTTCGGTAAATTCCGTCTGCACAAACTGCGAGAACTCGCCCATCACGTTGCCGTGGTAATCGAGCTCGACGGCGCCGACCTCGATAATCTCATTGTGCAGTCCACGGCGCTGGCGCTGCTTTGGCACCGGCGCAAACTCAAAGTCCAGCACGATCTGGCGCGCAAAGTTCGTCGTATCGATGGCCGAAATATCCGGCGTCTTTTTGTCTGGCACGGTCAGGGCCTTTCTCCGTCAACTGCCGCTCGTTACATAGGCGGCTACATTGTCGTAAGGATAGGCGCCCGTGCGGACACAAAAGCGGGGTGCAATGCCATGCACCAGGCACGCGCCACACAGACGAACCCAAGGGATCCCGCCCGCTCTATTCAAATGCATGTGATAAAAATTGAGGCCCGGTAACTTGAATCAGCGGTCATCCCGGGCCCATCAGAGCTCACAGAGCTCTTGGTTGCTTTGGTCTCGCTCCTCACGGCGCTTATCGGACTTACCGAGGCACTCAAGCAGCGTACGAAGCATAAAAAGAGGGGTCGACGCCGCTAAGGCGATGACCCCTTAATCCAAGCAACGGCGCCGCCCAGCTCTTCACTACTTGGGCTGCCGTCGACTTTATTTTACCCGCGGACGCCAGGTCTAACAAATGGATTTTCGGTAATGGAAGCACAGCACGCCCGCAAAACCACTACGCCCCAAGTGCCGCCATGGGGATCACCGCCACGCCGTCGTCGCGTGTGTAGGCAATGCTCCCCTTTCCAACCACGACCGCCAAAAAACGACGGCGCGGCATTCTGGGCGGTAGGACTGGAGAGTACTTTCCTCTCCAGCGCCTTGAGATTTCTCGCTCCATCGTCTGCTTTCGCATCACTCAGCTTGACCTCGATGGCTCCCCAGCGCCCGTCGTGCTCAACGATCAGATCGACCTCAAGGCCCTTCTCATCTCGGAAATAATGGACACTGTTGTCGACACCGCCGTAGGTGGAAAGGAACACGCGCACGTCGCGCAGAACGAGGTTCTCAAAGAGCATCCCCAGCGTTTGCATATCGCCAAGCAGCCGCTCAGGGGTAGCCCCCAGCAACGCCGCCGCAAGTGACGGGTCGCAGAAGTAGCGCTTGGGGCGCACGCGAACGCGGGCCTTCGAGCGCATGGGCGGCTCCCATCCGCACAGGTCCTCGGTCAGCTTGAGCCTGTTGAAGAGATCCAGGTACGCAGCGATGGTCCTCTCGTCGGGGCCCGCCTCACCGTACGAGGCGTCCTTTATGAGCGTCTTGTACGTGACAGTCTGGCTCTCGTTCATGGCAAGAGCTCGCAAAAGGCCGTGTGCAAGCTCGGGCGACATGCGATATACGAAATTACGCCATTCTCAATGCTGTTTTTACGCTACTTTCAATGTAGTTTTTACGCCGTTGCGGATGTAGTTTTTACACTATGTTCATTGAAGGTTTTACGCTTGGCATCCTTAGCGCGACGCTCGCTCAACCCCTGACCACCGGATTGCCCGAATTCCGGGATGCTGCCTCCGCTCCAAACAAAAGGCCCAGCTCGCGATGAGCTGCCTCCCATTTCTTGAACATTAGAAATGGGACGCTTTCCACCTCATGCCTCTATCGGAAACGGCATCCCGTCCTGAGCATCGAATCCGGGACGCAGTTTCCGCATGCGGCTTCGTTAGGAAAGCATGTTCCACTCTGAGCGCTCATTCCGGGGTGCAATTTCCGCCAGAGACGCCGCCGGGAAAGCACATCCCGGTTTGGAGCCGAAATCTGGGATGTAGTTTCCACTTGAAGGGCGATCCGGAAAGCACGTCCCATTCCGAGTGGCAATTCCGGGTCACAGTTTCCGCAGATACAAGGCGACAGTCCGCCGCCCTTATCACATGCCTTCAAACATGCGATCCAGAAACGCAAAACAGCGGATAGAATGCTCTTTTTCAAAAAAGTACACGTCCCGAAACTTACCCAGTCTTCATAACTCGCTACCGTTCAAGGTCGCCGATTACCGCCCACCGATTCGGATGTAAAAATGTCGCCGAAAACAGGCCATTTACCTGCATGGTTAGATTTTGGTCAGCTTTTGGTCAGCTGAGCGGCAAGTTCCAGCTGATACGTTTTTGCTACCCAAAAGGAGGCGGTAGCTCATGACCCATTGCAATGACCAGCTCATCGACCAACTGCTCACTCAAGCCGAACAAGAGGGGCGCTGTCTGATTCCCCCGAGCACGGCGATCCGAAAAGCGCTCCTTCGGCGCACCGGCGGCACGGTTGTCTCGCCCATGCCGGGGTTGTTTGCGCGAAAAACGCGCTGGGATGATCTCAACCGAGCGCAACGCCATTGCGAGATTATCCGCGCCCTTGCGATCATCCATCCCGATTGGACGTTCTGCTCGTTTTCGGCAGCTTGCCTGCTGGGGCTCGAGGTCTCGTGGCGACACCTGAATGTCGTGCATGTTTGCAGCTCGACAAAGCCATCGGCTCGTCCGGGCGCACATATTCAGCGGCACCAGATTGAGCCGGCCGGAGCAATACGCAGAGCCGGCATATCGGTAACGCCGCCCATCCAAACGGCCACAGATTGCCTGCTGCAAACTGGTTTTGCCGACGGCATGCCCATTGCCGATTCGGCGATCTCAAAGCTCGGCCTTGCGCCGGAACAGCTGATGGAGGCCGTTGGGCAACGAGCGACTGCCCGCAATGGTCGCGCGATTCGCACCGCCCTCACAACGCTTCGATATGCCGACGCCCGCGCCGAGAGCGGCGGGGAATCGGTCGCCCGAGCCGTCATGATCGAGACGGGCTTTGCGCCCGACTGGCTTCAATACGAGCTGACGGACCCCTTCGATTCGGCCAAGCCCATACGAACGGACTTTGCCTGGGAGCGCCAGGCGCGGGAACTCACGCTGGGCGAGCTCGACGGGCTCATCAAATATACCGACCAGACCATGCTGACCGGACGCACCACCGCCGAGGCGCTCGTTGCCGAACGACAGCGCGAGGCGCATCTATCGCTTTACGGTCATCCCTTGCTGCGCTTTACCATGAACGAAGTCCGTTCGGCAGGCATGTTCGCGAAAAAGCTGCAGACGGCAGGCATCCGGCAGACCGCTCTGCCGGCATGGCTTAACGACGTGGAGCTGTAGGGGCCGCTGAACGGCGACTCGCCGCGTCGCATCTTGCCAATCTGGGACATGCTTTCCCAGCAGCCACGCTGGCGGAAAGCGCGTCCCAGTCTGGACGCTCAAAACGGGATGCACTTTCCGGATGGTAGGCCTAACGGAAAGCGTGTCCCAGAATGAACGCTCAAACTGGGATGCAGTTTCCAAGTGAACGACAACCGGAAAGTGTGTCCCATTCCAGGCGCGGATTCCGGGATGCACTTTCCGTTTGAAGCTCCAACCGGAAAGCGCATCCCATTCTGGAGCCGAAATCTGGGACGCAGTTTCCGTATGCGGAGGCGCTCCAAGCAAAAGGCCCCGGCTCGCGATGGAGCCGGGGTCAAAGGCGCAGCATATACAGTTGATGTTGAGCGCGAACAGCCCGTCAGCAATGGGCGTCCGCGTTCTACCCTACCCGCGGTGACGGGCGCGGCTGTACGGCGTATCCACCATGGGCAGATCCGGGCGCAGCTTGCCGTCAAATGCGCGATAGGCGTTCTGCACGGCGGGCGCCGTGGGGATCGTTGCGATCTCGCCGATGCCCTTGCCGCCGTATGCCACGGGCAGCAACTCGTCCTTCTCCACGTAGATGGCGTGGATATCCGGAATCTCGGGCGCACGGAACAGCCCGAGCGTGCCGTACCTTGCCTGAGGCACGCAGTCCTTGAGCGGCCAGTCCTCGGTAAGCGCATAGCCCATACCCATGAGCACGCCGCCTTCGATCTGACCCTGGATGGAGATGGGGTTGACCACCTTGCCGGAATCGTGCGCGGCATAGACCTCGCTCACGCGACCGTCATCATCCAGAATGACCACATGCGTGGCAAAACCGTAGCAGATGTGGCTCTTGGGGTTGGGAACGTCAGCGCCCAGCTTGTCAGTCGGCTCCAGGTACACGTAGCCAAACTCGCATCCCTCGAGCGCCTTGATGGCGGCCGCGGGATCCTGAGGATGCATGCCCTGGCCGGCGACGAGCTCCTGCGTGCGCAACTGATAGGCTCGACCGTCGTCGTACTCGATCTTGACGCCGTCACCATGCGCGCTCACAGGAACATCGGGTGCAGGCTTGCCGGCCTCGATGTCAAGCATGGCATCGCGCAGCAGGAAGGCGGCACCGCGCACGGCCTCGCCGGTCACGACCGTCTGTCGCGAGCCAGACGTGGTGCCGGAGTCGGGAGCGTTCTCGGTGGAGCACTCGCCATTGGCAATGCAGCTCAGCGGCAGACCGCACGCCTCGGCAACGTCCTGCAAAAAGACCGTGTTGCAGCCCTGGCCGATGTCGGACGTGGCGGCGTAGACCACGGCGCGGCCATCCTCGACGCGAATCTTGCAGCGGCCGGCATCGGGCAGGCCCACGCCCACGCCGGCGTTCTTCATGGCGCAGGCGATACCGGCGTGTCCGGGATGCGCATAGTAGGCATCCTTGACCTCAAGCAGCGTCTCCTTCAGCGCCGTGGAGCAGTCGGCAATCTGGCCGTTGGGCAAAACCTCGCCCGGCTCGATGGCGTTTCTGTAACGAATCTCCCACGGGTCCAGGCCGACCTTCTCTGCCAGCAAGTCGATCAAGCTCTCGAGCGCAAACTCGGACTGGCAAACGCCAAAGCCGCGGTACGCGCCGGCGGGCGGGTTGTTGGTGTAGTAGCCAAAGCCGCGAATGTCGGTGTTCTGGTACTTGTAGGGGCCAACGGCGTGCGTACAGGCGCGCTCGAGCACCGGGCCGCACAGCGAAGCGTAGGCGCCGGTATCAAAGTTGATCTCGCAATCAAGGCCGGTAAAGTTGCCCTCGGCGTCGCAACCCAGCGTAAAGGTACCGTCCATGGCATGGCGCTTAGGATGGAACGCAAGCGACTCAGCGCGCGTGAGCTTGCACTTCACAGGACGTTGGAACTTATATGCGGCGAGCGCGGCCAGGTGCTGGATGGACACGTCCTCCTTGCCGCCAAAGCCGCCACCCACGAGCATGGTTTCGACGACCACACGCTCGGGTTCGCTATCCCAGCCAAACATATGGGCACACTCTTTGCGCGTGTCGTAGGCACCCTGGTCGGTCGACTGCACCTTAACGCCGTTCTTGTACGGGAAGGCAACGGCGCACTCGGGCTCCAAGAAGGCATGCTCGGTAAAGGGCGTGGTAAAGCGCTGCGTCACGGTGAACGCGCTCTCTGCCAGCGCCTTGGCGGCGTCGCCGCGCGTCACGTGACGGCTCTGGCACACGTTGTCCTTGAGCTCCACCGTGTTGCCAAAGGCAAAGAAGCTGTCGTGCAGGCGCGGGGCGTCGGCAGCCCTGGCCTCGACAATGTTACGCACGGGCTCCAGCGGCTCGTAATCGATCTTTACGAGCTTCTTGGCCTTCTCGAGCGTCGCCTCGTCCTCGGCAACCACCAGCACGATGGCATCGCCCACGCAGCGGGTGATATCGCCCTGGGCGATCATGACGTCCCAGTCCTGGATAAGGTGGCCGACCTGGTTGACCGGCACGTCCTCGGCGCGCAGGATGCCCACCACACCGGGCAGGGCCTCGGCCTTGGAGGTGTCGATGGAGAGCACGCGGGCGCGCGGATACTTGGAGCGCACGGCGCTGGCGTAGGTCAGACCCGGCTGATCGAGCTCGTCGATGTCATCGGGATACTTGCCCTCGCCGAGCACCTTCTTGCGCACGTCGATACGGAAGGCGCGCTTGCCCACGCCGTAGTCGTCGCCGCGCTCCAGGTCCTCGTCGATCTGCTTTTCGCCGCGGAGCACCGCAGCTGCCAGCGAAATGCCCTCGATGATCTTCTTGTAGCCGGTGCAGCGGCAGACGTTGCCGCGGATGGCGTACTTGATCTGCTCCTCGGTGGGCTCGGGATCCTCGGCGATCAGCGCCGCACCCGCCATGACCATACCGGGGATGCAAAAACCGCACTGCACGGCGCCCACGGCGCCAAAGGCGTACACAAAGGCCTCGCGCACGTCCTCGGGCAGGCCCTCGACGGTCACGATGTTGCGACCGGCGGCAAGGGCGGTGGTCAGCACGCACGCCTTGACGGCCTCACCGTCCACGTGGATGGTGCAGGTACCGCACGCGCCCTCGGAGCAGCCGTCCTTGGCGGAGTGAATGTGCAGGTCGTCGCGCAGGTAGCGCAGCAACGGTTTGTTTTGGGTCGTCGTGCGCTCGACGCCGTTAACGGTAAAAGTGAATTCCTGTGCCATGGTGATTCCCTTCTACACGCCGGCGGCTATGCCGGTGCGGTCGTGGATGGCGCCATGCGGGCAGACGACGGCGCACATGCCGCACGACAGACAATCCGCGCCATCAATATGGGCGCAGTTGTCCTCGATGCGGATAGCGCCGGCAGGGCACTTTTTGGCGCACATGCCGCAACCGATGCAGCTCGTGTCGCAGATCTTGCGGGCGATGGCGCCCTTATCGGTGTTGTTGCAGCGCACCAGGATGTTCTGGTAGCCGGGAACGAAGGCAATCACGCGCTGCGGGCACGCCATGCCGCACAGGCCACAGCCCGTACACTTGGAGCGATCCACGCGAGCGATGCCATCAATCAGCGCAATGGCGCCGTGGGGGCAGGCCGTGACGCAGGCGCCACAGCCAATGCAGCCTTCGCTGCAGTGGGCGTCGCCGCCTGCGGAGGCGCAACCGCTTCCGCAGGCAACGTAGGCCACGTTATGTTGAATGGATTTGGCCATAAGAGACTCGCCTATTTCTTAAGGAGATACGAATAGCTGTCGCGCACGGCCTTGATGGTCAGGCGGACGGCCTCGGGCAGACCGGTGTTGACGGCATCGACCGAGACGGTGCGGACCGTGCCGGCGACGCGGACCTTAAAGTGATCCTCGTCCACGGCCAGGAAGCCCTCGTTCTCGGAGTTCTCCATGTCCTGCTCGCTCCAGAACAGGGTGAGCTTGTCCTTGTAGGGACGACCCTCCTGGTAGGGGCAGAACACGGCGCAGTTGCCGCACTCGTTGCACATGCCATCGACATGGACGACCTGATGCTTGGCCAGGCCCGGCACCTTAATGGCAACGTTGGCGCGGTTGGGGCACACGTCGCAGCAGACCTCGCACACCGAGCCGCAGCCCAGGCAGCGAGTCTTGGTGCAGTTGCGCTTGTCGCGGCACAGCGACCCCTTGCGCTCATAGCAGGTGTCCTCGCGGCCGGCCTGCTCGTTGCAGTCGACGTACTTGTTAAAGTCCACGTCGGCAATGGCACGGGCGACCTCGGCGGCGTCGGCGATAGCCTCGACCACGGTGGCGGGACCGCGGCGACAGTCGCCCGCAGCCCAGACGCCCTCAACACCGGTGGAGGTGGCGGCAAGACGGCCACGACGGTCATGCTCGACGCCCGCGGCATCGTACAGGCTGGCATCGATGCCCTCGCCCACGGCGCAGATCACCGTGGTGGCGGAAAGCTCGACGGTCTCGCCCGTGGCGACGGGGCTGCGACGGCCGCTTGCATCCGGCTCGCCAAGCTCCATAACGTCGCAGGTCAGCACGGCGCCGTTGAGTGCCTTGGGCGCCAGCAGCTCGCAGAACTCAACGCCGTCGGCAAGAGCAAGATCGAGCTCTTCCTCGTCGGCGGGCATCTGCTTCTTGGTGCGGCGATACACCAGACGCACGTTCTTCACGCCTGCCAGGCGCTTGGCCACGCGGACGGCGTCCATGGCGGTGTTGCCGGCACCAATGACCACGACGTCCTCGCCCAGCTCAAGCTTCTCGCCCTTCTTGGCGGCCTCGAGGAACTCCAGCACGTCGAGCTCGGCACCCTCGCCCAGGCCCGCAGAGCCGGGCATCCAGGCACCGGTGGCCACGACCACGTCGGTAAAGCCCTGGGCCTTGAGCTCGTCAATGGACTCCACGCGGGCGTTAAGCTGAACCTTGGCGCCAAAGGCCAGGCAGAGCTCGGCGTCGTGCGAGATATCGTCGCTGGCGATACGGAACTCGGGGATTACGTGACGGACCACACCGCCGAGCGAATCGCGGGCCTCAAAGATGGTAACGGGCACGCCGACACGCGTCAGGAAGAACGCCGTCGCCAGGCCGGCCGGACCGCCACCGATAACGGCAACGTTGCGCTCGCCGTCGTTGGCGATAGCCTGGGCGCGCAGCTTGGGCAGCACGGCGGTCATTGCCTCGCGGGCGGCCTTGAGCTTGCTGGCGCGAATCTGGGCGCCCTCGGGCTCGTAGAATGCACGCTCGCAGGCACGGCCGCAAGGATGCGGGCAGATAGTGCCGGTGATGAACGGCAGGGCGTTGCGCTCGATGATGATGTTGAGTGCGTCCTCGTAGCGGCCCTCGTCAACAGCCGCCAGATAGGCGGGAATATCCTGCTGGATGGGGCAGCTCGTGCGGCACGGCGTGGTAAAGCAGTCAGAAAGCGGGCTCTTGCCGGCGACCTTGCGGTCGGGCAGCGGACGCAGCGGCTTCTTGTAGAGCGGGTTGGTGAGCGAGTCGGTCTGGATCGCCGTCACGGCCTCGAGCGAAACGCCCGCGAACGGCTTGCCATCCAGATCGGTAAACTCGCCGGCCATCTGGCTAAAGCGCTCGTAGCCACCGGGCTTGAGCACGTCAGTCGCCAAGGTAACGGGCCAAATGCCGGCGTCATACAGGGCGCGGATGTTGTAGACCGTGGCACCGCCGGAGTAGCTGATGCGCAGCTTGCCATCGAACTGCTCGGTAATGCGACGGGCGGCCTCGATGGTCAGCGAGAACAGCGAACGGCCCGACATGTACATCTCGGTGGAGGGCAGCTCGTTCCTCGTCACGTCGACGGGGAACGTGTTGGTCAGCTTGACGCCAAACTCCAGGCCGCGCTCGGCGCACAGGGCAATCAGGCGCTCGAACATGGGCACGGCGTCGGCCCACTGCAGGTCCTCGCGGAAGTGTGTATCGTCGAAGACGATGTAGTCAAAGCCCAGCTCGTTCAGGCGCTGACGGGCAAACTCATAGCCCAGCAGCGTGGGGTTGCACTTGATGTAGGTGTTGAGGCCCTTCTCGGTGATCAGATAGGTCGCGATGCGCTCGATCTCCGCCGGCGGGCAGCCGTGCAGGGTAGACTCGGTGATGGAGTTGGAGACGCGCGCCGGGATGGACTCGACAAACGCGGCATCGACATGCTCAAATTTGTCCAGGTTGGCAAGCGCCCATGTGCGGCACTCGTTCCAAACCTCGGAGCCGCTGGCGTCCTTCATGCCCTCGATGTAGGCGTCGACCTTGGGGCTCTTAATACCCTCGAGGTCATAGCCCACGGACATGTTGAAGACAAAGCCGTCCGGGCTGCCCAGGCCGTACTCGCGAGCGATCAGGTGGCAGGCGAACCATGCCTTCACGTACTCGGCAAAGGCCTGCGGAACCTCGAGCTCGGTCGACCACTCGCAGTTGTAGCACTCGTCCTGCGCCACAATGCAGGGCTTGTTCACACACTTGGAGAGCTCCTCGCCGTCCATAACCTGAACGGTCTTGAGCTCAAAGAAGCGGGAACCGGCAACGTAGGATGCCACGATGTTCTGGGCCAGCTGCGTGTTGGGGCCGGCAGCCGGGCCAAACGGAGTCTCGATGCGCTCGTCAAAAATGGGAAGCGCGCCCTCCTGGTTGGTCGTGACCATCTTGCGCACGCCAAAGATGGCGTCCTGGGTCTTGTGCTCCTCGATGATCCAGTTCATCAGCTGCGAAAACGGGATCGGCCTCATAATGTCGCTCATAGTGAGCTCCTCTCTGTAACGCCCGGCGAGACCGCGCGGCGGGCGCAAATACGGCGTAGCGCTAGCACAGCGCCGGCGACCCCGCGGAGGTCGCCTATACGCGCGTCGGATGCGGCGAAACATCCGACGCGCGTGAATCTACTTGTAATTAGTACGTGCGATCGTTGAGCGTGCTCCAGAGCTTCTTGGACTCGGCCATGGTCCACGCGTTGATCTTGTCCTCATCAATGCCAACGAACTCGCGATCCTTGTACAGGACGCGGCCGTTGATGATGGTGGTGCGGCAGTTTTTGCCCATCATGCCAAAGAGCATGTGGCCGTCGATGTTCTCCTCGCTCAGCGGCGTAAAGGGCTTGTAGTCCATGACGATGACGTCGGCGGCAGCGCCGGCCTCGAGCACACCGAGTTTGCGATCGAAGTACTTGCTCGCCATCTTGGCGTTGTTCTCGAACAGCATAGTCATGGCCTCGCACCAGCCCACGTTGGGCATGGCGGCGTTGTGGCGCTGAATGACCAGGAAGACCTTGAGGCTCTCGAGCATATCGTGAGTGTAGGCGTCGGTGCCCATGCACACGGGGATGCCGCGGCGGAAGAACTCGAGCACGGGTGCGCAGCCCACGGCGTTGCCCATATTGGATTCGGGGTTGTTGACGAGCCAGGTACCGGACTCCTTGACGATATCCATCTCGGCAGGTGTCACGTGGATGCAGTGGCCGAGCATGGTGTCGGGACCCAGCAGATTGTGCTGCAGCAGGCGCTCGACGGGGCTGATGCCACCGCGGTTGAGACGGGAGTCCCACACGTCATTCATGCCCTCGCACACATGGATGTGGAAGCCGGTCAGGCCGTTGTTGGCCTCGGCCATCTTGTCCATGGTCTCGTCCGACAGCGTAAAGGTGGCGTGACCGCCAAACATGGCGGCGATCATATGGTTGTCGTTATCGCGACGCTCCTTGGCGGCCCACTGGGCAAACTCGGCGTTCTCGGCAATGGCCTGGTCGCATTTTTCCTGACCGCGGCGATCGGAGACCTCGTAGCACAGGCACGAACGCATGCCCAGCTCCTGCGCGGCGTCCTTAATGGTAAAGAGGCTGCCCGGGATCTCGCAGAAGCTCGCGTGGTGATCGAAGATCGTAGTGACGCCATCGCGGATGGAGTCCAGAATCGTGGCATAGGCGCTGGCCTTGGTGCCATCGAGCGTCAGGTTGTCGTCGATCTTCCACCATTGCTGCTCAAGATTCTCCAGGAAGTTGGTGGGGTTGCAGCCCTTGATGGCAAGGCCGCGGGCCAGACCCGAGTAGATGTGGGTGTGGCAATTGATGAGTCCGGGCATGATGAGGTTGCCCTGGGCGTCGACGTACTCGGCATCCGGGTACTTGGCCTTGAGCTCGCGCTCGGGCCCTACTTCGACGATCGTATCTCCGTCAATGGCGACCGCACCGTTGGGAATGAACGGGGTC
Organism: uncultured Collinsella sp.; assembly: GCA_902406155.1. Classification (GTDB taxonomy): domain Bacteria; phylum Actinomycetota; class Coriobacteriia; order Coriobacteriales; family Coriobacteriaceae; genus Collinsella. The sequence goes on from CABPCW010000017.1 coordinate 27,052, forward strand.
TGAGAATTGCGGGTAAAGACGGAACCGTTAGCGACCAGAAGCATGAATGCTCCCTTCAACATCAGAGGCGGGGTTTGACACCTCTGACATAGCGGAAGTGCGAAGCGCCGGCCTACACCGGAAACGGGCCCTCTCCCGTCAACGCTTCACCAAAGGGACAAACCCTTTGAAGTGCGGCTTGGCGCCGCATGACGTCGGCGGACGAGGCGATGCGTCCGCCGACGAATAGCACCGAATTGGTTACTTCTTGCTCTCGGGCAAGACCAGATCCACGGCAGCGTCCTTGGCAGCATCGATGTGCTGAGCCACGACCGGCGTCTGCGGAAGGATCAGGTTAAGGACAATGGCCATGATGGCGGTGGGGGTTACGGCATTGGAGCCGATGACTGTGGACACCCAGGTGGGCATACCCTCGCCGGCAAGGCAACCGCTGGCCATCCAGATACCCAGGCCAAAGACGACGGAGGTACCGACGATGGTGGTAGTGCGCTGCGTAAGGCCCTCGCGGGTGAACATGCGCACGCCGTTCATGGTGATGGTGCCAAAGACGCCGACGGTTGCGCCGCCGATGACGGGCTGCGGGATAGCGGAAAGGACGGCAGAGAGCTGCGGGAACAGACCGGCGATGGCAAAGACGGCAGCGATGATCACAAAGACCCACTTGTTGACGACCTTGTTGGAGCAGATGATGCCCACGTTCTGGCCAAGGGCGCTGGTGGGAAGACCGCCCAGCAGGCCGCCGACCATAGAGGTAAGGCCCTGGGACACGATAGCGCCGGAGAGCTCGCGCTCGGTGGGCATACGGTCGATGGAACCCAGGCAGGCGGCGGAGACGTCACCGATAACCTGGATGGCAACCATGGGGAACACGACGGCGAGGGTAATGCAGACCTCGGGATCAAACTCGAGCGCGTAGGGCATGAGCTTGGGAAGGGCGAAGACCTGAGCGGTGGCGACGCTGGAGAAGTCGATCATGCCGAAGGGGATGGAGACGATCATGCCAACGATCATGCCAAAGAACACGGAGCCCAGCTTGAGCGTGCCCTTGCCAAAGTTGGCGAGCGCAAAGACCACGGCGAAGGTGATAAGAGCGACGCACCAGGCCTGCGGGGTGCCCCACAGCGGCGTGCCCATGCCGCCGGCCATGTACTTGACGGCCGTGGGATACAGCGAAACGCCGATGGAGAAGATGACCGTACCGGTCACGACGGGCGGGAACAGCCACTTAATCTTGCTGTAGGCCAGACCAAAGAGGACCGCGACGGCACCGCCGACAATCTCGCCGCCCAGCAGCGCACCAAAGCTAAAGCCCGAGGCACCCATGGCCTGCAGGGCCGGCAGGAACGCGAACGAGACGCCCATGACGATGGGCAGGCCGCCGCCGATGCGGCGGAAGGGAGCGAAGGCCTGAAGGGCCGTGTCGATTGCCGAAAGAATGAGCGCAACCTGAATGATGTCGGTGCTCTGCTGGCTATTAAAGCCGTAGACGCCGGCCAGGATGACAGCCGGGGTGATGATACCGGCAAACGAAGCCAGTACGTGCTGAAGGGCACACGGGATCATTTCCTTAACGGGAGGCATGCCTTCACGAGTGAACAGGGCTTCAGTGCCGTTCGTAACCGTCTCCTGGGTCATTTGACCACCAATCCTCGAAATAGTTGTTTCGCATCTAACGCTCTATTGTGACGCAGTGCGGGGTTGAGGTTGTGCCTTCGTTGCATATCGTATTAAAGATGATTCTCATTCTCAATAATAATTTTTTGTTATCAGACTATTCTTCAGCTGAGATAATGCATTTCCGCAGGTCAGGAAAGTGTCTGGTCAAAATAACATCTAACTTTTCTTTTGGTCAACCGTTTACCGCCAAATTCCTACCGTTCGTCTGTATTACGCAATGTACCTGCGGATATACGAGATGAAGAGTAGCGTGTTACCATGAGAAAAAATTGTTATGAACCTTCCGATTTCACCCAAAGGAGTTGCCCGTGAACGAGACCGTACGTCGCTTTTTGCCGATGGTCGATTTCCTGGAGCAGATACTCGGTAAGAACAGCGAGATCGTCCTGCACGATTTCTCGGATCCCGACCACGCCATCGTCGATATTCGCAACGGCATCGTGAGCGGCCGCAAGGTCGGCGGTCCCGCCACCGATCTGGCGCTCAAGATCATGCACGACCCCAAGTATCGCGACCTGCCGTTTATTACGGGCTACGAGGGGCGCGGTGCCGGTGGCAAGACGTTGGAGTCCGCGACGTTCTTTATCCGCGAAAATGACGAGATCGTCGGTATGCTCTGCGTCAACACCGACCTCTCGACCGTGCGCTCCATCAACACCATGGCGCAGCAGCTCATGGCATGCTTCGACGCGGCGCCGACGCGCACGGAGCCCGCCCCTATCGAGGTCGAAAGCCTTTCGGAGTCCACGCAGGAGCTCATCGACCGCAGCATTGCCGAGTTGCTGAGCGCACGCGGGCTGGATGTAGCGTCGCTTGGTCAGAGCGACCGCGTGGACGTCATTCGCCACCTCAACGGCAACGGGGTGTTCATGCTCAAGGGCGCTGTGGCCTGCGCCGCCACCGCGCTGGGCATTTCGGAGCCCAGCGTATACCGCTACCTGCAAAAAGTCCGCAAGGAGGGCTAACGAGCAAAATGGAGCGCGGCTCCACAAGCGATTCGTCACCTGACAAAAGACCCTGCAGCTCGCACGCGCTGCAGGGTCTTTTTGCATGTCATGTTTAGTTGTGGTCAACGCCTTAGAGAGCGGCGACAACCTCGATCTCGACCAGACCGCCAGCCGGAAGGGCGGCAACCTGGAAAGCGCTGCGCGCGGGGAACGGAGCCTCGAACTTGGAGGCGTAAATCTCGTTCACGGCGGCAAAGTCGGCGATGTCGGCCAGGTAGACCGTGGTCTTGACGACATCGGCAAAGGTGGCGCCGGCAGCGGTCAGCAGGGCCTCGACATTAGCAAGGGACTGCTTAGCCTGGGCCTCGACACCCTCGGGCAGCTTGCCGGTCGCGGGATCGATGCCCAGCTGGCCGGACAGAAACACCATGTTGCCAGTCTGGATACCGGGGGAATACGGGCCGATGGCTGCGGGTGCGTTATCGGAAGACACGACGGTCTTGCTCATGTTTTTCTCCTTACAAGTAAAAGGGAACGGGAGCGCGGCGTTCACACCGGGAGGCACAGTTCGGTCTGAACACCGCGCTTGATTGGGATAGTACTCAAGGTTTCCGCGCGATGCAAGATTATTATCACGTTGCGAGAATATTTTATCGCCCAACGGTTTCCCCGGACCGCTGAACGGTTCTCATGTGAAGCAGCCAGTCCAAGCTGCTGAAGACTTTATCCCGCTTAGAGCACGGGCATCGCCTGCCGCGACGGCACCACTATACTTTTGAGTATCTGAGCATTTTGAAAGGCAGGATATGACCGCAACCGCCAGTCGAACCACCAACCGCAGACCCGAACTCTTGGCCCCCGCCGGAGGCCCGGAGCCCTTTGCCGCCGCGCTCGCCGCCGGGGCAGACGCCATCTACTGCGGCATGGGCAGCTTCAACGCACGCCGCAAGGCCACCAACTTTACCGACGAGGCCTTTGAGCAGGCCTGCCGCGCCGCGCATCTGGCCGGCTCGCGCGTCTACGTCACGGTCAACATCGTCATCAAGGAATCCGAGATGAGCGATGCGCTGCAGCTCATCCATCGCTGCTCCACGCTGGGCGCCGACGCCTTCATCATCCAGGACTGGGGCCTGTTCTTTGAGGTCAAGCGCACGATGCCCGGCATCGAGACGCATATCTCGACCCAGGCGAACATCCACGACGACCGCGGAACCCTTTGGTGCCGCGAGCAGGGCGCCGACCGCGTGACCCTCTCGCGCGAGCTTTCCATCGACGAGATTGCCGCCATTCACGATGCCGCGCCCGATGTGGACCTTGAGGTCTTTAGCCATGGCGCCATCTGCTTTTGCTACTCTGGCCTGTGTCTGCTTTCGAGCTTTGCCATGGCGGGACGATCGGCCAACCGTGGCATGTGCGCCCAGCCCTGCCGCTTGCCCTACGAGCTGATCGACGAGAACGGTCGCTCGCTCTCCCCTGCCGGTCGCGAGCGCGCGCTGTGCCCGCGTGACACCAACACTTCACAACTTGTTCGCCGCCTGTATGACGCCGGCGCCGCGTCGCTCAAGCTCGAGGGCCGCATGAAGGCGCCCGATTACGTGTATTCCATCGTCGACGTGTATCGTCATCAGATTGATGACATGCTGGCCGGAACCACCGTTGCCAAGGACGAGAAAGACGCCCGCCAGCGCCAGCTCAAGCGCTGCTTTAACCGCGACTTTACGCACGCCTATCAGGACGGCACCTCGGGCGACGAGATGATGAGCTATGAGCGTTCCAACAACCGCGGCCAGATCGTGGGCACGGTGCTGGGCAGCCGCCCGGCCAACCGCGATGTGCGCGGCCTCAAGCCCGACGACCGCCGTCGCCGCGC
>CABPCW010000018.1 GCA_902406155.1 uncultured Collinsella sp.
GATTAATGGATGGAAACGGATGTTCTATCGGGACACACATTTTGTCCTATAAGCCACTGTTTCCAAGCCCCTTTCTTATAGTAGTTGCTCGAGTCCAACAAGCCTCGCGCTGCTTGCTTGAGCCGCTCTATTTTGACACGCTTTGGTAAATCCACTCTTGCTAAACAAGTAATACTGTTCGATCGGTCGACCCAGCAGCGCGCTGCGCCGCTCGAGTGTTTCAAGAACATCGGTATCTACGGGCTCGTTTCTCCATTTGCACTCGCCAACGATGAGCTCCCCATCGGCGTCCTCAAGCACAACGTCAATCTCTTCTTGCCGGCGCGTGTTCGGGTTCGTGCCCCACCAAGAGCCGATTGCCTTGGGCAGCACATCCAGCTCGCTCTCAACAACCTGACGCATCAACCACTGGCGGCACACTTCTTCAAATGCAGGACCCACAAAGGTGGACAAATCATGCTTGGCGATACGCGCGGCCACAGCGGCTCCGAGCCCCTCCTCAATTGTTCCCGCGTACTGTGGAACAAAACGATACCAAAACCTAAACAGGTTATCGCAGATCCGATAGACTACCTGGCGTTTTGTTGCCTTTACAACAGGCGTGACGCGCTCAACGATTCGCAGCTCGATCAATGCGTCGAGCAGTCGCGCGACCTGTGGCGTTGCGAGGTGGGTAACATCGGCAATCTCTTTGGAGCGTACATAGCCGTTGGCAATGGCGGTTATGACGGCATTGTAGATAGCCGGGCTGCGGACCTCTTGCAGCAGATAGTTCTGGGGTTCGGCATACAAAAACGCATCTTGACGCAACAGCGCATGCTCAAGGTTCCATTGAGTGGAACGCGTGCCATCGAGCTGTGATAGATAGAGAGGCATCCCGCCAACAACGGAATACAGCTCGATGACCCTTTCGATGGGTGCATCGGGAAGCATGAGCGCCACGTCGAAGATGGTGAAGGGGTCAATGCGCAGCTGCATGGTACGGCGTCCATAAAGAGGGCTTTGGTGTCCTAGTACCTGGTGTTCCATAAAGCTCATGGACGATCCGCAGAGTACGAGGAACAGCTTGCTCGTGTCTTTATGTCGATCGATAAGCGTTTGCAGGCACGATGAGACGCCCGGATCGCTCTCGGCGAGGTAGGGATACTCGTCAATAATCAGAACGATTTGCTCTGTCTTGGCGTGTTCGAAGACGGATTCGAGTGCAACCTGGATAGAGGGGAACGCTGCTCCTGCGGCGCTATCGCCAAGTATCTCGCGGCTGAGCAGCGCGAGGTTTTCGCTTGCAACGGTTTGCTGCCCGGTAAAGAAGATCACATGAGGTTTGCCCTGTGTAAAGACGCGAAGCAGGCTGGTTTTACCCACGCGACGCCTTCCATAGACTACGGCAAACTGAAAGGAGCCCTTTTGATAGGCGGTTTCCAGGGATTCAAGCTCTTTCCGACGTCCAACAAACATGATGTGCCTCGCTCATATACGTATTATTAACATATATATTACTAACACGTATATGAGTAACTTTCCATCCGTCAATCGGACGGCAAGGAAATGACAGCGTTTCTACTTAACGAGGCGCTTGAGTTTGGCATAGTCCTGAATCTGCTTTTTGCGCTTGGCGTTGAGGAGGTTGTTGAGATCGAGCCTCTCGGCGGTGCAGCGTTTGAGTAGCTCGGAGCTGTCAAAGCCGTTTGACTCAATGTCTTCATCCAGATCGTGCTTGAGCTTGGTCCATTTATTGAGCTGCGAGCGCACGTAGGCCGCGGGACGTTCTATCTCGTTGGCGATATCGCGTACGCTGGCGCCCGCTCCAAACAACTCGCGTATCTTTGCCGTCTCCTTGCGCGTGCGCTCGTTTTTGGCATCGGTCTTGCATCGATCGCTGCAGTAGTGCCGTTTGACGCCACGATGCCCGGCAAGTGAGTAGGCGCGTCCGCACTGCTCGCAATAGCCAATTTTGACGGTGCTCAGCTTGCGCGAAAAATCAAACCAGAGCCACGAGAGATAGCTGTCAAAGGAGAGGAACCCTGTGTACTCGTTGCCCTGGAACACATCCACGTGCGCGCCCGAGAGATGCGAGATCACAAGCGCCTGCACCAAAGCGGTGAGCGCATCGCGGTCATCGTTTTCAAGTTCTTCGCGGCGCTCCTGGATATCTGCTTGAGGGTCGATTACATAGAAGCTCTCCTCGCTATTGCTGACCTTGAGTCGCGCTGAAATCTCCGAGCTGGAGTCTTCGTCCATGTAGAACATCGCCTGCAAAACACTGAAGTCATTGGCGGTGAGCTCGTGTTCAAAAGAGAGCACGTTGAGTGCAACGAGGGATTCTACCTCGTCGATCATAAACATAAAGGCGTAGAAATATCCCGCATCGGATTCGATTTTGCGCACGATGGGCAGGCTTTTGAATGAGTCGGTATAATCACCGCCCGCCCTCAGGATAGTGGTGTAGATCTTGAAGGATGACCCGTTTGCCGCGCAGGTCACAACTGATTTCTCGATTCTTTCCAATGCGGAGACCTTTGCGATGGTGCAGCTCCCGTTGAGGTATTCCTGGATGCGCATGGCAATAAGTGCTGCCATCGCGGCATTGGCCCAATCGCGTACGGATTCTATTGCGTGCTTGCCAAAAAGCGGCCCGGTCTGTTCGGCGTAATCAAGTACGTTAAAGAGGCTTGCGCGGAAGGGCTGCTCTTTAACGGCGGTGGGTTCGATGCATGATGCCAGCCTGATCAGATCGGCATGGCGCTTGCTGTGTGCGGGCCCTTCGTTGCTTTTGTTGCCGGCCAGCTCGGTGGGCATGTAGAGTTCAAAGACAAGCTGGGCCTCGCCAACGGGCCTATTGGGTTCGTTCTCTATGAGGTTGACTTTCTTAAACGGAATCGAACCTTCAACGGTGCGTGTTTGGGAGAACTCAAACATTGTTACCCCTGTCTCTAGCTGCAGGTTTAATAGCGTAGCACGTTTAAGAAAATTACCCGGTCAAAATCTCTATATCGGATAAACGACAAATCGTATCTTGTGATCGTCAAGAAAAGGGGTAACGAGAAAGGACCCGATTATGCATTGCAAACAGTGTGGAGCAGAGATTAACGACGGCGCCAAGTTCTGCGGCGTGTGCGGAACGCCTACGGTCGCGGCTGCGGCCAGCGCGGTGGGGGATGCGATTTACGTCGAGGCCCAGCCGATTGAGAGCCAGTCTGTCGAGGCTCAGTTTCAAGCGGCGGAGGATGCAGAGGCCGCTGCTTGCCTGCAGGATTCGCTTCACGAGTCCATCGGGTCGCTTGGGCGAGCAGCGGTGATTTCATTGCTCTATGTGCTCTTTTTCAATTACGTGCTGGGAGGTGGCTCGCTGGGACTTAACAATATGATTCCGCTGGCGCTGCTTCTGATTGGTCCCTGGAAGGTGATTATCTCGCTGTACCGCAGCGGTGTAAGGCTTCCCTTTGTCTATGGTAGCGGCATTATCGGTATCACGATTATGCTAATCGAGCTTGTGGTTCTCGTGGGCCTTCCTGTCGTGGTTCTGATGCTTTTTTACTGGTTGGGCAGCGTGATTCACGGGGCGGTTCCTGTTATTCCCGAATCGGTTCCGATGACGATCGTGGCGCTCTGGCCTATTGCCTCGGTTGCCAACATCATCTTCAAGGCAATAAAGCTGCACATGGCTCGCGCCTAGCAAGTAGCCCGTCGCATGCCTTCCGCGTGGGGTCAGGCGAATTTGAAAGGTGAAAGAAAAGGTTTACAGTCGAGCAAATTGCTCCTGGGCCTTTTCTGTTTGCAGGCTGTGGGCTATCGTTTCGATATGCTGAAGTTCTAGGGGGATTTATGTACTGTGCAAGCTGCGGGGCAAAGATCAAAGACGGGGCGCGATTCTGTTCTGCATGCGGAAAACCGTTGGATGTGGATGATGCGCCGGCGAATGCTCAGCAGCCGCTTCCTTCAGGTACACCAAAGGCGTCTGCTGATAGAAAAGCGACAAGCGATCCTGCTGTATCTCGCGCGGAGGGCCCTTCTCCGGCGCCCTCTGATCATATGTCCTTTGCGGCCTTTATGATGCAGCGTCGGCAGATCGGCCGTTTTGCTGTGCCTACGTTTGTCACCATTCTTGCAGCAATCATCTTTACCGCTGGTGTCGCTTACGCCCTGGTCAAAGCTTACGAAGCCTTTGTGCTGCCTCAAGCGCAGCAGCAGGAGCAGCCGGCTGCAGTTGAGGAGAAGTCGTCTAAAAAGAAGGTCGCGGCAACAAACAAGAAAGCACGCAGGGCTTACGAGGGCGTGGTTGCGCGTTACGAGGACTTTGCGAGCTATTGCGAGCAGAAGGGGGCTGGTGCTGCCAGCTACGACGACTGGGCCCAGGGACGCGGTGGTGATTCTGGACTGGGGCAGATATTCGTTTATAACAACCAGACTGCCCCCGGCTTTTTAAGCTACTACTATGCTTTCGATGATTTGAATGGCGACGGAATTGACGAGCTGCTTGTTGGGTTTGTCGATGCGCAGAACGATATTTCGGCGATTGTGGGTGCCTACTGCTTTGTTGATGGAGAGGCCGTTTCGGTTATGCCTTCGTCAGAGATGGTAGAAGGCTCCAGCAATATGACGAATCAGTACGACGGTTTTATTGCTCAGGGTGAGAGCCAAGTCATTACTGTCTGTAAGGACGGCATCGTTAAATTTACTTGTAGTCAGGATTGTAACCAGGCAGATTTCTATATTTCGCTTACTGCAAAGGGTCCTGAGGTCGTAGACGCGGTGCAAATTCAAAATAAGGAATTCGATAGGCAGAATGGCGCCTACTTGGTGAGGACCGTTGAGGATGGTGGCAAACCGCAGGAGGCGATGGTCCAGGGGCGTGAGGAAGCGTGCAGAATTCTTGACGAGCTCGCCGGGAAGTATCCGGAGGCCGACATTGAAATGCCGTCCGCAAGCAGCGATATGTGGAAGGCATTCAAAGGGGTGGAGCCTTCGGAGGGCTCTTTGAAGGACGGCTCTGGCACTGCGGACGATCGATCTGGCGCATCTCAAGCACCATCTGAAGCGGCATCCGATAGCAGCGACGATGGGGAGGCCGCTGCGCGCGGCGATGGCGTGATCGCCGACATGGATGCGTTCATTGCAAACGCCAAGCGCGAGTTGATTGTGCCAGATGACGCCTCTATTACGTTCAAGGTCGCTGATAAGCCAAACTATTGGGAGGGGGCGGCAACGTACGTTTGGTACGTCGAGTTTTATAAAGACGGAAAGGTCGTAGCGTCTGCGGAATGCGGCTCCGAAGGGTACCCATGTCGGTCGATTATGGCCTATCACGAGAGCTGGTAGCTTTAGCCGAGCCGTTTTGGCATTACAGCGCGCGCAGCTCTTATACCTTTCCCCTTGTTCCATCCGACGAGTTTAGTTGCGGCTAAAACGGACGTTACGAAGAGCTGACCGAGAGGCCGAACGCGCTCGCCCGCTAAGCGGGTATGCCCCAAAAGGGCATCTGGGGTTCGAACCCTCCCGGTTCTTCGTCAGTTGACCAAAGGTGCGACATTATTGCCGCTCATCGGGGGTGGCTAAATGAGATGACTTGAGGGCTATAATTAGCCAAGCTAAGTTGGGGACAGATTGAGGCGCACAGGCTTTCGATGCGCCTGTCGACTCGGCAGTTCACAATTTATTAGACACGCGGAACGCGTGGTTTGGGATTAACGAAAGGAATCAGCATGTCACTGTTCCATAGCGATAACGAAAAGGAAGAAAAGCACAGCGGAATTCTCGGTGCCTTTTCTGTCGACAATATCAAATGGGAGCCTGGCAACGACGAAGATGCCTCGCTTGTCTCATTCCGCTATCCCTACGAGGATTTTCCCAACGGGTCCTATCTTCAGGTTGCGCAATCGCAGATTGCCGTTTTTACCAACAATATGGGGGCGGGCAGTTCTACTGACGCTACGGGTGCCGGCGATTCTCAGGTAAGCGTGTTTGTCGGTCCGTGCAAGATCAAGCTCGACACGGGAGACAGCCGATTCGCCCCGTTCCGCAATGCCGCCCATTCGCTTACCGGCGGTAGCTCGGCGTTTCATTCCGTTGTGTACTTTATCAATACTAACTACATGAACGAGCTGCGCTGGGGCACGACCGAGCCCATCATTGTCCAAGACCCTGAGGAAGACGTCAACGTTCATGTTCGCGCCTTCGGTTTGTTTGGCGCGCATATCGAGCAGAATGACTCGAGCCTGGTTCCCATTCAGGTGAGGAAGTTCCTCGTTAAGGTCGTGGGCACGCGAGATCGCTATACGCGAGAAGAACTTACTTCCTTTATGCGGGCAAAAATCCTTGAGTATGTTCCTGACCTGCTTGCCAAGGCGATTGTTGACCAGGAGGTTTCCGTTCTTAAAATTGCGACGCATCTGAGCGACTTCTCGTCTCAGATGCAGGGCAAGCTCGTTAACTATTTCGATGAGTTTGGTCTCACGCTCGATAACTTCTCGTTCAACAGCATCAAGCCCTTCGAAGAGGATCTTGCTGCCATCAACGAGATGAAGATCCAGCGTAAGCGGAGCATTCTCGAGGCGCAGGGTAACGCTGCCCAGATGGACATCGAGTCCGAGGCACTTGCCAGGAAGCGTGCGCGCGAAGGCTACAACTATCAGCAGGAGCGCGGCATGGACGTAATGGAGAGTGCTGCGGGCAATGAGGGGAGTGCCGCATCGGGCCTCATGGGAGCCGGCATGGGACTCGGCATGGGCGTTGGCATGGGCGGTGCATTTGGAGCTGGCTTCTCCAACTTGGCCAACCAGGCCATGGGCGCTGTTGCTCCCATGGTTGGAACGGCTTCCGCGTCCGCAGGTATGCAAAACGGTCCCGTGTGTCCCAGTTGCGGAAACGTTAATCCGATGGGTGCTAAGTTCTGCCTGGAATGCGGACAAAAGCTCGAGCAGGGTGTTGCGTGTTTGGCGTGTGGGCATCTTAACCCGGTCGGTGCCAAGTTCTGCCTGGAATGCGGGAACCGGTTGATCTCGCCAAGGTGCCCGAGCTGCGGAGCCGAGTTGCCCGAAGGGACCAAATTCTGCCCCGATTGTGGAACTAAGATCCAATAAGGAGAAACAAAGATGAACGGTTCTGTTAAACGTGTCATTTTGGGCGAGGCAATCGTCTTGGTGGCATGGCTTGTAATCATGTTTGTCTGCAAAAACGCGCTGATGAACCCTATCGTCTTTGCTATGTCGCTTGGCTTTGGGGTTTTGGCTTTTGCGGCGGCTTCGATTTCGGCTGCCATGTCCGATAAGCAGTCCACGGTCAAAAGCACGACCGAAATCCATTATTTGCCGGTCGCATCCAGCTGTGCCTACTTTGTCGTTGCCCTTCTGGCCAACACGTACTTTGTGTTTGCGGCATATGGGTGGGGCGGCAGCACGATTCCAGTCGTCGTAAACGTTGTCCTTCTTGCTGTGCTTGTCCTTGTGCAGATGGGTCTAGGCTTCAATGGCCGCCAGGTTGACCAAAAGGTTGCTGCCGTGGCCGCAAAGACGGTTCAAACGGCGCAGTTCGGATCGTATGTGGGACAGCTCCTCGCCGTGGCGCAGGACGCTCAGGTCAAAGCCGAACTCAAAGCGCTTAAGGATGACATCTCCTTCAGCTCCAACATGTCGCAACCCCATGTTCAAGAGATCGAGCGACAGTTCTCCGCCGCGCTTGAGGTGGTCTCGAATTCCATGAGTGCCGATGAGCCGGCAGATGTTACGGTTGGCCTTGTCCATGATGCGCGCAATATCTGGAAAAAGCGCAATGCGGCGCTGACCGCTGTCAAATAAGGGCTCGCGCTGCTTTTTGCCAGGGCACTTTGATGGTTGAAGTGGGGGAAGCTATTGGAAATCAACGGTATAACTTGTGAGGGCTGCGGCAGCACCGATGTCGAGTTTGACCCCGCAACTCGAAAGGTTCATTGCAACCAGTGCGGTCGCGAGATGTACTATTCGCGGGCGCGTCTGGGGGCCACGGGCAAAATCGCGTTTGCCAAGGACAATGCCATCAAGTTTTTTAAGGGTGGTAACTTTCCGGAGGCCCGCAAATTTGCCGCGGACGTGCTCAATATGATGCAAGACAACGCGGCAGCACAGTTTATGGTTGCGTACTGCGATGAGTTTTGCGAAGGTCTTTCGGGTTCGATGACGGTTTTCTTTAAAAGGGCCGAAGATATCCCTCTCGAATATGACGAAGTGCGTGACTTGATCGACTTGTTTGAGTCGACGCTCTACAACATGCGTGACTTTGAGGTTCAGATGGTATCGCTCGTGGTCGCCAATATGCAGAGCATGGAGGATCGGTCTCGGCTTGAGAGCTTTATCGATGCTGTGTGCCCGTTCTGCATAGCGCGGTATGCTTCGGAAGACTTTATGACCGCAGAGCGGGAGAGCTTCTATCAAGATATCGCCGCCAACTGCAACATACCCAAGACGTGTCTCGCACTACTCAAGGGCATTAGAGAGAACCCCGGGTCCCCCTATAAAACTGGTTCGTTTGCGTTACGAAGAAGGACCTCGTACTTTCTCGAACACTATGTGGAGCCCGTCGGGCGCATCGTCAATTCGATGAAGGCAAGCCAATACAAACAGAAGTTTCTCGTGGCCTATCAGCAGGTGTCCGAGCAATACCGAAGCATGGCCTCTCAATAAAGCGGATGGCGGGTGCTTACTCGCTTAAAGCTATTGGATGATCTAAACAGTTCAAACTGAAAGGTGGTACAGATGAGTGATTCGGGATTAGATACTGCCCTTATCGAGCGCAGGATCGCCGCTATTGGAACAAAAGTTGACCAGATGACCACGAAGGTCGATAAGGTCGAATCCCAAATGGAGGAAGTGCGGAAGGACCTTAAAAAGCTCCGAAAGGACTTTCTCGAGATGATGCTCGAACAGCGTCGTACCGCCGCACTTGAGCAGGCGACTACGGAGCTCGTGAGCGTCCGGCAGGAGATGGACAAGAAGTTCGGCAACTACTCGGTGGTTCGAAACACCATGGTCGGTATTCTCCAGGCAACCGATGCAGCGCTCGTGCGCAAGGCGACGATTTCGACGGTCTCCGAGGAGTTAATGATTTCTACCCCGGACTACTGGCTGGCGCCTGTCCTGGTTGCCCTTGCGGCATGGATCAACAACAACCGAGATCTTGCGGAGCGCGCAATACGTGAGGCTGTCAAACGTGACAACGAGCACACGTCGCTTGCGATGGCTCTGATTTGCAGACGTAATAACCGCACGGCCACGTGCTACGAATGGCTCGCACGCTACTTCTCGACGCAAAACGCCGCCCGTATTGATGCCGATGCGATGGTCTACATTGATGCCTATATCAACGGCATCTTCGGAACCGACGAAAAGCACCTGTGCGATGACTATATGGCGGGCTGGATCGAGCAGATCAGAAATCAGAGCCCTGAGTTCGAAAACGAGCAGTCTAAGTCATGGGCGGAGTATTTTATCGGCTACGAGGAGGATATGAGTTCGAGATATCCGGCGCTCAAGGTGGTGGTCAAGGAGTTTGACTACATCAATAAGTATCTCGGAAAAGTCGAGGCAATCGAGAGTATCTCCAATGACTTCGCCGCCCTCAAAGCTTCCGATGTTGACGAGAGGACGCTTGCCGAGCAGGTTGACAGGCATCTGATGGAGCTCGTTAACTCCGATGACTCCAAGGAGCGAAATTTGCGTCGTCAGGAGGAGTATCTTCTTGCGGTCAAAGCATTTGGCGGAGACGTGGACCGCGCCCGAGAGCTCGTCAATCGTCGCCGTGATGAGAAGCGTCAGCAGACGATGAATATCATCGACCAGATGACACGCTCGATGCGCGACCAGAGTGCGTCTGTGGATGTGCATAAGAAGAAGACCGCGATTCAGTTTTTGGGCTCCTATATCAACGGTGGTTTCAACCGGTATCGCAAGAGCGATATCCCCGAATTTCCGCAGGCGATCACCCTTGACTTCGACGGATGGACAAGCAAGGCGGTTACCGGCGATGAGGGTAATGCGCTGCGCGGCGATTATGTTCGCTATGTCGGTGAAGAGAAGAAAAAGGAGCTCGCTGAGCTTGATGTCAAGGTTGCGAAGGGCAACAAGAGCCACAAGATAGCGGCCGTTGTCCTCGCTGTTTTGGGAGTAGCTCTCTTTGCATTTGTAAACCAGGTTATTGGCATTCTGCTTCTTGCGGGGGCTGGCTATTGTCTAGTAAAGACGGGCCTCTCGAGCAAGCAGCGCGCTGCGGAGGCAGAAGAGATTGAGGCCAAATACTCCAAACGCATCCAGGAAGGCTGTTCCGAGATCGATCTGGCGCTTAATCAGTGGAAGAGCGCGAAGGAAGCGGCGGCCGAGCGCAGCGACCTGCTTAAGCTCGATAAGGTTGCCTAGCCGATAGGATTGACTCGATAACCATGAATGGAGTGAAATAGATGACTGATGAAGTGACTGATTTCGACCATAACGATGCCGCGATGCAGGACTTCGATGCATTGAGCGAGCTCGATAGTCTGTTTGAAGAGGACGAGCGACTGAAGCAAGCTGAGAACAATGTTTTGACTCAAAATCTCTCAGGCTTTGCAAACTGCTTTCCCGATTGGGATTTGCATCCGCCGGTAGCGTAGAAAAGCGCTTGAAACACAAGCTGCGATCATTTGGAAACATCGATGTTTCTGCGGGCTAGAAGCCATGGGGCTTTTGGCCCGCTGTCTTTCATATGCCGGTCGGCGGCATAGGGCATCAACCGTATTCTAGGTTCTTGGACGCCAGGCCGACTCGCTTCGGATCGGGCGCTACACCAACTTTCTCGAGACTACCAATCTGACAGGGCCTCGTCCGCGTGTGGACGGGGCCCTTTTGCGTGGCCTTTTATGTCTGCTATACTGCTAGCAAGTAGAGAGGAGCCGCTATGGGTACAGCAACGGTGCAGCTCAATACGCGAATCGATCCTATGCTCAAAGCTGGTGGCGATGCGGTCCTAACTCGCAATGGGTTGGGGCCGAGCGATGCCATTCGCGCGCTGTGGGTCTATCTTGTCGAGCATCAAACGTTGCCGGGATTTATGGTGGCGGATAAGCGCGAGGCGCCCCGTGCGGAGAGCCTGGCCGAGCAGGGGTGTGGCCTAGCTTTTTCCTCGTTGGGGCTAAGCGCTTCGGATTTTGCGCCAGCTGAATCGTCTGCGGAAGACTGGGATGCCGTACGCGATGATATGTATGACGCGATGATTGCCGACATGGAGGCGAATTGCCGATGATCGAGGCAAAGCACCTGCTTGTGGATACGAATGTGTGGCTTGATTATTACCTGCAAGAGGGGGCATTCCACGAAGCGAAGCGCCTGGTGGAGCTTGCCGAGGCGGGAAAGATTGACCTTCTGTACGCGCCGACGACGGCAAAGGATGTGTTCTACATTTTGCCTCGGCGCCTAGCCCGGCGGAATGCGAATGGGATTAACGTGTCGTTTGCCTCGGCGTCGTGGGCCTGCATTGAGCACATGATGCAGGTGGCGACGGCCTCTCCGCTTTCGTTGGCAGAGTGCGAAATGGCGCGCATGCTTGGCAAGCGCATGCCGGATCTTGAAGACAACCTCATCATCGCTTCGGGCGAGACGGCAGATGTTGACTACGTAGTCACGAGTGACCGACGCATGCTGGAGGCAATGCCCGAGGTTTGCCTGACGCCCGTGCGTGCACTCGAGATGATCGAGATCCTCGACTAACCTTGTCTGTCTGGTTTCGCTATCATATGGGGCAATGTGAACCCCATGCAACTTTGGAGGACGGTATGGCGGATAACGCCGAGGCGCTTTTCTCGCCTGAGCTGGTGTTTTTTGATTGGGAGTGTGCGACGCCGGATGAGGTGTTTGCGCAGCTCGAGGACGAGCTCGCTCCGCGCGGCTACATTGCGCCCGGTTGGCTCGATGCCGTCCGCACGCGCGAGGATGCCTATCCCACGGGTCTTGCCATGCCGGCGGCAAACATCGCCATTCCGCATACCGATCCGGGGTTTGTGGCTAAGCCCTATATCGCGGTGGTGAAGCCCGCAGCGCCCGTGACGTTTAATGCTATGGCGGGCATGGGTTCCCCCGTGCCGGCGCAGATCATCATCAATCTGGGCATCGCCGAGCCGGGCGGCCAGGTCGAGGCCCTGCAATCGCTTATGAATATCTTTATGGATGCCGACGCCGCAGCCGATGTACTTGGCCAGACCACAAGCCAAGGCATGGTCGATGCCATCCGCCGTCACTTTTAGGGCCGGCACTTGGGGACTGTCCCTAACTGCCGGCAGAAAAGGAACGTCCCTAACTGCCAGCTGCCAGAGCTGTCCCCTTTGCACCAAAATGGTGCAGATTAACCTGTCCCCCATGCACCAGGTGTGTCGCGGGGGCCGCGTTGTGACACAATGGCGTTTGTTCAATTCGTGATGTGAAAGGCCAAACATGGCAAACAAGAAAAAGAACCCCGAGGTCGCGCCGACGCCCGAGCAACAGGCTTGCGCTGCCTCCAGCTCTCGCAAGAAGCAGCGCAAGACCTATGTGTCCAAGACCGTCAAGATCGTCCTGGTGGTTATCGGCGTGCTGGCAATGCTACTTTCCGTCTCGGCCATGGCATGCTCCGGTCTCATGTCGCAGGCAGAGGATACCTCGAGCTACAAGCTTACCGGCGGCGTCGCCGCCACCATCAACGGCACCAACCTCACCGAGGACACCGTGACCAAGCAGATCATGAGCATGCGTGCGTCCTACGGTTACACCAAGGACAAGGACTGGGCGCAGTATCTGGTCGACAACGACCTCACGCCCAAAAAGTACCGCAAGCAGCTCATCGATTCCTACACGCAGCAGATTCTGCTTCAGCAGGCGCAGAAGGAAAACGGTGTGACGGTGTCGGACGAGGAAGTCGAGAAGGCATGGAAGGACGCGTGCAAGAGCGCGGGCGGTGCCAAGGCCTTTAAGAAGACCCTTAAGACCTACGGCTATACCGAGGACACCTACAAGAACT
Source organism: uncultured Collinsella sp. (assembly GCA_902406155.1). Classification (GTDB taxonomy): domain Bacteria; phylum Actinomycetota; class Coriobacteriia; order Coriobacteriales; family Coriobacteriaceae; genus Collinsella. The sequence goes on from CABPCW010000018.1 coordinate 12,991, forward strand.
CACTCAAGGAGAACCTGGCACAGCAAAAGCTTAAGGACGCCGTGGCGCCCACAAGCAAGCCCAAGGACAGTGAGATCGTCGATTACATCAACGAGAACCTGTCTAACTACAACGATGCCCGCCGTTCGTCGAACATCCTGATTAAGGTCGATTCCGACGCATCCGACGAGGACAAGGCTGCCGCCAAGGCCAAGGCGCAGGAGTGCCTGGACAAGATTAACTCCGGCGAGCTGAGCTTTGAGGACGCCGTGGAGCAGTATTCCGACGACACCGGCTCCAAGGAGAAGAAGGGCGATGTGGGTTGGGATAAGCTCACTACCTTCGTCGACAGCTACCAGGCGGCGCTCGAGGGGCTCAACAAGGGCGATGTGAGCGACGTCGTCGAGTCGACGTATGGTTACCACATCATCAAGTGCACCGACTACTTCCATGTCGATAATCAGGTCGATGATATCAAGCAGGTACCCAAGGACATCAAGAAGTATGTCTCCAACGTGGTGAAGACGCAGGCAGAGAGCACTGCGTACAGCGAGTGGCTGGAGCAGTACAAGAAGGACGCCGACATCACCGTTAACCCCATGCCCAAGGACGTGCCGTACAACGTCAGCCTGAAGGGCGTCACCAAGAGTTCGACCGACAATTCGTCGACGACTGAGTAATCATGGGGCAGCGCTCGTGTGAGTGCCGCCCGCACTATTGAGGAGGATTTGCAGATGACCAACGAAGAGCTGCAGAAGGAAATGATCGCCGCCATGAAGGCCAAGGATAAGGTTCGCCTGTCCATCATTCGCCAGGTCAAGGCCGAGGTGAAGAATATCGAGGTTAACGAGCGCCGCGACGTGACCGAGGAAGACGTCAACAGCATGATCAAGCGTCTGATTAAGCAGACGAGCGAGACGCTGGAGATGTCCATCAAGGCCGGTACCGACCAAGAGCGTACCGACAACCTGACCGAGCAGGTCAAGATTCTGGAGAGCCTGCTGCCCGCGCAGGTTTCGGGCGAGGAGCTCGAGGCACTGATCGAGCAGGTCATCGCCGAGCTGGGCGCTACTTCCAAGAAGCAGATGGGCCAGGTCATGGGAGCACTCGGCAAGGCCACCGGCGGCAACTTCGACAAGCCGGCCGCGGCAAAGATCGTCGGCGCAAAGCTTGCGTAATTTGTTACGCGGTTTTACCAAACCGCGTAACGGCTCGACGCTGCAAACCCGTACACACGGCAATCTGACGTTCAATTTCAAGGGCGCGACCATAAGGTCTGCGCCCTTTCATTTCACGTCACCTTGCTCGCGTGTACGGGTTTTCGCTGACTTATGCTCAACAAGGGCGGTTGGGCGCTCACTGGGGACAGACTTAAATGAGTGCCCAACGAGCAGGTGGAAGATTGCGGGTTCTTTACGGGAATGTAGTGTGGGCTGCGGAAACGTGGTTCTTTCCGTACAATAGTTCAACTCGTGTAAACGCAGGGAAGGGACATTCATGGCAGACATGATCGAGATCAAGCATCTCAACAAGTACTTTGGCGACCTGCATGTGCTCAAAGATATCAACCTCACCGTCAAGCGCGGCGAGAAGCTCGTAATGATCGGGCCTTCCGGCTCGGGTAAGTCGACGCTCATCCGTTGCGTCGATTATCTGGAGGAGCCCACGTCGGGCGAGGTCATCATCGACGGTACACCGCTTACCAAAAAGAATCACCTGGAGATGGCTCGCAAGTATAGTTCCATGGTGTTTCAGCAGTTCAACCTGTATCCCAACATGACGGTGCTGGGCAACCTGACGCTCGCGCCCATCAAGCTACAAAAGAAGAGCAAGGAGGAGGCGACCGAGATCGCCATCGCCGCGCTCAAGCGCGTCGGCATGGCGCATAAGGCCGGCGAGTATCCGCAGAACCTCTCGGGTGGTCAGCAGCAGCGCATCGCCATCGCCCGCGCCCTGTGCACCAAGCAGCCCATCATCCTGTTTGACGAGCCGACCTCGGCGCTCGACCCCGAGATGGTCCAGGAAGTCCTGGACGTCATGATCGAGCTTGCGCAGGAGGACATCACCATGATCTGCGTGACGCACGAGATGGGCTTTGCGCGCCAGGTGGCCGACCGTGTCATATTTATGGAGGACGGCCGCATCCTGGAGGAGGGCACGCCCGAGCACTTCTTCGATAACCCCGAGAACCCGCGCTGCCGCGAGTTCCTGTCCAAGATTCTGCACTAGGCGCGGTGATGGACATGACGGATATGACGAGGGCGGCCGTGTCGCGCCGTCACTTTTTGCAGCTGGCGGGCGCCGGCATGCTCGCGCTGACGGGGACCGCGCTTACCGGTTGCGGTAACTCCACCAGCGGCGAGGGCTCCGACAAGGGATCCAAGCTTGAAGCCATCAAGTCGCGTGGCCATCTGAATGCCGGCGTTAAGAAAGACGTTCCCGGCTACGGCTATTACGACACCGCCAAGGGTCGCTTTGAGGGCATGGAAGTCGATTTGTGCTACCAGATTGCCGCTGCCGTCTTTGGCGTGAGCTACAAGGAGGCCCGCGCCCAGGAGCTTGTCGAGTTTACCGACGTAACGCCCAAGACGCGCGGCCCGCTGATCGATAACGGCCAACTTGACGTGGTCGCGGCGACCTACACCATCACCGACGAGCGCAAGAAGAGCTGGGATTTCTCGACGCCGTACCGCACCGACTACGTGGGACTCATGGTCAAGAAGCGTTCGGGCTTTACCTCGATTGAGGACCTGGACGGCAAGGTCATTGGCGTGAGCCAGGGTGCTACCACGCAGGGCCTGATCGAGCAGATGATCAAGGACAACGGCTTTAGCTGTAAGCCCGAGTTTAGGGCCTTTAGCGGCTATCCCATCATCAAGAGTTCCCTCGACGCCGGCAATATCGACGTCTTTGCCATGGACCGCTCCACGCTGGCCGGCTACATGAACGAGACCGTTGAGCTACTGCAGCCCGAGGTCAAGTTTGGCGAGCAGGGCTACGGCGTGGCGACCAAGAAGGGCTGCGACCTTTCGGCCGTGGTCGATCAGGTGATTTGCGATCGCCTGGCCGACGGCTGGCTCGACCAAGAGGTCAAGACCTGGGGTCTTGTATAGGCGCATCGTCCAAGGAAGGAATCAAATGCTCGAAGGATTATTTGACGCCGACCGTTGGTCGACGACATTTCAAAACATGGGGCCCTTCTGGGAGGGCTTTGGCGTGACGCTACAGGTGGTCGTTGCCGGTCTGCTGCTGTCGCTGGTACTGGGCACGCTGCTGGGTGTGTTCTCTACCACCCGTTCGCGCGTGCTGCGCGCCATAAGCCGCGTATACGTGGAGTTTTACCAGAACACCCCGTTGCCCGTGCAGGTGCTCTTTATGTACATGGCTGGTCCGCAGTTTTTGCAGGCCATAACCGGTGCCGACCAGCCGGTGCGCATCGCGCCGTTCGTGCTGGGCTTCTTGGGCGTGGGCCTGTATCACGCGGCCTACATCTCGGAGGTCATCCGCACCGGTATCGAGGCGGTTCCGCGCGGTCAGATGGAGGCGGCGCAGAGCCAGGGCTTCACCCGTGCGCAGGCGTACTGGTACATCGTGCTGCCCCAGACATTCAAGATCATTCTGCCGCCGCTGTGTAACCAGGCGCTCAACTTGGTCAAGAACACGTCGGTGCTGGCGCTTGTGGCCGGCGGCGACCTTATGTACCGTTCCGACAACTTTGTGAGTCTGTACGGTTACCTGCAGGGATACATCGTCTGCTGCCTTATGTACTTCATCATCTGCTTTCCGCTCGCCATGCTGGTGCAGTGGCTCGAGCGCCGCTCTAAGGAGCGTCCGCGCGGCGTGAGCCTCGCCGAGCTGGGGCTCGACAACGTAGAGGAGGCCTAGCGCATGGAAATCTTCAACGCGACCAACCTGCTCTACATTTGGGGCGGCTTTGTTAAGACGATCGAGATCTCGGCGCTGTCGATCTTTTTCTCGCTCATCTTTGGCACGGTGCTGGCGCTTGTTAAAAGCTATGCGCCCCGCCCGTTCCGTATTTTGGTGAGTGCCTATATCGAGCTGTTCCGTTGCACGCCGAACCTGCTGTGGATCCTGTTTATCTACTTTACGGTGCAGGGCTTGGACATTGTGATTTCGACCATCGCCTTTACGCTGTTTACCAGCGCTGTTATGGCCGAGATTGTGCGCGGCGGCCTCAACTCGATTCCGCGCGGCCAGTTTGAGGCAGCGCAGAGCCAAGGCTTCGGCTTTTTTGCCACCATGCGCTACATCATTCTGCCGCAGACGTTTAAGACGATTATTCCGGCGCTGTTTAGCCAGTGCACGACCGTCATCAAGGACAGCTCGTATCTTTCGGGCATTAACGTGGCCGAGCTCATGTACACGGCAAACGTCGTGATGGCCCACGCGGTCGACCTGTCGCAGGTGCTTATGCTCTACGGCCTGGTGTTTGCGATGTACTTCGTGCTCAACTTTGGTATCTCGCTGCTGGTCCGAGCTTACCAACGCCGCATCGTAGCCGCATAGCCTGGCTTTCCCTGGCACCCAACCTTGGCCTTCAAACCGTCGCTCGCGTACCAAAGTACGCGTCGCTCCTCTTTCAGGCCAATCTTGGGCACCAGGAAAACCCAGGTACGGTATCGTGGGAATAAGAGATAAACAGCCCTTTTCTCATTTGTTAGAAAGGAATCGCGATGAGCGATCTGGAGAACAAGAAGAATCCTGTGGTCATTACCATCGCGCGCGATTTTGGTGCCGAGGGCCACGAGATTGGCCGAATGCTTGCCAACGAGCTGGGGATTCCGCTGTACGACAACGAACTGCTGGTACGTGCGTCGCTGCGTGCGGGCGAGTCGCTCGACAAGATGGCCGCCTACGACGAGCGTCTGGCCGTGGAGAACATGGCGTTTCTGCCCGACCGCTACGATGCCCGTTCGTACTCTGACAAGCTATTCCAAAAGATGAGCCAGGTGATTTTGGACTTGGGTGAGACCGAGAGCTGCATTATCGAAGGCCGCCTGTCCGATTACCTGCTTCGCAACAACCCCAACCACATTGCCGTGTTGGTGACCGCTCCCTTTGAGGACCGCGTCGAGATTGTGCGCAAGAAGCGTGGCCTCAACAAAAAGAAGGGCGCCAAGCTGGTCAAACAGCAGCAGAAGGCGCGCGAGGCGTTCTATAAGCGCTACAGCGCCGGCAAGTGGAAGATGACGAGCGGTAAGGATATCGTCGTCAACCGCGCCAAGCTGGGGCGCGAAGGCTGCAAAGACGTTATCGCCGCTGCCTACCGCTACAAAGTGGCTCAACTCGAAGGCTAGCCGACCAAAAACCACCACAAAGGGTACAGGCACCTTTGTGGTGGTTTTTGTTTTAGGCCGAGGGGAAGGCCTTGGCGGCAGTGCCTATCCTCGGCTTTTGCATAGTCTCGATCTGTAACACCAAGCCAGCGAAAATGGCTCTAACTGTTACAGATTTAGATGAACCGTTCGGCCGTCAGCCCAACGTCTTGATCTGTAACACCAGGCGGCATATTTGGTCTCTAACTGTTACAGATTGAGATGCGGCGTGGGCGGCCGGCACAATATCTCGATCTGTAACAACTGCAGGGCTCAACGGACTCCAGCTGTTACAGATTGAGACAAAACGACCGGGCAAGTCCCAAACCACCACAAAGGTGTCTGCCCCATCGTGGTGGTTTGGGCGGCCGGCATAGAAAAAGTCCCCGCCGGGCGTGTGCTCGACGGGGACTTTGCCGTTTGATGGCGAGCGCTGTAGGTGATTACTCGCCCAGCAGGCTCTTGGTGATGGAAGCGGCGGCCTTCTTGCCGGCGCCCATCGCCAGAATGACCGTAGCGGCACCGGTGACGATGTCGCCGCCGGCCCAGATGCGGGGATCGGTGGTCTGGCCGGTCTCCTCGTCGGCGACGATGTAGCCCCACTTGTTGAGCTCCATCTTGCCGCCGATCTTGGCAGCGAAGGGGTTGGCGTTGGTGCCGATAGCCGAGATCGCGACGTCGCAGGGGATTTCCTCGATGGCGCCCTCGATGGGCACCGGGCGACGACGGCCGGACTCGTCAGGCTCGCCGAGCTCCATCTTCTGGACCTTGACGGCGCACACGGAGCCGTCCTCGCCAGCGACAAACTCGAGCGGGGAGACGAGCGGCAGAACCTCGACGCCCTCGGCCTTGGCGTGGTGCAGCTCGGCGCGACGGCAGGGCATCTCGTCCTCGGTACGACGGTAGGCGATGATGGCGTGCTCGGCGCCCAGGCGCTTGGCGGTACGGACGGCGTCCATAGCCACGTTGCCGCCACCAAAGACGACGACGTTCTTGCCGTGCTTGGTGGGGGTGTCGTACTCGGGGAACTTGTTAGCCTTCATCAGGTTCACGCGGGTGAGGTACTCGTTAGCGAAGAAGACGTTGGGCAGGTTCTCGCCGGGGACGTTGAGGAACTTGGGCAGGCCAGCGCCGGTCGCCACGTAGATGGCGTCGAAGCCCTGCTCGAACAGCTCCTCGGCCGTGGCCATGTTGCCCACGACGGAGTTGTACTCAAACTTGACGCCCATGTCCTCCAGGCCGTCAATCTCGCGCTTGACGACTGCCTTGGGCAGACGGAACTCGGGGATGCCGTAGACCAGCACGCCGCCGCCGGTAAAGAAGGCCTCAAAGACGGTGACGTCAAAGCCGTTGCGGGCGAGCTCGCCGGCGCAGGTGATGCCGGACGGGCCAGAGCCGACGACGGCGACCTTCTTGCCGTTCTTGGGAGCCATCTTGGGCGTGGAGGCGAGCTCGGGGCGGTCGCCCAGGAAGCGCTCGAGCTGGCCGATGGCCACGGGCTCGGACTTCTTGCCACGGATGCACTTGCCCTCGCACTGGTTCTCCTGCGGGCAGACGCGGCCGCAGATGGCGGGAAGCATGGAGTCCTCGCGAATGGTATCGAGAGCGCCGCCGAAGTCCTTCGCGCGGATCTGCTCGATAAAGCGGGGGATGTTGATGTTGACGGGGCAGCCCTCAACGCAGAACGGCTTCTTGCAGTTGAGGCAGCGCTCGGCCTCGGCCAGCGCCATCTCCTCGGTGAAGCCCTTGTCGACGGGGCGGAAGTCGCAGGCGCGCTCGGCAGCCGGCTCCTCGTTATCGGGGGTGCGGGGCGACTTCATATCGGCAACGAAACGACCGTTAACTAGTGGCATGCGCAGCTCTTTTCCTCATAGGCCTTGAGGGACGCGCCCTCTTCGGAACGGTAAGCGGCCTGGCGGGCACGAAGGTCATCCCAGTCGACCAGGGTGGCATCGAAGTCGGGCCCGTCGACGCAAGCGAACTTGGTCACGCCGCCCACCTCGACGCGGCAGCAGCCGCACATGCCGGTGCCGTCAACCATGATGGGGTTGAGCGACGCGGTGATGGGGGTGTCGTACTTCTGGGCGGTGAGGGTCGAGAACTTCATCATCGGAACGGGGCCGACGCAGAAGACCTGGCTCACGGCCTTGTCCTGCAGCAGGCGCTCCAGCGGAGCGGTGACAACGCCCTGCTCGCCGTAGGAGCCGTCGTCGGTGGTGATGTGGATGTGGTCCTCGTCGAGGAGCTCGCGGAACTGGTCCTCCATGAGCAGGAGGTCCTTGGTGCGAGCGCCCATGATGGCGTGCACCTCGTGACCGGTCTCGACCAGGTGCTTGGCGACCGGGAAGGCAATTGCCAGGCCGACGCCGCCGCCAATGACGGCGCAGGGGCCCTCGGCCATCTCGGTGGGAACGCCCAGCGGACCCACGACGTCGCGCAGCGACTCGCCGGCCTCGTAGGTGGAAAGCATCTCGGTGGTCTTGCCGATCACCATGAAGATGAACTCGACCCAGCCCTCGTCACCGTTCCAGCCGGCCAGGGTAAACGGGACGCGCTCGCCCGTCTCGTTGGCGCGAACCATGAGGAACTGTCCAGCGTGCGCATGCTTGGCGATTGCGGGCGCCTCGATGCGGAACTTGAACACCTTCTCCGAGAACTGCGTCTTCTCCAGGATCTTATACATAGAACCCCTCTCTTGTTAGGGCCGCCGAACCGTGCCTCCACGGAAATGGACGGTAGCCCGAATAAAACCGTACGCGCACAGGCGTTGTGCAGACATACGGTACAAATTATACCCTCATGGACATGCTGTTTACGTGTGTCTTCGGCGGTTGGGAAAAGGGTTTATCCACTTCGACCTACCAAATAGGGATAGGTTTATTTTGGTCGGTTTTATCAGGCAAAACGACAAAGGGGGCCGGCCTCGCGCATCGGTGGGGCCGGCCCCCTTTGGGGCGCTGCATATGTATGGCGGCACAGAGTCAATTGCGATGCGGCCGTTGCGGTGTTTCCGCACATAAAACCCGCCAAAATAAACCTGTCCCTAAATGATAGGTTTTAGTGCTTGCCGTTGGCGGAGGCGGCGCCGTTGACGTGGTCGCGGGCATAGATCACGCCGTGCACGATGGCGAGACCCGCGGCGTCGGCGGCGCGGGCGCAGGTGTCCTGGAAGTCATCGGCCTCGCGGGCGCGCAGCTGTTTGAGCACATAGTCTGCCACGGCCATCTTGCCGGGAGGGTTGCCGATGCCGGTGCGGATACGGCTAAAGTCGCGGCTGCCCATCTTGTCGATGATGGAGCGCAGGCCGTTGTGCCCGGCGTGGCCACCGCCCACCTTGACGCGCACGTCACCGGCGGGGATGTCGAGCTCGTCGTGAATCACGAGTAGCTCCTCGGCCTTGATCTTGTACTCGCGGCAGAGCTTGGAGATGGGGCCACCCGAGGTATTCATATACGACTGCGGCTTGACCAGCACGATCTGGCGCTTGCCACCCTCTTCCTCGGGATCGTTGATGTTGATGAGTGCGACCTCGGCGCCGGCCTGGTTTTTCCAGTACGTGACACCGGCCTGACGGGCCAGCTCGTCGATTGCCTTAAAGCCAGCGTTGTGGCGGGTCTCGGCATATTCCTCGCCAGGGTTGCCAAGTCCGGCAACCATGCGAATCTTAAGCGGCTGTGCAGCTGCCATATTTGTCCCTTCGTTACACAAATAGTTCAATCAACGACAAAGGCTACCACGCCCGCCGAAGGCGAGACTTCGTTTCAGCGAAATCCCACCAGACAAAAGCGCGGCCGCGGCAGAGCGAGCCGTCGGAACAGAAGAAACCCCCGCGCGACCTTTGCGAAGCAAGGGGGAGCGCGGGGGTTTCTTCCGTTCCGACGGCGATGCGCCGGGTTGCAAGGACGATGCGACTACAGCGCGAAGTCGCCGCCGACGAGCGTGGAGACGGGCTCCTCGTGGTAAACGGCGGAGATGGCCTGAGCGAACTCCTCGGCGACCGAGATGGTCTTGATCTTGCCGCCGACCTCGACGGGAATGGCGTCGGTGACGACGCACTCGACGATGGGGGCGTCGTTCAGGCGCTCGATGGCCGGACCGGAGAAGATGCCGTGGGTGGCGCAGACGTAGATGTCGCCAGCGCCCATAGCCTTGAGCTCCTTGACGTTGGCGCACAGGGTGCCAGCGGTGTCGATCATGTCGTCATTGATGACGCAGGTCTTGCCCTTGATGTCACCGATGATGCCCATGACCTCGGCGGCGTTGTGGCGCGGACGGCCCTTGTGGGCGATGGCCAGGTCGCAGCCGAGCATGTCGGACAGCTTCTTGGCGGCCTTGGCACGACCCACGTCGGGGGAGACGACAACCAGGTTGTCGGTGTCGAAGTTCATGGCGTTGTAGTACTGGCCAAACAGCGGCAGTGCGGATAGGTGGTTGACCGGGATATCAAAGAAGCCCTGGATCTGACCCTGGTGCAGGTCGAGGGTGATGATGCGGTCGACGCCGGCGCGCTCGAGCAGGTTGGCGACGAGGCGGGCGGTGATGGGCTCGCGCGGGCCGGCCTTGCGGTCCTGGCGGGCATAGCCGTAGTGGGTGATAACGGCGGTGATGGAGCGGGCGGATGCGCGCTTGGCAGCGTCGGTGGCGATGAGCAGCTCCATGAGCATGTCGTTGACGTTGCCGCCGGCCACGGACTGAATCAGGAAGACGTCGGCGCCGCGGACGGTCTCGTCGTAGCGGGCGTAAATCTCACCATTGGCGAACTGCTTTAGCGTAAGGCCCGAAAGCTCGACCCCAAGGTACTCAGCAATCTTCTGAGCGAGGGGACGGTTGGAGGAACCGGAATACACGCGGATGGACTTGCGCATATTCTCCGACTTCTCGGGATCATTAATCGGCATTACCCTTCTCCTTTATATCGAATGCCATATAGATGCCTTGTTGCATTGTAACCGCGCGACGGGGTTTATCGAGTCTTGATAACGTCTTTACCGTCAACGGACACGAACCGACCACTCATCCGGTCGCGCAGGTCACGATAGAAAAAAAGGAGCCGTCCCCATGGAACAGCTCCTTTTGTGCTTGGTAAAACGTTATACCTCGTCGTCCTCGTGCAGACGGCGGCGATAATCGGCGGCCCAGCCCTCGATATTTACCTGACGGGCGCGGCCCAGACCGAGTGCGTCGGCCGGGACCGGCTCGGTGATGACGGAGCCGGCGGCCACGAGCGCGCCGTCGCCGATCTGGGCGGGCGCGACCATCATGGTGTCGGAACCAATGAAGGCATCTTTGCCGATGACGGTCTTGTGCTTGTGGACGCCGTCGTAGTTGCAGGTGATGGAGCCCGCGCCCACGTTGACGCCGGAGCCCATGGTGGTGTCGCCGATGTAGGACAGGTGGGGCACCTTGGAACCCTCGCCAATCGTGGACTTCTTGATCTCCACGTGCGTGCCGGCCTTGGATCCGTCGAGCATGTGGGTGCCCGGGCGCAGGTAGGCGCGCGGGCCGCAGTCGACGCCGTTCTCGATGACGGCCTCGATGGCGATGGTCTCATCGATGGTGCAGCCGCTGCCGACGGTGGTGTCGGTGAGACGGCTGTTGGGGCCGAGCTGGCATTCCTCGCCCACGGTGACGTGGCCGATCAGGTGTGTCTGCGGCCACACGACGGTGTCGCGGCCGATGGTGGCGTCGGGACCGATCCAGGCCTGCGTGGGGTCGATGAACGTGACGCCCTCTGCCATCCAGTGCTCGTTGATGCGGTCGCGCGCGATGGCGGTAAGCTGCGCGAGCTGGATACGACTGTTGACGCCCAGGCCGTCGCGGTAGTCGTCGCAGTGGAAGATGGAGGCTGCCTGGCCGTGACCCTTGAGGATTTCGAGCATGTCGGGCAGGTAGTACTCGGACTGCGCGTTGTCGTTGCCGATCTCGTTAATGTGGGCGGCGAGCTGCGCGCCGTCGAAGGCGTAGCAGCCGGCGTTGCACTCCAGCAGCGTGGCGGCCTGCTCGGACGTGCAGTCCTTCTGCTCGATGATGCGCTCGATCTGGCCGTCGGCACCCAGCTTGATGCGGCCGTAGCCAAAAGGATCGGGCGGGGTCATGGTCATGACGGTGCAGGCGAGCTCGCCGGTGGCGACGGTCTGCGCGAACTTGGCGACGGTGTCGGCGGTGATGAGCGGCAGGTCGCCGTTGAGCACGACGACGGGGCCTTGCGTGATGCCGCAGGCCTCGAGCGCGACCTTGACGGCATGGCCGGTGCCCAGGCGCTCGGTCTGCTCGACGCACTCGACCTTGGTGGCGCTGTTGGCGTAGGCGCCATCGATGAGGGCGCGCATCTCGTCGGCGTGGCTGCCGATGACGACCACGACGCGGCTGCAGCCGGCCTTGATGGTGGCGTCGACGATCCACTGAACCATGGGCTTGCCCAGGATCTTGTGCGAAACCTTGCAGTGGTTCGACTTCATGCGGGTGCCCTCGCCGGCGGCGAGGATAATTGCGGTTGCGTCCATGTGATCTCCTGTTACGTTATTAGAGACGTGTGTTTGGAAACGATACACGGCGCAATATGATACCGCAGGCATATGATGAGCGCGTAACGATTGGTTTGCGGCAGCTGATGCTTGGGCCGGCGGTGCGGCGTTTGCGCTGGTTGTGTATGGCGGAGGCGCTGCGGCGTTGGCGTTTTGCGCAAGGGGATGGGAGGTGCCCGTGGATATCATGCGGGAGGAATCGGGCAACGAACCCGTCGCGGCATTTTCGATGTCGCATCCGGCGGTGCCGGCACTCTACATGGTGCTGACGTTGGGGCTCACCATGTTCTCGATGCAACCGGTGCTGATTGCGCTGTCGCTCGCGGGTGGGCTGGCGTACGGGCTTGCGACGCGCGGCGCCGCGCGTACGTTGGGGGCGCTTCGCTGGCAGCTGCCGGTGATTTTGATCATTGCACTGGTCAACCCGCTGTTTAGTGCATCGGGCTCGACGGAGCTGTTTCATATTGGCATGCGCGTGGTGTATTTGGAGAGCATGATGTACGGCCTGTGCATGGGTGGGCTGTTTGTGGCGAGCGTGCTGTGGTTTGAGGCCGCGGCGTCGATGCTCGAATACGACAAGGTGCTTGCGCTTTTGGGCAACGCCGCGCCGGTGATCGCGCTCATGATCTCGATGTGCATGCGGCTTATCCCACAGTTTTTGCGCCGCGGCCGCACGGTGCTGGCGGTGCAGGATGCGATTGATGTACCGGGACGCGCGCCGGCTGACCCCGTGCGCTCGCGCCTGCGGGCGTCGAGCGTGTTGATGGGCTGGGGCATGGAAGATTCGCTTGAGCGCGCGGATGCCATGCGCTCGCGCGGGTGGGGTGCTGCGTCGCGCCGTACGACGTATGCGCGGTATCGGCTGGCGCGCGGCGATGCTGCCGTGCTGGTTGGACTTGCGGTGTTTGGTGCCGCCGCGGTGGCGGTGGCGTGGACCGCGACGACGCAGTATTCGTTTTATCCGCAGCTCTCGGTGCCCGCGCCGTGGCTGGGCTATGTCGTGTATGCTGCCTGGATGGTGCTGCCCTGCGTGTTGCATGCGATTGACGAGAAGAGGTTTGGCTGATGGCTCGGTTGGATAGGGGCCCGGTGTCGGGTGCGGCGTGCGGCCCGGATATGCCGGCGATTGAGGTGCGGAGCCTGAGCTTTGCCTACCCCGGGGCTGATGCTGCGGTGCTCGAGGGGCTCGACTGGTCTGTTCCCCAAGGTGCATTTGCGCTGCTTGTTGGCGGTACCGGATCGGGTAAGTCGACGCTGCTGTCGCTGCTCAAGCCCGAGATCGCTCCGGCGGGCGAGCGCACCGGCGATGCGCGCGTGCTGGGCGAGAACGTTGCCGACATGGACGTGCGCGCGTCTGCGGAGCGCGTGGGCTACGTGTTTCAGGATCCCGAGAACCAGATTGTGTGCGAGACCGTGTGGCACGAGATGGCGTTTGGCCTGGAAAACTTAGGCATGTCGCGCGACGAGATGCGCCGCCGTGTTGCCGAGACCAGCTATTTCTTTGGTCTGGAGGACTGGCTTCATCGCGATACCGATACGCTTTCGGGTGGCCGCAAACAGCTGCTGTCGCTTGCCGCCGTCCTGGCGCTGCGTCCGCGTGTGCTGCTACTCGACGAGCCCACGTCTCAGCTCGATCCCGTTGCCGAGAAGAATTTTCTGCACGCGCTGTTTCGCGTGAACCGTGAGCTGGGCTGCACGGTTGTTGTGGCTACGCATCAACCGCGGCCGATGCTCGAGTATGCGACGTGTGCGTACCGGATTGAGGACGGTCGTGTGCGCGAGGTGGCGGATATGGCTTCTTTGGGACGCCGAGAATCGCTGTTTTCCGATGACATGTTGGGGTGGGGTGCCATCCGATGTGCAAAAAACGGAGTATTCAGCAGGCGTGAGGACAATTTGGGCTCTCTGGAGCCGCCCGGGGACGTAGCGAGCGCGAAAAAAAGTTCGGAATTGGACAAATCGTCCGAATTTGTGGCGCAAACGTCACTCGAGAACGGCTCGGAAGCCTTCCCGCGCACGGATGGAGGCAGAATACTCCAAAAAATGCACGGCGGGTCGGCTACCACCCTGTCGGAAGGCTGGTTTCGCTACGATCGCGTTGGCGGTTGGGTGCTGCGCGGGCTCGACGTGACGTTTTCGGCCGGCGCGGTGCATGCGGTCGTGGGCGGAAACGGCTGCGGCAAGTCGACGACGCTCTCGGTGCTGGCCAAGACCGCCAAGCTGCAGCGCGGCCGCATGGTGCGTGGAGCGGCTTCGGCGGCGCTGCTGCCGCAGAACCCCAAGGCCCTGCTGGTCGCCGAGACGGTTCGCGATGAGCTGATGGAATGGGCCTCGACCTGCGGATATGACGAGGCTGCAGCACAGGAGCAGACAGCGCGCCTGGGCCTGGCGGGCTTGGAGGCGCGTCACCCGTACGACCTCTCGGGCGGACAGCGCCAGCTGCTCGCGCTGGCAAAGCTGCTGCTGATTGGCCCCGAGCTGCTGCTGCTTGACGAGCCCACGAAGGGCTTGGACCTGGCAAGTCGCTGCATTATCGCCCACGCCCTGCGTGACCATGCGAAGGCCGGTGGCACCGTCGTCATTGCCACGCACGACTTAGACTTTGCCGAGCAGGTGTCCGACGACGTTGCCATGATGTTTGACGGCGAGATTGCCTGCATGGAGCCCCCGGCCGACTTCTTTGCCGACAACGTGTTCTATAGGGCGTGATGGGATGACGGACTGTCGTTTCTCGCGCTTGCTTGCAAAACTGGAGATCCCGCTGCTGCTGGCGGTGCCAGCCGTGATGGCTGCGGCGTTGCTGGCGGGCGTTGAGCAGGCAGCGTTGGCCATGCTTGTCGTGGTGGCGCTCGTGCTCGCACTGTTCTTTGCGGGCTATGAGACATCACGTCCGGGCCTGCGCCAGATCATGCCCACGCTGGTGCTGGCGGCGCTGGCCGCGGCGGGGCGCATCTTGTTTGGCCCCATTCCCGACTTTAAACCGGTGAGCGCCATCGCCATTATCGCGGGGGCGACGCTTGGTCGCCGCAATGGTTTTATGGTTGGCGCGCTGGCGGCGCTGACCAGCAATTTCTTTTTTGGACAGGGCATGTGGACGCCGTGGCAGATGTATGCCTGGGGTCTGGTTGGCTATGTTGGCGGCGCGCTGGCGCATGCGGGCGCGTTCGACCGTGCGGATGGAACCGTGCGCATGCCGGCGCTGATGGCGTACGGCTTTGCCTCGGGCTTGCTCTACGGCGTTGTGATCAACGCGTATGACATCATCGGTTTTGTTCAACCGCTCACGTGGGCGGGCGCCATAGCGCGTCTTGCTACGGCGGTGCCGTTCGACATCACGCATGGCCTCGCGACCTGCGTGTTCTTGGCCGCTCTGTACAAGCCCTGGTGTCGCCGCATCAACCGCGTCGTCGTGAAGTGCGGGATGTAGGGCTGGTTGCGCCGGGGCGGGAATCAATACTGCCGAAGTGCCATTTCAAAACTATGCCGGTTTACGGGGCTAGATTGGCACAGGCAGACCATACCGGCTTTTTTCGAAATAGAGCAAGCCGTTTACCTGCGGTTTTATTATTTCGGAATTGCGTATGGTTGGGGGTTTGCGATTTAGCCCCGTAAACCGGCGTAGTTTTGAAATGGCCGGTTGATATGACGGGCATCATGGCCCTCAGAGGGTCAATTGATCCGTTTTCTTCCGTCCCCAGACGTCCCCAGGGAATCAGTTGACGGCGCTCGCCACGAAACTGGCCCATCTACTACGTTTAGCCCGACACCCCCAAGCACAACCGCGTTTTATGAAAAACCGCAGGCTTTCTACCTGCGGTTTTCTTTTTGCGTTGTTCGCTGTGGTTGAGGATGGCGGCCTAAACGTAGTAGATGGGCAGGTTTCGTGGCGGGCGGGTTGCGCGAACACGCTCGCAAGACGAAAACGACCCGCCTTTCTCCGCCTTTGGGAGATCAGTTGGGCTAGAGCTCCAGGGCGAGCGTGACGGGGCAGTGGTCGCTGCCGAAGATGTCGCCGCGGATGCCGGTGTCGCGTACGTTGCCGGCGATTGCGTCGCTCACCAGGAAGTAATCGATGCGCCAACCTGCGTTGTTCTTGCGGGCATTAAAGCGGTAGCTCCACCAGCTGTAGACGCCCTCGACGTCCGGATTGGCTGCGCGCCAAGTGTCGGTAAAACCGGCGTTGAGCAGCTCGGTAAACTTGCCACGCTCCTCGTCCGAAAAGCCTGCGTTGCCGCGGTTGGACTTGGGGTTCTTAAGGTCGATTTCCTCGTGCGCCACGTTAAAGTCGCCGCAGGTTACCACGGGTTTGCCGGTCTCGCGCTCGAGCGCGTTCAAAAAGCCGCGGTAGGCATCGTCCCAGGCCATGCGCACGTCGATGCGGGCGAGTTCGTTTTGCGCGTTGGGCGTGTAGACATCCACAAACCAGAATTTGTCGAACTCCAGCGCGCAGACACGACCCTCGGTCGCGGCTTGGGCAACGAGCTCGGCTGCCTCGCCTTCACCGGCGTAGGGCAGCAGCGCGTCGGCGCGCAGCACGCGCAGCGGTTCCTGGCGGCTAAAGACCGCGGTGCCCGAGTAGCCCTTGCGCTCGGCGTAGCTCCAGGTTTGGTGATAGCCGGGCAGGTCGATATCGACCTGGCCCTCCTGCAGCTTGGTTTCCTGCAGCGCTAGGATATCGACGTTGAGTTCCTGCGCGATCTGGATAAAGCTCGGGTCCTTTTTGAGCACGGCGCGCAGGCCGTTGACGTTCCACGAGGCGAAAGTGTAAGTCTGAGGCATGGTGTCCTTTCGACGGGGTTGGCAGGCTTAAGATTAACGCAACTAGAGCGGGGCGGAGTCCGCGAGTGATAGTGCGAACGCCGCCGTCCCGGAGACTCGGACGGAGGACATATATGACGCAGGCAATATCGGATCCTAGGCAGGCCTCCGCCGCGCTGGCGGAGCTGTTCGAAACCCATAGCCACGTGGTCTTCTTTGGCGGCGCGGGTGTTTCCACGGCAAGCGGCATTCCCGATTTCCGCAGCGTGGACGGCCTGTATCACCAGCAGTTTGCCTATCCGCCCGAAACCATGCTCTCGCACAGCTTTTACGAGACACATCCGGCGGAGTTCTTCGACTTTTACCGCACCAAGATGATCGCGCTTAACGCTAAGCCCAACCGCTGCCACACCAAGCTGGCCGAGCTGGAGCGCGCCGGCAAGCTAAATGCCGTGGTGACGCAAAATATCGACGGCCTGCATCAGATGGCCGGCTCACAGCGCGTGTTCGAGCTGCACGGATCGGTCCATCGCAACATTTGCCAGTCGTGCGGCGCGGTCTATAGCGCCGAGTGGATTTGCTCGCGCGAGCACGAGGATGCCGCGGGCGTGCCCGTGTGCCCTGCGTGCGGTGGGCGCATCAAGCCCGATGTGGTGCTCTACGAGGAGCCGCTCGACGAGCACGTGCTGACCGGCGCCGTTACTGCCATCGCCGCGGCCGATGCCCTCATTGTGGGCGGGACCTCGCTCGTAGTGTATCCGGCGGCGGGCCTCACGCGTTACTTTACCGGCGATACGCTGGCCATTTGCAATTTGGCTCCCACCGATCAGGATGCAAATGCCGACCTGCTGATTTCTTGCGACATCGCGGCCGCGTTTGCGTTCTAGCCCGCGCGCGCGGATACAATAGAAAGACTAATTGCAAAGCGACCCCGCCGTCAGCGCCCGAGCGCGGCGGCGTGGGCATTTTAGGAGGATGTTCATGGCGAACGACAGCAAGACATGGCGGTGCGGAAAGTACGAGCTCAGCTTTGATCGTCCGCGCATCATGGGCGTCCTCAATGTGACGCCCGATTCGTTTAGCGACGGCGGGGAGCACTTCGACCCGGATGCCGCCATCGAGTACGGCCTGGCGATGCTCGATGCCGGCGCCGACATCATCGACGTGGGCGGCGAGTCCACGCGCCCCGGCTTTACCCCGGTCAACCCCGACGAGGAGGCACGTCGCGTGCTGCCCGTCGTGCGCGCGCTCGCCAAAGAGGGCGCTATCGTCTCGATCGATACGCGTCATGTGGCGGTTGCCAAGGCGGCGGTGCGCTGCGGTGCTTCGATTGTCAACGATGTGACGGGCTTCACCGACCCCAAGATGGTCGAGTTCGTTAAGACGAGCACCTGCGGCGTCATCGTAATGCACGCCGGCGAGGTCGCCGCGCCCGCTCGTACGCACGCGACGGTGCAGCTCGATACTTCGGCCGCGGCGTTTGTTGCCGAGAAGGCGCGCGAGGCGGCCGCCGAGGCTGCGCGCGAGGCTGAGAAGCCCGCTCGTCGCCGTCGCGGCAAGTTGTTGGGCGA
>CABPCW010000019.1 GCA_902406155.1 uncultured Collinsella sp.
GTGTCCACGAGGTCCACGGCGGCGAGCACCTCATCTATGCGGCTCTCGGGAAGGCCCAGCAGCGTGGTGCGCACGCGCAGGTTCTCGCGCGCGGTGAGGTTGGGGTAGAGCGGCGCCTCCTCGATGAGGCTGCCGATTGCGTAGAGGTCCTCGCGGCGCCAGGCGTGCCCGGCAAAGAGGATCTCCCCGGCCGTCGGCCGCAGCATCCCACAGATCATCTTGAGCGTTGTCGACTTGCCGGCGCCGTTGGGACCGAGCAGCCCGTACACCTCGCCCTCGTGGATATGAAGGCTCACGTCGGCCACGGCGTCCTGCGCCTGGTCGCCGCGGCCGAATCGCTTGGTGAGCCCACGCGTCTCGAGCATGTAACCCATGGGTTTATCCTTTCTCTTCCGGGCGCGCGGGCCGAGCCACCGTGCCCGCGCGCCTTACCTTTCGGGTTCACCATCCATGGTGGGGCGCGTTTCTAACGAAGCCGTAACGGCCGTTGGGCTCTTTTGGCGCCAGCCCTTCTCGACCCGCACATCGTGATTAATTTGCTTAAGGCAACAACTTTCCCGATCGATGTAATCACCGAATCAAAACGTGTACATCAGCCATCAAAGATGCCGAAAAATGTCGATTTTGGAGGCTGATGTACACAAATGCAGAATCCCGCACAACCCAGTAGCATCCTCCATATGTCTGGACTCTCTATGCTTACGCTGGATAGACATCGCCAGAACGGGTATAGTATCGAAAGTTTTGTCGTTTACCAGCGGGGGAGTCCTGTGGGCATCAAGAAGAAGATCAAAAAGGAGCTTATCGGCACTTCCGATTACCCGTCGAATAAGATCTTTACGATCTCCAATTTCATCACCTTTACGCGCCTGATCCTCACGCTCGTCTTCCTGTACCTGTTTGTGACGGACAACAACCGTGTCGTCGCCATTGTCATCTATGCCATCGCGGCTTCCACCGACTGGATGGACGGCCAGATTGCCCGCATGACCAAAACGGTCTCGTGGCTCGGCAAGGTTATGGACCCCATCTGCGACCGTGCGCTGCTGTTTACCGGCGTGCTGGGGCTCGTGGTCCGTGGCGAGCTTCCCATCTGGGTCTGCGTGCTCATTATCGGCCGCGATATGTACCTGGGCATTGGCACGCTCATCGTGCGCCATTATCACCGTCGTCCCATCGACGTCGTCTTTCCCGGCAAGATTGCCACGGCGCTGCTTATGACCGGCTTCTCGCTCATGCTGCTTGGGTTCCCCGTCATCGACGGCTGGCATCTGCTGCCCTCCACGTTCACAGCATTCCCGGGCCTCAACGGCAGCTCGGTGCCCCTCGGCATCTTCTTTGTATACGGCGGCGTCATCTTTTCCATGCTCACCGCTGTCATCTATTCCATTAAGGGAGGGGTGGCCATTAAACAGGCCATCGCGCATCCCGAGGACGAGGACATCGACTTTCTTAACCCCGAAATCGAAGACTAAGTCGTTGGGGTATGATTACGTACGGTTCATTCTTTGCGGCGTGGCCGCGTTAGATAGGGGTTGTCATGGACAACAAGGTTAACAATATGCCTCAGAACGATAAGACTGCGGACGCTACCTGCGTTTTCCGTGTTCCTTCGAGCGATGTCACCGTTCCCGACCTCATGGCCAATGTGCACATCACCGCTCCGGTTCTGTCCATCGTCAAGGGTCCGCAGACCGGAGCTGCCTTTGAGCTCGAGGACGACGTGACCACCATCGGCCGCGATCCCGCGAACGGCATCTTCCTCAACGACATGACTGTCTCGCGCAGCCACGCACGCATTATTCGTGAGGGCTTGGGCGCTCGTATTGAGGATCTGGGCTCGCTCAACGGTACCTGGGTCGACGGCGCCATCGTCAACGGTGCTCCGCTACATGACGGCTCTTCCGTTCAGATCGGTACGTTCACGCTCATCTATCACGAGAGCACGCCGGAGCGCATCGAAACCGGTGAGTAGGTAATGGCCGAACGCAACTATCTGAGTATCGGCCAAGTCGTCAATCTACTTCGAGGCGCATACCCCGATCTATCGAACTCAAAAATTAGATTTCTAGAAGATGAGGGGCTCATCACCCCTCATCGTACGCCTAAGGGGTATCGCCAGTACTCCAAGGAAGACGTTGACCGTCTCGAGGTCATCCTGCACCTGCAGAAGACCCGCTACATGCCACTCAACGTCATTAAGCAGCGCTTGGAAAACGCAACGGACCTGTCCACTTTGGCTTACGAGGTGGGTCTTCTGTCCGATGTTCCGCTTAAGACGGAGCCCAAGGAGACCAAGCAAAAGCTGCACCCCATCGAGACGATTCCCGACATGCTCGGTGTCGAGATTTCGTTTATCCGCTCCCTTGCCGAGAACGATCTTATCCGCATCATCAAGAGCCCGCAGAACCGAGAGCTCGTCGATGGCAGAGATTTCCCGATTATCCGCTACTGCTCGGAGCTGTCGCGCTTCCACATTGAGCCGCGCAACCTGCGTCAGTACGTATCGTCGGCAAACCGCGAGTCTTCGATGTTTGAGCAGGTTCTCGTGAGCATGCTCGGCATGGATACCTCCGATGACGAGCGCGACGCCAAGCTCGAGCGCGCTTTTAAGAAGCTGCACGACCTCACCGAGGGTGTGCACACCGCGCTCCTTAAGAACCGTGTCTTTGAGTCGCTTAACGCCGTGGTCGAGGACGCTGACATCGATGCCCTCGATGAGGAGATCGCACGTTCCGAGTCCACCAAGGCTAAAAGCGATGGGGCAAGCGTCCCCGCGGTTGCCGCGCATGACGAGTCGCTCGTGCAGCCGTCCAAGGTCGTCGTCCCCTCGCATAACCCGTCTGCTAACACGGGTAAATAACCGCCGTCCACCCGGCAATCCATGAAAGGTCACGCCATGTACGACTTCGAATCTCACATCGTCGATATCCCCGACTATCCCGAGCCTGGAGTCGTCTTTAAGGACATCACGCCGCTCTTTGGCAATCCCGAGGCCCTGAAGGCCATGGTGGATGCCCTGGCCGAGCATTTTGCCGACATGGGCATTACCAAGGTCGTAGGACCCGAGGCCCGCGGCTTTATGGTCGGCGTTCCCGTGGCCGTCGCCCTGGGTGCCGGCTTTGTTCCCGCACGTAAGCCGGGTAAACTGCCGCGCAAGACGGTCAGCGAGAGCTACGAGCTCGAGTATGGAACGGATTCTATCGAGATCCACGCCGATGCCATTACCTCTAAAGATACCGTGTTGATTCTGGACGACTTGGTCGCGACGGGCGGAACCGTCGAGGCAACAGGTAAACTGGTGCGAGATATGGGCGCAAAGCTTGTGGGCTACGGTTGTATCCTTGAGCTTGCGTTTCTCAACCCGCGCAAGAAGCTCACGCCTTCTAACGAGGACGTTGAGCTCTTTAGCCTGGTAACGGTGAAGTAGCCGCTACCCTTAGATACCGGAAAGGAAGCTCCATGCGCACAGCAAACACGCACAAAAACATGGCACGCTGCGCTGCTACGGCAACCCTCGCTTGTGTTTTGGGCCTGGGCCTCGTGGCTCCGGCCTACGCCGATACCGCATCCGACCTTGCCGCTGCTCGTACCAAGCTCGAGCAGATCGGCACGCAAACCCAGCAAATTCATGAAGAACTCTCCGCACAGACGCAGGAGCTTGATCAGACTGCAGGCGAGATCACGCAAAAGCAGCAAGAGATCGCCGAAGGCCAGGCCAAGCTCTCTAACTACGTTGCCGGTGAATACAAGACCGGCGGTCTGAGTCTCCTTCAGGTTCTGACGGGCGTCGACGATCTGGGCGACATGCTCAACCGTCTCTTCTACTACGGCAAGGTGTCCGACAAGCAGGCCCAGACCATTCAGGAGGTCAAGGACCTTAAGCAGCAGCTCACCGATAAGCAGACCGAGCAGGAGAAGAACGTCGCTGCGACGCAGAAGAAGGTCGACGAGCTCAATGCCCAGCAGGCTGAGGCCCAGAGTGTCGTGAACTCCCTGGATTCACAGTTGCAGGCCGAGCTTGCTGCCGAGGCCGAGGCCAACGCCGCGCTGCAGGCGGGTATCAACGCCAGCACTGCCGAAAAGGCCACGGTGAGCAACGACACCTCCGGTACGACCGAGAACACCAACAATGGTGGCGGCGACACGCCTGCACCCACGCCCGCTCCTGCTCCTACGCCGCAGCCCGCTCCCGCTCCCGCTCCGGCT
Organism: uncultured Collinsella sp.; assembly: GCA_902406155.1. GTDB lineage: Bacteria > Actinomycetota > Coriobacteriia > Coriobacteriales > Coriobacteriaceae > Collinsella. The sequence goes on from CABPCW010000019.1 coordinate 4,210, forward strand.
CCGGCCCCTTCGGCGCCGAGCCAGTCCGTTGACGGCGGCTCCGTTGTTTCGCGTGCCTACAGCAAGCTCGGTTGTGCTTATTCTTGGGGCGGCATTGGACCGAACAGCTTTGACTGCTCCGGTTTTGTAAGCTATTGCCTCACGGGCCGCTACTGCCGCCTGGGCACCACTGGCACCTTCATGGGTTGGACCCGTGTGTCCGATCCGCAACCCGGCGATGTTGTGGTTAACTCCTACCATACCGGCATCTATATCGGTAATGGTCAGATGATCCATGCTTCCGACTACAAAACGGGCGTCATCATCAGCTCCGTCGCCGCTGGCATGAACAACAATTACATTTTCGTGCGCTACTAATTTATTACTGCAGCGAACGAACGTGGGCCTCGCGATCTTGAGTCACGAGGCCCATTCTTTTTTCCCTACCGTTTGCCATAAAATCAGGACGGCTATCTAGTATTCAAAACTAGATAGCCGTCCAATCAATCAAAAAGATGGCTATAATTGTTGGGGAACAATTAGAAAGGACCCTCAATGAGCTGGGCACTTATCTCCGATTCGAGCTGCAATCTTCGCGATTGGCAACCAACCGCACCTCATACCACCTTTGCATTTGCACCCCTTAAGATCCGAGTGGGGGAGCGTGAGTTTGTCGATGACCTCACGCTCGACGTTCACGAGCTCAATTGCGCCGTGCAGGCGGAGTCGAGCGCTTCTTCGAGCGCCTGTCCAAGCGTAGGGGAGTGGGCCGAACTCTTTAAGCTTGCCGACAAGACGATCTGCATGCCCATCTCCGAGGGCGTCTCGGGGAGCTACAATGCCGCTGCCACCGCGCGTGACATGGTGCTTGCCGAAGAGCCGGACCGACAGATTCATCTGGTTAACTCGCGAGCCGCAGGTGGCAAAATGGATCTGATCTTCTTGCTGTTCGACCGCTATCTTACGAGCAACCCGGATACCTCCTTTGAGGACGCCTGCGCTTACTTCGATAGCTTGGAGCAGCAGAGCAAAATCCTCTTTAGTTTATGCAACTACGAAAACCTTGCGAAGGCCGGACGTATCCCTAAGGCGGCCGGCGTTATTGCTAACAAGCTCAATATCCGCATTTTGGGCACGGCGAGCGAAGCGGGCAAAATTGAACTCGTTGGGCACACCCGCGGCGAAAAGAAGATGCTCACCAAGATTGTCGACACCATGGAGGCCGAAGGCTTTACCGGCGGCGAGGTCGTTATCGACCATGTCGAGAATGAGGCGGGCGCTCAGGCGCTTGCCAGCCGCATTGTGGAGCATTGGCCCGGCTCCAAGACGATTATCATGCCCTGTAACGGGCTAGATTCATACTATGCCGAGATGCACGGCCTCATTATCGGCTACGGTATGGGCGTGGCGTCGGGCCGATAAAATCCAACTAGACAAACGTACGGGCGGGATAAGGAGCCATTGGCTCTTTATCCCGCCCGTCTTATACCTCGGTTAGCTATTAAACCCATTGAACTTGAGATAGCTCATCAGATACGCCTTCGAAACGAAGGACGATACCGCACTGCGCACGAGCAGCGATTCGCGCGTAACCTGATGTGCGGTATCGGGCACGGGAGTCTGCTCAACAGAAAACGCCGCACGAATCGATGCCTCGAGCTGATCGACAACATAATCGAAAGCCGTCGGAGCGTCGTAGCTCAAGCGCTGAATATTAAAGAGCGCCTGAACCGCAGCGATGGGCAGCACCTGCTTAAAGATACAAATGGCGATGAGACGCGCAATCTGCTCACGGCCATACTGCTTTTTAACCGGAGCAGGAACGAGGCCGACCTTCACGTAGTTATTGATCATCGATGGCGTAATAACGGGCTGCTCTACGCAAATCGAAAGCGGCTCCATCCACAGTGCAACATATTCAATAACCTGATCGCGATAGAGCGTTACGTTGGGCAGCTGGTCATAGCGTGGCAGGCTCAACGCGTTGAGTTTACCCACCATATCGGACTGAATAAATGCATCCGGCAGAACCGTCGGCTGAATATCCTCAGGCTTAATGCTGACCGACGTATCGGACATCGGGATAACATGTTTAACGTGGTTCATAAGAGGCCTCCATTCGTTTTCTATATTGTATTCTAGGTTATCTAGTTTTGCATAACACATAGTCGCCAAGTAAAAGTGGTTGGACAGCACATTGATGCACCGTCCAACCACTTTGTGTAAAGATAGCAACCTTACATAAGATATATTATCGTACTTATGCGCGTAGAAAAGCGTATGCACTGGTTGCCGCTATGGCTCCGTCCGAAACGGCGGTCACAACCTGGCGTAAACGGTTGGAACGGATATCGCCGGCTGCGAATAAGCCGGGCGTGCGGGTGGCCATCGAATCGTCGGTAACAATGCCGCCGTCGGGAGCCAGATTGACGAGATGCTCAACAAGCTCGGTATGTGGTTGCGTCCCCGTAAAGACAAAAATGCCAAATGACCCAGGTTCAAAGGATTCAGCATGCGTCTTGCCGCTCGCATTGTCCTTGAACGTAATTGTCGTGGGCATCGCTTCACCAGAAAGCTCAACAATACTAGTTTGGTACCTAACTGAAATATTGTCCTTAGCAAGCACCTTATTCACAACGCCCTCGGGTGCACGGAACTGATCGCGACGCAGCACGATGGTCACGCTGCTGGCAATGTCGGACAGGAACAGCGCCTCCTCGCATGCCGAATTGCCGCCTCCGATAACAAAGACCTGCTTGCCACGGAAGAACATACCGTCACATGTTGCGCAATACGAAACGCCACGACCGCGATACGTATCCTCGCCAACAAAACCCGCAGGACGCGGCGTGGCGCCCATGCACGCAATGACGCTCTTGGCCGCTGTGTCGCCCATATCATGATGGATGGTAAATTGAGCCGCATCGGCATCGTAATTGACGCCCGTCACCATACTCCATTCAACCTGAGCCCCCAAGCCTTCAGCATGCTGTTGGAACCGCTCACCAAGTTCAGCACCGCTCAGCAGCGGAATGCCAGGATAATTCTCAATCTCGTTGGATGTGGCGATCTGTCCGCCCGACATGCCCTGCTCAAGGACAGTCGTCGTCAGGTTGGCGCGCGCCGCATAAATGGCGGCAGCATAACCCGCGGGACCGCCACCGATAATCGCAACATCGATCGTCTGGTCGGTAGCCATGAAAAGTCCTCTCGTCGAAACGTTGTCGTTCTTTGCGCTCATACCCAAATTTACGTGAACGTGACACTCATGCACTACAATGATAAATCCGTGTTACAACGTCGAAGGGGAGTTATCGATGGATCAGACGCAGACGAGCGACGACGCTCCCCTGCCCATGCACAGCACTCCCCAATCTGAGCATACCACGCTCTTGGCTCAGCAAAAACCTCTTGTGACCATCGTGCACGCTTCGGTCGGCTCGGGCCACAAGGCCGCCGCAAATGCGATTGCGCAGGCATTCGACCTCATCCGCGGCACCAATGGCATCCCCCAGGATGTTGAGATTGAAGTGCTCGATATCCTTGATTTTGGACGTATTAAATTCGACGGCAATAAAACCGCGGCTTCTTTTACGGGAGCCACGCGCCCCATTTACGACCTGACCTGGCGATATACGCTTACGGGACATCTTCTCTGGGGCGGCGGCACGGCATGGTCGCGAATTATGTTCCCCGCCTTCAACGAATATATTCGCAGCCGCAGGCCCATAGCCGTGGTCGCAACGCACATCACAGCAGCCAATGTTGCCGTGGGCGCCCGCGTAATTACGGGTATCGATTATCCGGTCATTTGCGTACCGACCGACTACGAAGTCGAGGGCTGGTGGCCCCACAAGGACACCGATCTATTCTGTGTTGCCAACGAATTTATGGCCGAAACGCTGCGTCCGCGCAAAGTGCCCGAGGCAAAGATTCACATTACCGGCATTCCTATTCGCGCTGGATTCGACACGGATTACGATCGCGAGGAAGAGCTAGCCAAGTTCAACCTCCCAACCGACAAGACCGTCGTGCTGGTAATGGCCGGCGCCAGCTTGCCTCAGCCTTACGTCCGCTTTCGCGCGGCGATGGACCATACACTCCCCTTCCTGCGCAGCTTCGAAGACATGCACTTTGTCTTTTTGCCCGGCAAGGACGTGGAGTATGCCACCCGGCTGAAGACGCTCTTCGATGCCATGAAGCTCGAAAACGTCACGGTGTTGGACTATGTCGACGATATGGCCGCCCTCATGCACGGCTGCGACCTGGCAATCCTCAAATCGGGCGGACTCACGGTCACCGAGTGCCTATGTGCACATCTGCCGATGATCCTGCTGGGCAAGTCCTATGGACAGGAAAAGGCAAACACCACCATGCTCACCGGCATGGGCGCCAGCATGCACGTCACCACGGCACGAGAGCTCATCGTAACCCTGCGCCACCTGCACGACCATCCCGAATCACTCAAAGCCCTACTCATCAACGGCGAAGTACTACGCCGCCCCCACGCAGCCGAGGACATTGCCATCGCCACCATGGAATTCGTAGGCAAACCCCAAAAGCGCAAACGAGCCTTCTGCCGCTTCTACTGGGGCGAAAAACCCGCGCATATCCGCTAGCATCGGACTGTCCGCTCGTCTGCGGGAGGCCCCTATATATCATCCTGTGCTCAAACATTCTCGCTTCGCTGCGAAACTGCGCGCGGGACGATATATAGGGGCCTCCCGCAGACGAGCTGCGTTTACGCGCTAGCAACTACACCGGATTCCTCCATCAGAAGCCGCAAAGGTGAAAACAAAGTTACTAATAACAGTAAGCCGACCCGTTAAAGGAACAATTCCTTTATCGGGTCGGCTTACTAGAATGGTAAAAATTATATCAAGCGAGTAGCCGCCCGCCCGTCTCTCACACATATCGTTCCACGCGCAGTTTCGCAGCGAGCGAAGCGAAGCGAGAATGTTTGAGCATGGAATGATATGTGTGAGAGACGGGCGGGAGGGATACGAGCGCCCCCGCGAGAATGTTTGAGCATGGAATGATATATAGGGGCGTCTCACGGGTGAGCGGTCATTACAATACGCCGCTAGAACCGAAACCGCCGGCTCCTCGGTCGGTTTCGTCTAGTTCTTGTACTTCTACGAGGTTGACCGTGGGGACTTCTTGGATGACGAGTTGGGCGATGCGGTCGCCTTTGTTGATTTGGATGTTGTTCGTGGGGTCCAGGTTAATGAGGATGACTTTGAGCTCTCCTCGATAGTGGGCATCGATGAGGCCAGGAGTGTTGACTATAGACAGGCCTTGCTTGATGGCCAGGCCGCTGCGGGGCTGGACGAAGCCGGCGTAGCCGTCGGGCAGGGCGATAGCTAGGCCCGTGGAGACCAGACGACGCTCAAAGGGCTTCAGAATGCAATCCTCGTTGGAACGCAGGTCCAGGCCGGCATCCGTAGGATGGGCGTATTTGGGAAGCTCGACGGCTGGGTCGAGACGCTTAATGTTAACGGTAATGTTGGACATGAAATCACCTTAGCTTGTCGAGCTCTTGCAAAAACTCATCGACGTCTTTGAAATCGCGATAGACCGAGGCAAAGCGGATGTAGGCAACTTTATCGATCTTGGCCAACCGCTTAAGAACCATATCGCCCAACTCATGAGACGTAACGGCCGTGAGCGTACGGGAGCGAAGCTCGACCTCAATATCGTCAATGATCTCGTTGAGCTTTTTAGTGTCGATATCTCGCTTGATCGTGGCGCGCATCAAACCGACCAGCAGCTTATTACGATCGAACCGTTGCTTGGTTCCGTCTGACTTAATGACCTCGATAGGGTCTTCACAACGCTCAAATGTCGTAAAGCGATAATTGCATGAGCAGCATTCGCGACGGCGCTTGATGGTGTTATTAGATTCCTGCATGCGGGAATCAACGACGCGAGTATGTGCCTTGCCGCATTTGGGACAGCGCATGGTACCTCCTCTAAAACGATTACAAGGGTACCATGCGACGGTACATAAATCTTAGGAACGTGCGGGAACTTTAAGATGCGCACCGGCATCGAGCGAGCCATGCTCCAGGTGATTGACGTTGCGGATCATATCAGAGGTTTCCTGTGTGGAAAGGCCCTCAATCGGATGCTCCTGGGCAAGCGACCACAAGGAATCGCCTGGCTGAACACGGACGGTCTCGTAGGTAACGTTGGATACCGACTCGGCATATGCGGCGTGACGTGCGCTGAAGATCGAGGTGGCAAGTACAAAGAAGAGCGTGAGCGCAACGGCAAGAGCGACAATCGTCGAGGCCTTTAGGGCAACAGGAGCCGAAGTCGTGGCGACGCACCGGCTGCGGACGGGCTTACCAGGCAATGTTTGGAAACCAGATCGGCCGCCTTTGACAACCGTGAAAACCGGCGATGTAGGCGTCTCGAGCTTAAGGGCGAGGTTTCCCTGGACCATATCCGTTGCGTTCATCATGTTCTCCTCTCGCGTGTTTTGCTGAGAACAGTTTTATCAAGCCGCGCGGACAAAAAACGTCTAGCGCGAGAACGAATGTTCGGTTATTATTATCTTCGAACAGTTGTTCCTGTCAAGCAAAATCGAACATTTGTTTGACATTGGCAGAGAGGATCCTCTGATGGCTCGCAAAATTACCAAGCGTCAGCAGCAGATTTACGACTTCATCAAGGAATATCAGCAGGAGAAGGGCTATCCGCCCAGTGTGCGCGAGATGGCATCTGCCGTAGGCCTCTCCTCCCCCAGCACGGTGCATGCTCATCTCTCTGCCCTGGAGGCTCGAGGGCTGCTCAAGCGCGATGCCACCAAGCCTCGCGCTCTAGAGCTCTTTGATGAGGACGGTTCCTCTGTCTCGATTTCCAAATCCGATGAGCCCACGGCGCCCCGCGGAACGGTCTCGCTGCCGCTCGTCGGTCGCGTCGCGGCTGGGATTCCCATTCTGGCCGAGCAAAATATCGAGGACACCTTTACCATCCCGACCGAAATCGCCACAGACCAGGGCTCCTTTATCCTTGAGGTGCATGGGAGCTCAATGATCAATGTCGGCATCTACAACGGTGATTACATTATCGTTCGCGAACAAAAGAGCGCCATGAACGGCGAAATCGTCGTGGCCATGATCGATGGCTCGGCGACTGTCAAGACGTTCTACAAGGAGCAGAGGCGCGTGCGGCTGCAGCCCGAGAACGACACCATGGAGCCCATCTATGCGACGAACCCCGTTATTTTGGGTAAGGTTGTCGGTTTGATGCGCCGGTTCTCATAATGCAAAAACGCATCACCATATTTGATACCGCCCGCGGGTTTACGATGCTGTCGATGGCAGGTTTTCACGCTTGCTACGATTTAGCCTACCTATATGGATGGGATATGCCATGGTTTACCGAAACAGTTTTCCAGGATATCTGGCGCGCTAGTATCAGCTGGGTATTTTTGTTTATCGCCGGTTGGATGTGCACGCTCTCGCGCAATAACGTTAAGCGCGCCCTCAAATACGCTGCCGCAGCCGTGGTCGTATGGATTGCAACTACACTGGTATCAGTCGACGATTCGGTAAACTTTGGCATCATTTATTGCATGGCGGCGTGCACTGCGGTAGTTGCACTCACCCGTCCGTTACTCCAAAAATTACCGGGTTCATGGGGCATCGCGGCGTGTCTTGTTCTTTTTGCCCTCACCTGGGGCATTCCAAAAGCGGTCTACCCACTCCCCTACCTGGCATGGCTTGGATTCCCGAGCCCGGATTTTGTTTCGGGAGACTACTATCCGCTCATTCCGTTTATCTTTATGTACCTAACCGGCTTTTTTGCTGCCCGGGCAGCACAAGCATCAAGCCTCGAAGCGCCAACATGGGCATACGCCAATCCCGTCCCGGCGCTCGCAGTCCTCGGTCGGCATGCCTTACCGTTCTACCTGCTCCATCAGCCTGTCATCCTAGGCGTACTAGAACTCGTTTATTCCGTACGATAGCGCTCAAGACGCGGGGCGATTCGGGCCGGCAACTTCGCCACAATGCGAACTCCGTCCTCTAGATATTCCTCATGCAGAAGGGTTCCCTGCTCATGCACCAGCGTGATGAGGGCGCCCTCGCGATACGGGATATCAGCAGAGAGCAACACATCGGTGGCAGCCGCCTCACGGGCAATACGGTCGACGAGATCGTCAAGCCCCTCACCCGTCTGGGCCGAGAACAGCACGGCCTCGGGATAGCGACGATGGAAACTCAATCGATCGACGCTATCAAGTAGGTCGATTTTATTGAACACCGTAAGCGTCAAACGCTCGCCGGCACCAATCTCGTCAAGAACGCGATCGACTGCCTCGAGCTGGCGCTCGTAATCCTCGTCAGAGGCATCCACAACTTTAAGGATCAGGTCGGCACCAAGGACCTCAGACAGCGTGGACTTAAAGGCATCAACGAGACCATGCGGTAGCTTTTGAATAAAGCCAACGGTATCGGTAATGGTCATGCCACGACCACCGGGCAAGCGATACGAGCGCGTCGTCGGATCGAGCGTGGCAAACAATTTATCCTGTGAAAGCACCGTAGACCCGGTCAGACGATTGAGCAACGTCGACTTACCGGCATTGGTATAACCGGCTAAGGCAACGCGAAACGCCGGCGACTCGATACGGCTCTTTGACTGGACATCGCGACGCTGTTCAACCTGCTTAAGCTCGCGACGAAGCGCGGCAATCTTGTTGCGAATCAAACGTCGGTCAACCTCGAGCTGGCTTTCACCCTGGCCAAAGCGCGAACCAATGCCACCGCGTGTCTGCTCTTTAGCAAGATGACTCCACATACCGCGCAAACGGGGCAACAGATACTGCAATTGGGCTAGCTGCACCTGCAGGCGGCCCTCACGGGTCTGAGCGTGCAGGCCAAAGATATCGAGAATCAACGCCGTACGGTCGATAATTTTAACCGGTTCGCCCACGGCTTTCTCCAGATAAGACTGCTGCGAGGGCGTTAAATCGTCATCGAAGATAACGACATCAGCATCCATTCGATGTACGAGCCCGCAAAGCTCCTCAACCTTACCGGAGCCAATAAACGATTTTGAATACGGCTTAACCAGACGCTGTGACAAACGCGCCACGCACTGGGCGCCAGCTGTATGGGCCAGACGCTCAAGCTCGTCAAGCGAACGATCGAGCGGCCAGGCGTTATCGCGCCACTCAACTCCGACAAGAACGGCACGTTCGGGCTCAGGCGCCGTGGGAACGAGGGGAAACCGAGCCATTAGGCCACCTCGATACGGTGAAGGATATCCTCAACGACCTCATCGATCGTAAACTCGTCCATATCGAACCACACGATGCGGTCATCGCGTTTAAACCACGAAAGCTGACGCTTGGCATAGCGACGCGAACGCATCTTGATGAGTTCGCGAGCCTCATCCATAGAAATCACGCCGTCAAAGGCATCGATAATCTCTTTATAGCCAATCGCCTGCATCGAAGTCAGGGCATCTCCCAGCCCCTGGTCCATAAGACCGCGAACCTCATCAACTAGACCCTGCTCAAACATCAAATCGACGCGTAGGTTAATACGCTCGTAAAGCGCCTCGCGATTACGCAACAATCCAAACCACAGAGCGTGATAATGCTCGCGCGGAACACTAAACTGCGACTTTTGCTGCGCGTAGGATACGCCATCATCATGCATTTCGAGCGCGCGAATCACACGACGAACATTATGGGGGTGGATGACCGCAGCGGACTCGGGGTCACGCTCGGCAAGCAACGCGTGCAGCGCTTCCTCGCCTATGCGCTCGGCAAGCTCCTGATACCCTGCGCGGCGATCGTCCTCAAGCTCGCCCGAGGGAAAATCCATCTCATCCAGGGCGGCCTTGAGATACAGGCCTGTACCCCCGCAAAACACCGGTAGGCGGCCCTCGCCCAGCAAGCGCTCAACATGTACACGAGCGTCTGCCTGATACAGCGCCGCAGAATATGCAAAGCCCGGTTCAACAATATCGACCAGGCGTAGCGGCGCCGTGCATTCCTCGGGTGCCATCTTGGCAGTACCGATATCCATGCCTCGATAGATTTGCATCGCGTCACACGACAGCACTTCCGACGAAAGGCGAGCCGCCAAACGATCTGCGGCATCACTTTTGCCAACCGCGGTCGGACCGACAATCGCAACGGCGGAAAGGCCTGCCCCGGGAGAAATCATTAGCGCGGCTCGCCCACAACGGATCCGGAAAGATACCACGTCTTGGCAACGTCGATGTCAACATCGACAATCTTGCCAACCAGCTGATCGATGCTGTAGCCCTCGGGAATCGGTGCATGAACGGTCTGATTCTTAGGACTCTTGCCCAGCAGCACCGCGTCATTCTTTTTGCTCGTACCCTCAATAAGCGCCGGCACAACGGTGTGGAGCTCACCCTGGTTATACTCGTGCGCTGTAGTCTCGATAACCTTCACCAGACGGTTGAAGCGCTCGAGAATTACCTCATGCGGCGTAGGATCGTCAATCTCAGCGGCCGGAGTACCGGCGCGCTTGGAATAGATAAACGTATAGGCCTGAGCATAACGGACCGTCTCGGCAAGCGAGAGCGTCTGCTCAAAGTCTTCCTCGGTCTCGCCGGGGAAACCCACGATGATATCGGTCGAAAGCGCGATATTGGGCATGCGATTGCGGATGCGATCGACGAGCCCCAGATAATCCCCGCGCGTATAGCGACGGTTCATCTCTTTAAGGATACGCGTCGATCCCGACTGAACTGCCAGGTGCAGCTGCGGCATGACGGCAGGCGTCTCGGCCATAGCGTCGATGGTCTCGGGCAGCAGGTCTTTGGGGTGCGAGGAAGTAAAGAAGATACGCTCTACACCCGTATCGCCCACGGCACGCAACAGGTCGGCAAAGCGCGGCTTGCCAAACAAATCGCGACCATAGGAGTTGACGTTTTGACCCAGAAGCGTGATCTCACGCACGCCCTGGCGTACTAGGCCGGTCACCTCGTCGACAATCTCCTCGAAAGGGCGGCTCTTTTCGCGACCGCGCACATACGGCACGATGCAATAGGTGCAGAAGTTATTGCAGCCCGTCATAATGGGGACCCACGCGTGATACTGAGTCTCACGATGCCACGGCATGCTCATAGCATCCGTGTCCTCGTGCTCATTGGTGCGAATATGACGCTTGCCGTCCAAGAATGCCTCGGCAATGAGCTCGGCCACATGCGCGATGGAATGCGTGCCAAAGATGACATTGACGTTATCGACATTGGTGAGCAGACCCTCGCCGTCGCGCTGCGCGATGCAGCCGCCCACGGCGACCACGCGCTTGCCCGAAGGAGAAGGCGGGAGGCTCTTACAAGAGTTGCACTGACCGTACAGACGGGTGTCAGCTGCCTCGCGAACGCAGCACGTCATGAACACGACGATGTCAGCATGCTCCGGATCGAGCGCCATGAGGCAACCATACGAGTCGAGCAGGCCACTCACGCGCTCGGAGTCGTGCTGATTCATCTGGCAGCCAAAGGTGCGGATAAAGTAGGTTTTACCGGCAAGAATATCGCGTACGGAACCCTGGTCCATGTGTATAAGTCCTAACGAGGTGGAATAGGCGGAATCAAAGAGGGCGGGGGGTAAACACTCTATGCCACAGGCTTAACGTCGTCCATCACAACGTTATCCATAGCAGCTCGATTAATCTGATGAACGTAAATAGAAAGACGGATAGCCGTGCGCGACTCACCGTTGATGAGGATGTCGGAGAACACCGGCGCGCAGGAAATATCAAACCCGGTCGGAATCAAAAATCCGCGTGTAATGGCTACAGCCTTAATGGCCTGGTTGACGGCGCCCGCGCCGACACACTGAATATTGACGGGAACACCATCTTTGACCATGCCGGCAATGGCGCCGGCAACGGACGCGGGCGACGATTTGCTTGATACCTTCAGGCAATCCATGAAGAAACTCCTGCGTTTAAAAGTACGTTTTAACTGCAATAACTGTATCGTACCGAACGGGCTCGGTAAAGATGCTATTCCTCTTTGGCAAGATCGAACGTCACGGTAATACGATCACGCGAAACACGAATCTTGGGGTCGCCGCAAAGGTTGAGATAGTACCGTGCTGCAAGATCGTTAAAGTCACGTTCCACTGCTCGCGAGAACTGCGCCATGTCGTCCTTGGCAATACGCAACCCGCGACGATCTTTGGCGAGATCAACCGGAGCAGACGCATGTGAGGACGAATCACGCTCGCGTAGCAGGCGTGCGGTCACACCGCGAACGGGCTTAATCTGGCCCGCCAAGATACGATGCGCCGTACGCTCGGACATCTCAAGGCCCAAACCCGAACAGATACGGATAAAGTCTTCCGCATCCGAAGCAAGACCCAGACGATCGACCACGGGAAGCTCGGATTCGTCATCGATAAACAAAAGACGAGAAGCATTGAGACGGCTGGAAGCCTGCGCATGCAGCGTCGCGGCGATCTCCGACGGAGACCCCAGATAGACATCACAGGCGCGCAATTCCTCGAGGGCAAACTCGCAGGCGGCACGAATGATGTTGTGAGGCCCACGAGCGCAGACATAGCGACCGTCCTCGTCCTTCACGGCCTGAGGCCAGCTGGACTGGTCGGCGCGCTCGCCAAGGCGGTCGGTAGCGACGCTCACCTTAAAGACCGAGCCAAGGTCAACATCCGACGCGACAACGCGTGCCTCGTCGGTGTTCTGCTTAATCGAGAACAATGCCATGCCTCGACCGTGAACGCCCCAACGGTCCATCTTCATGCTCTCGAGCTTGGAGGTAACGCGGGCATCGAAGATGCGCTCCTGCATATCCTGCGGCACGCCCGATCCGTTATCCAGAAAGACGAGCGTACGGACGCCATCTTCCTTGGTCGTGGCGAGATAGACCTTATCGGCGCCGGCATCACGAGCGTTACGCAGCATTTCGATGACAATATCCTCGACATGCTGGATGTCGTGCTTTGCCTGGCGCCGCTCGGCCTCCGAAACGCGGAGGCGGACATACCCCTCGCCAAGGTTCTCCTCGACGCGAAGGTTGCCCTCCCCCGACATCGACGCGATAAATGAGATGAGCTCGTTCGCGTCGTTCATGTTATTTAGCGATATCGACAGCGCGGCTCTCGCGAATCACAACGACGCGCACCTGACCGGGATACTCCATCTCTTCCTCGATCTGATGGGCGATGTCATGAGCCAAGACCGTGGACTGAGCATCGGAAATCTTGTCCGGCTGAACCATGACGTGGACCTCGCGACCAGCCTGCATGGCATAGGTACGCTCGACGCCGTCATGGGAGTTGGCAATCTCCTCGAGCTTCTCAAGGCGCTTGATGTAGTTCTCGGCCGATTCGCGACGGGCACCGGGGCGAGAGGCAGAAACGGCATCAGCAGCCTGGACCAGAACATCGAGAACCGTGTTGGGGTCGACGTCGGCGTGGTGAGCCTCGATAGCGTGAACGATAACGGGCTTCTCGCCATAGCGACGGGCGAGCTCGGCGCCGATAACGGCATGCGGACCCTCGACGTCATGGTCGATAGCCTTGCCAAGATCATGCAGCAGGCCGGCACGCTTGGCGGTCACAACGTCCAGACCAAGCTCGGAAGCCATCACGCCGCACAGGTCGGAAACCTCGAGGGAATGCTGGAGCACATTCTGACCAAACGAGGTGCGATAGCGCAGGGCACCCAGGGTCTTAACGATCTCGGGGTGCAGATCGTGGATACCGGTATCGAAGGCAGCCTGTTCGCCGGCCTCGCGCACGCGCTGCTGAACCAAGTCGGCGGCCTTGTGATACATCTCCTCGATGCGGGCAGGATGAATGCGGCCGTCAGCAATAAGGTTCTCGAGGGCGACGCGGGCGGTCTCGCGACGGACCGGATCGAAGCTCGAAAGCACGACGGTCTCGGGCGTATCATCGATCACGAGGTTGACGCCGGAAACCTGCTCGAAGGTGCGGATGTTGCGACCCTCGCGGCCGATGATGCGGCCCTTGAGGTCATCGGAAGGAATGTGCACAGAGGTAACGGTGACCTCGGCGGTGTGATCGGCGGCGCAGCGCTGAATCGCCAGGGACAAGATCTCCTGGGCGGTCTTGTGGCACTCGGCGCGAACCTGCTGCTCGGACTCGCGGATGATCGTGGCGGCCTCGTGGGTAACCTCGCCGCGAACCTTGTCGAGGAGCTCCTTGTGAGCGTCCTCGCGGGTCAGGTCGGCGATGCGCTCGAGTTCCGAGGTCTGCTTGGCGCAGAGCTCCTCAAGCTCGCGGGAGCGCTTCTCGACCTGGCCAGCCTGGCTGGACAGCTGGTGCTCTCGCTTGTCGAGGGCATCGTTACGGCGATCGAGGGACTCCTCGCGCTGCATCACGCGATTCTCGAGCGTACGAATCTCGTTCTTACGCTGCTTGTCCTCGGCCTCGGCAGCCTGCTTGTTCTTGATGATCTCTTCTTTAGCCTCGAGCAGAGCCTCTTTTTTGAGGGTCTCGGCCTGACGCTTTGCATCGCCGATTAGGGACTCAGCCTGTGCATGTGCCGACTGGATCTTTTCGTCGGCCTCGTGAAGACTACCCTGCTTGGCGGTGCGCATGTAGGCAATGGCGGCGATGGCACCCAAAACGATGCCAACGAGCGCTGCGATGATAGGCATGCTCACTCCTTTTTATGGATTCGTTACACAACAAAGCGAACCGTCCTTGCGAACGGCTCGCGACATTTGAGTAATATGGGCGCAGCTTATGCGGGTCGGATACAGATAAACATATAAACAAACTCATCAAAGATGAGCACATATCACAAAGCAAATGACAGTGATTATCGTACGTTGAACCGCAACAACTGTCAAATAAATGCACCCAGCACGGCGTCTAAAACGCGGTGAACGGCAGGTACGCAAAACGCATACTTCTAGCATGTGTCTAAACTGCACATTCCTCACGTTCAGCATCGAGACGCGCCTTAACGGCATCGGCGGCGATGTGGTACGAAAAGCCCTTGCCCATCAAAAACCGGACGAGCTTTTCGAATCCACGCGTCTCGGGAATGCGACGCTTCGTGAGTAAAGCCGATGCGCGAGCCAAGTCGTCCTCCACGGCAAAATAATCCTCGGGATAGCCGGGGATATCATCGAGTACGACATGGCGGCGCTTGAGCTCGGTCTCAATCTTGCGCTGTCCCCAACCGCGTCGTTTGCGTTCCTCGATAAAGTACGAACAAAAGCGGTTCTCATCTAAAAAGCGATACTCAGTGGCACGCTGGACGGCAAAATCGATTGCGGGCTGGCGAAATCCGTAACGAGCCAGCTTGTCACGGACCTCACCTGTGGCATGGTCGCGGCGCGACAGCATCTCAGTCACCATGGTAAGCGCGCATTTACGCTCAATGAGCTGCACCGCCTCGCGAAACTCATCCCAATCGCAGGGAAGATCGGGGCGATTTTTAAGGAACAGGCGCGCGACACGAACAGGAATCCAGACGGATCGTTCAAAACCGCCCTCGAGCTCACAGTCGACATGTGCACAAGGCTTTTTTGATGCATACCCACTCGAAAACGAGGAGGCCGCCTTCTTATCGGGAAAGACGACCGTTGCCTCGGTCACCGTATACGACATGAGGGCATCCGCTACTCGTCATCATCATCGAGCATCGCGGAGCCATCGATGGCGTAAAGCTCATCGAACTCCTCAGTTTCGGGCTGATCGGTCAGCTCGACCTCGGACGGAGCATCGTCATCAAACTCAAGCCCGCAGGCAAGACGGACCTTATGCTCAATCTCGTCGGCGCAATCGGGGTGTTCGCGCAGGAACGCCTTGGCGGCCTCACGACCGTTGCCGAGCTTGTCCTCGCCATAGGCAAACCAGGAGCCCATCTTCTTGCAGATGCCGCACTCGACAGCCATGTCCAAGATCGAGCCCTCCTTAGAGATGCCCGTGCCGTACATGATGTCGAACTCGGCCGAGCGAAACGGTGCGGCCACCTTGTTCTTAACGACCTTGGCGCGCACACGATTGCCGATGACCTCGTCCTTGAGCTTGATGCTGTCGATGCGGCGAATATCGATGCGCACCGACGAGAAGAACTTGAGGGCGCGGCCGCCCGTCGTAGTCTCGGGGTTGCCGAACATGACGCCGATCTTCTCGCGCAGCTGGTTAATGAAGATGCACGTCGTTTTGGACTTGGACAGCGAGCCGGCGAGCTTGCGGAGCGCCTGACTCATCAGGCGAGCTTGCAAGCCGACCGTGGTATCGCCGATCTCGCCCTCGATCTCGGCACGCGGGGTCAAAGCGGCGACAGAGTCGACGACGATGGCGTCGATGGCGCCAGAGCGCACGAGCATGTCAACGATCTCGAGCGCCTGCTCACCCGTATCGGGCTGGGAAATGAGGACCTCATCGATGTCCACGCCGATACGCGCGGCATACGTGGGATCGAGCGCGTGCTCGGCATCAATAAATGCCACGACGCCGCCCATAGCCTGGGCCTCTGCCAAAATCTCGAGCGAAAGCGTTGTCTTACCGGAGGACTCGGGACCGTAAATCTCGACAATACGGCCACGCGGCACGCCGCCGATGCCCAGCGCGGCATCGAGGGCCAGGGCGCCCGTGGGAATGGCCTCGACCTCGAGCTCGGGACCACCGTCGCCGTACCTCATGATGGAACCCTGACCGAATTTCTTCTCGATCTCGGCCTTGGTGGTGGCGATCATCTCATCGCGCTCTTTACCCGTCGTGCGAGCATGAACGGTACGTACGGGACCTGAATTCTTGGCCATGAATAGCCCTCCTCTTAACAACCTGCATCGATAATAAACGAACGGCTGTTCGTGGTCAACCGTTCAGATAAATCATATGCAGCCGACCTTTCCAAAACCCAACCAAACGCCGACCAAACACTGACCAAAAACTTGACCGCATGCGAACCACACAAGGCATGACGAGAAAGATTACGGCAACTACCTGCACAAAGAGCAAATTCGCCCGAGGTCCCTATCTCCACAATTAAGGGGCCCGGAGGCCCCTTAAAACACGTCTATTCCATAGAATGGAGCACGCAGACAATGCGACCCAGTGCCTCCGCGACCGCATGGGCACGAACACATGAACGATCGCCCTCATAATGACAACGAATGGAGTCCACGACCGACACTCCCCCATCGGCCGTGCGATACGCCCAGCCAATATAAAAGGTTCCAGCCGGATCGTCCTCGGTGCCTCCACCGGGGCCGGCATAGCCCGTCGCGCTCACGGCAATATCGCTCTGGTACAGCTCCAGCGAACCGGTAGCCATCTCGCGTGCCGTCTGGTACGACACCGCGGTATAGCGGTCAAGCGTCTCTTGCTCAACACCGAGCACGCGATGCTTAATCTCGTCGCAGTACGTCACCGCACCGCCGCGCAGCACCGCCGAGGCACCGGGGATATCGGCGATCGTCGAGGCGATCATGCCTGCTGTCAGAGATTCAGCCGTCGAAACCGTCACACCACGAGCGCTTGCACGCTCGACAATATCGCGTGCGAGCTCTTCATTGTGCGCCGCAATCTGCTCAAATGATCCCGTCATGCCCACCAGGACCTAGACCGAAAAGACGATCTTGCGGCAGTTCCAGAAGTACTGGGCGCCCGAGATAACGGTCAGGATAACGGCCACGGCGTACAGGAAGCGCGACACCGAGTAGATGCCGAGCGTCAGCGCCACCGGGCCAAGGTGCAAGCCGGCCATCGCAAAGACGCACAGATAACCGCAGATGGAAACCATCGTAGTCGCCGTCTTGTACTTTCCGAGCTTATCGGCCGCAACGACCACGCCGGCCGCACTCGCGACCATGCGCAGGGCACTCACCAGCAGCTCGCGGAACAGGATGATGAACACGGACCACACGGTTACGGCACCAAAGTCCAAGAACAGCAGCAGGGCCGAGAACACCAGGAGCTTGTCGGCGATGGGATCCAAAAACTTGCCGAAATCGGTGATCTCGTTGCGCGAACGAGCCAGGTAGCCATCAACCTTATCGGTGCACGACAGGATGACGTACAGAATAAAGGCAGCGGCAGCGAGCGGGCCGTCGAAATGGCTCCAATCCGTACCGGCAACGCTCGTGTGAGACAGCGCCGACACGATCATGAACACCGGAATAAAGACAATGCGCACGCACGTCACGATGTTGGCGGGCGTCCAAACGCTCGTCAGTTCCTTATTGCTCTCGTTAGCCACGACGCTCTCCTACTCCACAACATGACCGATAAGCTCGTAGCAGAAGCTATCGGTAAACTCGACCGTCAGAATATCGCCCACGGATGCCTCGCTGGCATCCAGATGCACCGCACCATCGGAATCGGGAGCCTGGAACCAGGCATGTCCGATGAGCTCGGCACCGTCCTCGGTCTCCTCGATACCGTCGACGATCACCTGGGCGCGTTCGCCCACATGGGCCGCCGTGGCGGCAAAGCCGAGCGACTCGGCCAGATCCATAGCCTCCTGGGCGCGCTCGAGCTTAACCTCTTCATCGACCTGACCATCCATCTTGGCGGCTAGGCTGCCCTCCTCACGCGAGTAGGCAAAGACGCTCGTGTAGTCAAAGCCGACGGTGTCCATAAAGTCGATAAGATCGCGGAACTCGTCGTCGGTCTCAGTCGGGAAGCCGACCATAGCCGTGGAGCGGATCACGATACCGGGAATACGCTCGCGCAGGTCGCGGAACAGGTCCTCGAGCTCCTGACGCGAACCGGAGCGGCGCATGGCCTTGAGGATGCGCGCGTCGCAGTGCTGGACGGGAATATCGATATAGGGCAGCACCTCGGGCGTATCGCGAATGGTTTCGATAAGCTCATCGGTCATGCCCTCGGGCTGCAGGTAGAGTACGCGGACCCACACGTTATGAGGACGCACCGCCTCAGCAACGGCCTGCAGCAGCTGAGCCAGATTGCGCGGCGAGCCCTCGGCGAGGTCCTCGTCGGCAAAGTCAGTGCCCCAAATGCCCGTGTCCTGACCGATCAGAACGATCTCGCGCACACCACCGGCGACCAGGTCGCGCACCTCGGAGATAATGCTCTCGGCATTGCGCGAGTGATAACGACCGCGGATATACGGGATCATGCAGAAGCTGCAGAAGCGGTTGCAGCCATCGGAGATCTTGACGTAGGCGACAGCGCCCTCGACGGTACGCTTGACCTGCGGAATATAGGCGGCAATCTCGCGCTCAACACCCAGCACGTCATCAATGACCGCCACGATGCCGTCTTCCTCGTCGGCCTTCACAAAGGCCGCGACCTCGGGCAGCTCGTCGGGCAGGTCATCGCCGTAGCGTGACGGTACGCAGCCGCACATGACGATCGGGCAGGAACGCACGCCGTCCTGCACCTCGTTGGCAAGCTCGAGCGTGGTCTCGATGCTCTCGGACGTCGCCGAGGCAAGGAACGAGCACGTATTGACGATGGCGATATCGGCATCCTGCGGATCGAATGCCTCCTCGTAGCCCGCGGCGGTCAGCAGCGAACGCATACGGTCGGTATCGACCTCATTCTTGGCGCACCCGAGGGTGATATAGAGCACGGAGCCCAACGGTGTATCCATGTTGGAGAGCGGTCCTTTCGAATGAATTAGCGGTAGTTGGTGAACTGCAGCGGCTGACCGTAGTCCTGGTCGCGCAGGAACTGGATCACGGTCTGCAGCGCATCCTTGGAAGCAGAGGAAACACGCAGTTTGTCGGCCTCAATCGTCACCTTGACCTTGAGCTTCTGATCCTTAATGTCCTTATTGATCTTCTTGGCAGTCGTCTGGTCGATACCCTCGACGATGTGACCGAGCACGCGCACGGTGCCGCCCGATGCAGCCTGAGGCGCATCCCAGGACACGGCCTTAAGATCGATGCCGCGCTTGATGAGCTTGGAGCTCAAGACATCGATGATCTGCTTGGAGACAAAGTCGGCCGGGGCGTTGACCGTAAAGAGTTTGTCGCCCTTCGAAAGCTCGATGGTGGCGCCGGAGTCCTTCAGGTCATAGCGCTGGGAAATCTCGCGCGTGGTCTGCTGGAAGGCGTTGTCGACCTCCTGCATATTAACCTCGGACACGACGTCGAAGCTGGAATCTTTAGCCATGGTTAATCCTTTCGCTTACGAGCGGCTTAGTAGCTGTCGTACGAATAATCGGTAGAATCGGTCGTCGTTTGACCGTCGGTA
Organism: uncultured Collinsella sp.; assembly: GCA_902406155.1. Lineage (GTDB taxonomy): Bacteria > Actinomycetota > Coriobacteriia > Coriobacteriales > Coriobacteriaceae > Collinsella. Next base: position 24,359 of record CABPCW010000019.1, read on the forward strand.
GCGGTATTGGTGCCCTCCGTGGACTGGGCCTCGGTTCCATCCGCGCTGTTGGCATCATCGGTGCCGTCAGTGCTCTCGCCGTCCTCGGAGTCGGTCGTCTCCTTCTTGGGAACGGTGATCGTCACGCGTGCCACGCCCGACGTCTTAGTGTCGTAGCGGACCTTTTCACCGTTCTTGGTAACGGTGACATCGGAAGGCTTGGACGTGGTGATCTCGATCGAGGACTCGGGCGTATATTCCTGCTCAAAGGGGCCGGTCGCCTGGGCGCCATAGACCGACTTGCCATCAACCTTGACCTCAATCCAAGCAGTCTTGCCCTTGGCAACGGAGATCTTGACCTTTGTGACCTCGTTCTCTTCCTTCTTGGCCGTCGTCTTGGCGGCGTCCGAATCGGTCGACTCGTCCGTCGTCTCATCGGTATCTTCATCGACGGATTCGGTCTTGTTGGAAGACTGCTTAGTCGTTGTCTTGGTGGCAACGGGCGTCTCGGGCGTCGACTCGGGCGCCGAGGAGCCGCAGCCACGCAGGAGCACCACGATGAGCACGATCAGCAGCAGCGCCACGGCGCCGATACCGGCGTAAACGATACGAGGATCGAGACCGTTGTTCTGGAGAGCACGCCCACCGCCGCGCCCACGATTGGAGCCACCGCGACCAGTGCCTTGGGGCATACGACCGCGGTTATTGTCGGAACGTCCGCGATAGCTACCTTGGCGCTGCATATTGCGCTGACCCGAGCGGGGGGCGAGCTCGCCACGACCCTGGTAGTTGCGCTGGCCCGAACGAGCCGCTGAGGAACGCTGGCTATAGGGCTGCGACTGAGATCGAAGGCGAGGCGTCACCTGCGTAGTATCGGCGTCTGCATAGCCGCCGCGCGGACGACCGGAAGAAACGCCACGGTACCCGCGATCGGAATAACCGCCATCGCCGTAGCCGGCACGAGGGTCACGAGCGACACCGCGGGCAGCGGGGAGTGCGCGCTCCTCGGGCGCCGGCGTGCTGCGAAAACGATCGCGCTGAGAACGAATCTCCTCGCTCGAGCCAGACTCGGTAATATAGCCAGCCTGCTGAGGGCGCTGGCCATAACGCGTCGAACGCCCGCCCTGAACCATCAGGAAACGGCCGTTGTCGACCGAGGAACGCGAATTGACGTAGCCGGCGGCGTCCTGAAAACGACCGCCCTGCTGCGACGTCTCGCGTTCATATGCCATGAGTTCATCAAAATAAGCGTTGACGACCTCGCGCGGATTGAGGCCCAAAAAGCGTGCGTAGCTCGAAATCATGCCCTGGGCATAACCGCGCGGGGGCATCGATGCAAAATTACCGGTTTCGAAAAACTCGATGATCTGCGGCCTGATTTTGATGGTGTTGGCGACCTGCTGAATGGAAAGGCCCATTCGGCGACGCTGCTCGAGCAGCATGTCACCAAAGCGTGCAGCCATCAGAATCCTCCAAACTCACGATCTTCACGTGCCATCTCGGCGTCGACGGATTCCAGCGCGGCAAGGCCTTCTTCATCCAGCAGGACCTCGCGCGGCTTGGAACCGTCGGGCGGTCCGACGACACCCTTTTCTTCCAGCATGTCCATAATACGCCCGGCGCGCGCATAGCCAACCTTCAGGCGGCGCTGCAGGCCAGATGTGGAGCCCAGCTGCGATTCCACCACAATATGAGCGGCTTCCCAGATAAGCGGATCGTCGTCCTGGGGCTCGGCGACGCCGGTGCGCACGATGCCGCCGCCACCCGCCATGGACATGGAGGCAGGTGCCACGGCCGATAGGATCTCCTCATGGTAGTCAGGCTCGCTTTGCGACTTGACGAACTCGACAATCTCGTTGATCTCGTCATCCGAAACAAAGCAGCCCTGGATACGGCGGGGCTTGCCCCAGTCGACCTTTGAGAACAGCATGTCACCCAAGCCGGTGAGCTTTTCGGCACCCATCTGGTCGATGATGACGCGGGAGTCGATGCCCGTTGCGACGTTAAAGGCGATACGGTTGGTAATGTTTGCCTTGATGAGACCCGTCACCACGTTGGAGCTCGGACGCTGAGTCGCCACGATAAGGTGGATACCGGCGGCACGGCCCAGCTGGGCGATACGCACAATCGAAGCCTCGACGTCCTTGCCGGCAACCATCATCAGGTCCGAAAGCTCGTCGATGATGATGACCAGGTAGGGCATCTTTTGCGGCGGGTTATCGTAATGCTCAAACTCGCCGGCGGCCTGCTTTTCGTTATAGGTCGAGATCTTGCGCACGTTAAGGCGCTCGAAGACCTTCAGGCGGCGCTCCATTTCGGACACCGCCCACTGCAAGGCACTCGCGGCCTGCTTGGGCTCGGTCACCACAGGCACGTAAAGATGCGGTAGGCCGTTATAGCCTGCGAGCTCGACGCGCTTGGGGTCGACCATGATCAAGCGAACGTCCTCGGGAAGGGCGCGCATGAGCAGGGTCGTGATGATGGAGTTGATCATGACCGACTTACCGGAACCCGTGGTACCGGCGATCAGCAGGTGGGGCATCTTGGCGAGGTCGGCGACGACCGGCGTGCCCTCTGCATCGCGGCCGATGGCAAGCTCAAGCGGACCGCCCTTAACATAGGGCAGCACGTCTCCCAAGTTGACGTTCTGACGCTTGCGATTGGGAATCTCGATACCCACGAGCGAGGTGCCGGGAATCGGCGCAAAGATACGCACGGACTGAGCAGCAAGCGACAGCGCGATGTCGTCCTCAAGGCTCGAAATTTTGCTCACGCGCTCGCCCTCGCCGGGCTGCAGCTTAAAGGTCGTCACCGTGGGGCCGGCAATCCAACCGACGACGCGAGCGCTACGGCCAAACTCAAGCAGCGTGGACTGCAACGACTCGGCGGTCTGTTCCAGTTCCTTGTCCGAAGATGCGGCAGAAGCGGACTGAGGGTTTGCATGCAGGATTTCGAGCGGCGGCAGCTTAAGGCCGTCCTCATCTTCGCCCTCGTTATCCGCGGGGGCATTGTCCGCTCCCCCATCGCTAGAAGTAGACGCCTCGGCAGCGCCCGCGACAGCCGTATCGGCAACCTTGGGATGCTTGAGGAAATCAGGGATTTGAGGGGCGGCCGAGACGGGATTCACGGCAAACGGCGGCTCGGACTCGTCGATCTTGGCCGGATCGTCCTCCATTGAAAGCTGGCCGGTCACCTGACCGCGCTTTGCATGACGTCGCGGAAGCAAGGTGGTTTTAGCAGTCTCGAGCGTGGACTCGTCGTCCTCGTCATCACCTTCGGTAAGTTCAATCTCGCTCTCGGACCAAGACGGGTCGGGCTCACTCGTATTGAGCTTAGGGGCCGACTTGCCTTTCTTGGCATGACGGCGCGGCAGCAGCGTGGTCTTAGCGCGTTCGGCCTCAACGGCATCGGACACGTCGACAAACGGATCCTCGTCTTCGTCGTCATCGTCCAAAACCGGGTACGCATCGTTGCCCATGACCGTGGTCACGGACATATCGGATCCCTTTTGACGAAGAATGCTCAGGTGCGGACGAGCAACGCCGGGCACCGACAGGGCTTCGTCGTCACCCCACGGACTCGCGTTGACGTCGGCACGACGGCGCTCGGCAAAATCGGCCGCACGGTCGCGGGCAGAGCGCAAAACGCCGCCCACCGAAAAGCCGATGATGACAAAGCCGACGACGGCCAGACCCAACAGGACCACCATCGCAATAGGCTTACCCAGAGCATTCTGCAGCGCGCTCGCAATAAACGCACCGATGTAGCCACCCGAGGCGGACAGGTTTTGCGGCGTGAACATAAGGTCGCACGAGTCGCTCGTACCCGGCACCATCAGTGAAAGAAGGGAGACGACGGCGATAAAGACCACGGCGCCGCCCGCAACAGAGCGCACGTTGAGCGGCGAGTCCTCGCCCAAAAAGAGCGTGGCGGCAAACAGCAAAATAACGATCGGCAGCACGTAGGCGCCCAGGCCAAAGCCAAGGTGGTAGAAACCAGCAACCACAGCCGTAACGGGTGCGGTCGCCGGCGATATCACGGCAATAAAGGACGCAATCGCCAAAACGGCAATGACCACGCCGGCGATATCGCGGTTGGCCGAAGGCTCGACCAGGGGCTCAAAATCGTCGAACTCGGCCTCGTGGCCCTTATTGGCACGAAGATGGGAACCGGCACCCTTAGCAGATGCCGGTTGGTTGTTGGCTTTATTGCCTTTGGCGTTTTGTGCAGATCCGCGCGCCAAACTAAACCTCCATGACGACCGGGATGATCATCGGACGAGTACGCGTACGGCTCCAGATAAAGTTAGAGAGCGAGTCGCGCACGGCCTTGCGAATGGCATCGGAACCGCTGCTCGTAAAGCTGAACTTGCCCTTCTCGATCGTCTTCATGATGGACGCCGAGGCGTCCTCGGAGAATTGGTCGTCGATGGCAAAGGAGACGCCGCGGCCCGAGAACTCGATGGCCTCGATCTTCTTGTGCTTGAGCGAAACGATAGCGACAGCCGTGACCATACCGTCGTTGGCAAGCTTCTGACGATCGCGCAGAACGATGGGGTCGGTATCGCCGATGCGCAGTCCGTCGACGTAGACGACGCCAGACTCGACGGGCGTACCGCGCTTGACGATACCGCCACGCATCTCGAGCGTATCGCCGTTGTCGAGGATAAAGATATGATCGTCCTTGAGGCCCATCTTGCGTGCAAGTTGAGCATGGGCGCGCAGATGTACGGCCTCGCCGTGAACCGGCATAAAGTAGGTGGGCTTGGCCATGGCCATCAGGAGCTTGAGCTCCTCCTGGCTACCGTGACCAGAGACGTGAACGAGGGCGCGGTTCTTATCCCAGACGTCGCAGCCAAGCTTGGCGAGGCTGTTGACGACCTGCTGAACGGCCTTCTCGTTACCGGGAACCGGCGTTGCCGAGAGGATGACGGTATCGCCCTCGTGGATGGAGAGTGTCTTGTGCTCGCCGTTGGCCATGCGCGAAAGGGCCGACAGCGGCTCGCCCTGCGAACCGGTGCACATGACGACGATCTTGTCGTCGGGCAGGTTGTCAATATCGAAGGCATCGATGATATCGGCATCATCGATGTTGAGATAACCGAGCTCGCGCGCCACGCGGGTGTTGGTGAGCATGGAACGACCGGTCACGACGACCTTGCGGCCGCACTTGCGAGCGGCATCGCAGATCTGCTGCAGACGATGGATATGGCTCGAGAACGACGCGACGAACACGCGGCCCGGAGCATTCTTGATGGCATGCAACAGATTGGGGCCAACCTCGGCCTCGGACTTGGTAAAGCCGGGGACCGTGGCGTTGGTGGAGTCGGACAGCAGCAGATCGATGCCCTGCTTGGCAAAGCGGCTGATAGCGGCATAGTCGGGCGTGACGCCGTCGATGGGCGTCTGGTCGAGCTTAAAGTCGCCGGTGTGCATAACGGTGCCCTGGTTGGTGCGGATGAACACGCCTAGAGCGCCCGGGATGGAGTGCGTCATCGAGAAGAAGTCGAGCGAGATGCCACCCAAATTGACGTGGCTGCCGCCCTTGACCTCGCGGAACTTGGGTGCACGAATGCGGAACTCGGAGAGCTTGCCCTCGATAAAGCCGAGCGTCAACTTGCTCGAAAAGATGGGCACCTTGTTGTTGAGGTCCTGCAGCAGGTACGGAAGCGAACCGGTGTGGTCCTCGTGGCCGTGGGTGACGACGATGCCGCGGAGCTTTTCCTCGTTCTCCAGAACGTAGGTGTAATCCGGAAGTACCAGATCGATACCGGGCTGCGAGTCATCGGGGAACATGAGGCCAGCGTCGACGAGCACCATGTCGTCGCCGCACTCGAAGACCGTCATGTTCTTGCCGATGCCGTCAAGGCCTCCGAGCGGAATGATCTTCAAGGGAGATGATTTTTTAGCTGCCATAAGTGAGTGTTGTTTCCTTTCTTCGAAACGGGTCTGGAACAACCGGCGGGGCGCTTCTGGCAAACCGACCGTCGGGAACGTACAAACATGCATCACGGAGTCGACACATTAACCTCAGTATGATACCCATTTGCACAACAACAGACCACCCATGCATCAAAGCCCCATCTGAACCCGTCTATCCCGCCGGTTCCCCGCGAGGGCGGGCACGGATGAAGTTTCCTGCTCTACAGTCCTGCTCACGACGGAGGCCACATTAAGTGGCCTCCTGTTCGTGCGGAACTCGCGATAAAGTTCATAT
>CABPCW010000020.1 GCA_902406155.1 uncultured Collinsella sp.
TTCAGCGCACCGTAGGCGCCCATGCATCCGGCGATGTCGGGGCGCACGGCGTGCACGCCGGTGAGCTGCTCAAACGCGCGCAGCGTGGCATCGGACATAAAGGTGCCACCCTGGACGATCACCTGACTGCCGATCTCCTGGGGGTCGCGCAGCTTAATGACCTTGAACAGGGCATTCTTGATGACGGAATAGGACAGGCCGGCCGCGATGTCGCCCACCGTGGCACCTTCTTTTTGCGCCTGCTTGACGCGCGAGTTCATAAAGACCGTGCAGCGGCTGCCCAGGTCGACGGGGGCCTTGGCATGGATGGCGGCGTCGGCGAACGCGCGCACGTCCATGTTCATAGAGACGGCGAAACTCTCGATAAAGCTGCCGCAGCCCGACGAGCAGGCCTCATTGAGCATGATGTGCTCGATGACGCCGTCCTTGACGCGCAGGCACTTCATGTCCTGGCCGCCAATGTCCAGAATGAACTCGACGCCGGGCAGGAACGCCTTGGCGCCGCGCAGGTGCGCGACGGTCTCGATCTCGCCGGAATCGGCCTTGAGAGCCTCGATGAGCAGCGCCTCGCCGTAGCCCGTGGTGGTCACGTGGCCGATGGTGCAGCCCGCGGGAATATGGTTGTAGAAATCGGCCATGATGACCTTGGCCGTGCCCAGGATGTCACCGTTGTTGTTGCCATACCAGGTGTGCAGCAGCTGGCCGTCCTCGCCTACGAGCGCGGCCTTCATGGTCGTGGAACCGGCGTCGATGCCGATAAACACACGGCCGGTGTAACCTTCGAGCTTACCCTTGGGGACGACCTCGGTGTCGTGACGACCCTTGAACTCAGCAAAGTCCTCGTCGGTGGCAAAGAGCGGATCCAGGCGCTCGACCTCAGCACCCTGCGTGTCACCCAAACTATCGATGGCCTCGATAAGCTGCGGGAACGTGCTGAGCTTATTGGACTCGTGCGCCATGGCAGCGCCGCTCGCCACAAACAGGTGAGCGTTTTGGGGCACGATACGGTGCTCCTCGTCCAGGTTGAGCGTGAGGTAGAAGCGGTGACGCAGCTCGGAGAGGTACTGTAGCGGGCCGCCCAGGAAGGCGACGTTGCCGCGGATGGGACGGCCGCACGCCAGGCCCGAGATGGTCTGGGTCACGACGGCCTGGAAGATGGAAGCGGCCACGTCCTCGGGGCGGGCGCCCTCGTTGAGGAGCGGCTGCACGTCGGTCTTGGCAAATACGCCGCAGCGACTGGCGATGGGATAGATGGTGGTGGCGTTGGCCGCGAGCTCGTTGAGGCCGCTCGCGTCGGTGTGCAGCAGGGTTGCCATCTGATCGATGAACGCGCCCGTGCCGCCGGCGCAGGTGCCGTTCATGCGCTGCTCGATGCCGTTATCGAAGTAGATGATCTTGGCGTCCTCGCCGCCCAACTCGATGGCGACATCGGTGGCCGGGATGAGGGTCTCGACGGCACGCTTGCTGGCGATGACCTCCTGGACAAACTCCAGATCGAGCCACTGGGACAGTAGCAGGCCGCCCGAACCGGTAATGGCGCAGGTCATTTGGGCAGCCGGCAGCACGGTCGCAGCGCCCTCGAACAGGTCGCGGGCGCAGGCACGGACGTCGGTGTGGTGGCGCTGGTACTTGGCGTAAACGATCTGGTTGTCGTCGTTGAGCACGGCGAGCTTAACGGTGGTGGAACCCACGTCGATGCCCAGGTGTAGGTTGCCGCGGGCGTTCTCGGAGTTGAAGATCGCGCCTTCGGGGGCGTGGGCAGCGGTGGCGGCTACGGGCTCAGCGGCGGTGGCGGGCTCGCTAGCGATGGACGTCTCCCCTGCCGCGTTCTTGGCATCGGCAACTGCCTCGGCAACTTTCTCGGCAGCCGCGGTCGCGGCCTTCTGCGCGGCGTCCACCACGGCGGGCGCGGCCTCGCGTGCGGCAGCGACCATACGATCCTTGATGCCCTCGACGAGTTTGCTCATCTGTCTCTCCTCTTAGTTGTTGGACTCGACGGTTGCGGCGGTGTCGGCCGCGTCCTCGAGCTGCAAGTTCAATAGCTTCATGCCGTATTCCGGCACGTTGATATCGATGGGTTGGCCATACAGGTCACCAGGACGAACAAAAGCGAGCACCGTCATAATGCGCGCCATGGCCTCGGGCGATTCGGTGAGCCCACGCTCAAACCAGCGCTGAATCATGCCGACCTCGGCGCTCACGACGTAGGTGACGTAGTAGTCAAAGAACGTGCCCAGCGCCAGGCCCAAAATGCCCGTCTGCGCACGCGGCACCACAGCCTCACGCGCGGTGTCGATGATCCTTTTAATGAAGGCCTGGTCGCCACCCGGACCCAGCAGCGCACCGATTAAGTCGCGGTTGGCCGCAAGATAACGCAGTAACTCAACCGAACCGGGCGCCGGCTCGAGCTCATCGATGTTGTGATAGAGATCAGGCAGCTGAGCTGCGGTGATGAGCTCAATGCGCTCACGGATCTCGGCCAGCAAGCCGTCCTCGATTTGATTGATAAAGTCGGGGATATCGCGGTAGTGCGAATAGAACGTGCGGCGCGTAAGGCCAGCGCGCTCGGTGAGCGACGCGACATTAATGCGCGAAAGGTCGCCGCTTTCGGCAAGCTCGCTGGCAAGTGCCTGGCGAAGGGCACGCTGCGAGCGAAGGGACCGGCGATCGCATTTCTCGAGCTGGGACAAGCGTCCTCCTTGTTACTCAGCCTGTGCGCTATTGCACAGTGCGAGTATTATTGCACACCGTGTGCATCAACACGTAAAGGCAATATTTGGAATGTGGCAGAGGAACTGTCCCTTTGTCACATTATTATTCGATGATGGTGCGGGAGTTCTGCTTGCGCATGGTGGCGACCATGTGTTTGGGGACGGCGTGGACCATGCAGCTGCCGATGGTCGCGCTCGCGGCGGCTTTAGCTGCATCGCTAGCGTTTTTGGTCGCGTAGCTGTGGCGGAAACGCTTGAGCATGGCGATGTCGTTGCCGCCGTCGCCGTAGACCGCGACCTCGTCCTCGGCAATGCCGTAGTAGCCCGCCAGCCAGGCAACACTCTCGCCCTTGTTGCACGTCACGTCCGTAATCTCGAACATAACGGGGTCAAACGGCGCGTTGACCACGCGGTCCGATCGCTCGGCAAGATACGCCTTAAGGTCGCGCTCCAGCTCGCGCGAGGTCACGCGGCAGTTGATCTTGCACACATCGTGGCGCAAGATGTCGCCGATCGACTGGTCAAAATACTGTTCCTCGTGATACCCGCCACGCGCACGCATGCCACGCATCACGATGCGCTTGATGGGGCTGTCCTTTTTAAAGCCCGCCTGGTGCATCTCGAACGAACCACTCGAGAACATGCCGTCGGGCGTGGAGCAATCGAAGCAGATATCCGGAAACTCCTTGAGCAGCTCCTCGGTAATCTGCGGATCGATAGTCCAGGTCTTGAGCACCTCTCCATGGCTGTCGCGCACGATGGAGCCGTTAGAGCAGCAGGCGTCAAGCGCCAGCCCCGTAAAGCCATGCTCGCCGATCGGCAGCGTCGAGCGTCCGGTCGCGGGAACCACGTGCAGGCCAACCTCAGTCAGCTCGCGAATGGCACGGCGGATGGTCCCATCCGCCTCATGCAGGGCGTTAAGCAGCGTTCCGTCTAGGTCACTCGCGAACATCTTGATCATGGGCATGCCTCTCCTTCGTCTGCACGATATTGTAGACGAAGGAGAGGCATGCCCAAACAATGCCGTCCCGGCGCGGCGGGCCACTGCCTCCGCAAATTCACGGTGCCCCAGCGCGTTAAGACAATCGCCACAAGCAACTTTTCAGCCGATAAAACAGAGCCGTCGTCAACGTCAGCACCGCCAACATGCCTGCGAATACAATCGCCGGTGTCCATCGATCATATGCAACCCCGTACGTCAATTGGCCGATAGGTGTTGCGCAGGAAAGGACCACGTAAACGACCGAAAGCACTTTTCCGCAGAGCTCAGTCGGCGCTGCCCGCTGAACAAACGCGATGATTTCAACCGACGCAATGGCTGCCCACACCATGACCCATGCCGAACCAACCGCAAACACGGCGAACACGCATACATCTGCGCCGAACAGTAGCGTGACAATGATCGGTGCGACTCCAAAACAGATCATCGAAACATATCGACATATGCCATTGAAAGAAAAACGATGCGGCCAAATGCCGACCAAGCCACTGCCGGCAAGACCACCCAAGCCCATAGCCACCTCAACTATCCCAACGCAGGACGATTGCATGCCGAGATGCTTTGTAACAATAATGGGAGCGCCAATCGTTAGCCCAACCAACGCAAGGTTTAAAACGGCCGCAAGCAAAATCACGGCGACCAATGATGCATTTTGCAGCAGATACCGAATCGACTCCCGAAAATCGTTTCGGCATGTCATGCGAGTCGCGCCGTCTCCCATCGTTTCAGATGAGGCATTTTGCTTGAGCGCGCCCCCAAACAACAGAGCTGACATCGCAAACGCCACCGACGCGGTTGTGCAGAGAGCATCGATGCCAAAGCACCCATAGACTGCCGTCCCGACCACAGGACCCAAGATATTGCTCACCATGGTCACCTGCGAAACCAATGCAGTGGCCCGCTCGACCTTCTTTTCACCCGCCATGCGCACCGTCTCAATTTGGAGCATTGGCTTTAGCAGCGATTGAACGCCATATTGAACACAAAGTATCGCTACTACGACGACCGCAAGAGACAATAAGCGCTTCATGGGGATAGACAGCAGCGATGTAGTCATCAGAGCAATACCGAGGGCCACGAGGACCTCGCGATGTCTTCCCCTATCCGCCAAGATTCCGCCAACCGGAGTTGCGAGTACGCCGGGTATGAACGCCGTCGCCACGACGACGCCGTATAACGTTGACGATCCACTGCAATCGAACAAGTAAAGTGGATACGCAAAGCACAGCGCCGACAGCATCGAATACGTGCACAGCTGCGCAACCAGAAGTTCCGCGAGCCTGATTGACCGCACTGTTTTTGATTTCAACGAGACGCCGACGTCTCTCAGCCCAGCCATAAGTCCGCCCCCTATACATACCACTAGTATGTATTTAATGACTTGAAAAGGGCAGCCGTGGCTACCCTCACAAATCAATTACATACCGTTGGTATCTATATTACCACCCAGCGCGGTCCCATACGTCCCAAATCCGTGCCGTTGTCTGGAGCACTTCCTCGCCCAAATCGAGTCCCACCGCAGCGGCCATCTGCGCCAGACATTGTGCACGAGCGAGCATTCGCTCCTTGGGCTCGAGCGGACGGAACAGCGGCAGCAGCCAAAGATTCGCCAACAACGATACGGCCTCCGCCGCTTCGCGCGGGCATTCGCACGCAATGGAGCCGTCGGCGATGCCCTCCTCGATCACTGGCAAGAGACAGCCATCGGCCGACTCGTCAAATGAGCCCTGGTACTGCATCGCCAGTAGGCGCGAGCTTTTTACCGGATCTGCTGCAGGACGCATACGTGCCCATAGCTCAATTTGTGGAACAACGGACTCGGGAGCGTACAGTCGCTTGAGCTTTTGGGCTCCGGTCATATTACCGACGCCAAGCATCGAGCGGCGGTGCTCAACAATCGGAGTCATCGCCCGATCAAACGCGGCGTTGAAAATCTCTTCTTTGCTCTTGAAGTGATGATAGACAGCGCCCTTGGTCATGCCGTCGAGACGGTCAACGATATCTTGAATACTCGTCCCCTCATAACCCTGTGCGCAGAATAGCTCCAGTGCCGCGTCGAGAATCTTCGCGACCGTCTCCTCGGGATATTTATTGCGACCCATAATCCGCCCATCCGCAACGCAAGTCTTGTGCCTCATTGCAGCATTTTAACGTTGCGGATGGCAGACGGTCGATTCTACACCGCGGCCGGGCCGTGTTCGCCGGTGCGAATGCGGATGACTTCTTCGACCGGCTCGACCCAAATCTTGCCGTCTCCAACGGCACCGGTGCGGGCGGCATTGCAGATGATGTCGACAATTCCGTCAACGTGCTCATCAGCGCAGATGAGGGTGAACTGCACCTTGGGGATGGTATTGACGAGCAGTTCGTTGCCGCGCACGTATTCCTTCCAGCCATGCTGTGCGCCGCAGCCCTGCACCTGGTTGATGGTCATACCGCGAACATCAGCAGCAAACAGCGCGTCTTTAAGAACCTCAAGCTTCTCCTGGCGCACGATAGCCGTGATCTTTTTCATAATGAATTCCTCTCTTTAATAAAAGAAATTGATTGTCCTTCACATGGCACGGGTTTTCCAGGTGCCCGAGATTGCCCCGAAAGAGGAGCGCCGCGTACTTCGGTACGCAAGCGACGGTTTGAGGGGCAAGGTCGGGTGCCTGGGAAACCCGTGCCGCTAATCGAGTCCCGAGAAGGAAGGATACGCGCTCTCGCCGTGCTGACTCGCATCCAGGCCCAGTGCCTCGTCGGCCTCGTCCACACGCAGGCTGCCGTGGAACAGTGCCTTGACCACCGCGGCGATCACCAAATCGAGCACCAGCACAATAACGACCGTCACCACAATGCCCAGAACCTGCGAGACAAGCAGCGACACGTCGCCCGTGTAGAACAGGCCGCCCTTACCGGTCCACGAGAGCTCCGGCACGCAGAACAGGCCCGTGAGCACACCGCCCAAGATGCCGCCGATACCGTGGCAACCGAACGCGTCGAGCGCATCGTCGTAGCCAAACTTGGTCTTAAGATGGCTGATGGCCAGGTAACAGACGGGCGAGACGATCAGGCCCATGACCAGCGCTGCCCACGGCTCGACAAAGCCCGCACCCGGCGTGACCACCACAAGGCCCGCAACCAGACCGGTGCTGGCACCCACCAGCGTGGGGCGACCGGTGTGCACGCGCTCGACGGCAAGCCACGAGACCATGCCCGCCGCGCTGGCCGTCACGGTGTTGAGGATGGCGAGCGCCGCCACGGCGTCGGCCTTAAACTCGCTGCCGCCGTTAAAGCCAAACCAGCCAAACCAAAGCAGGCCGGCGCCCAGCGCCACAAACGGCACGTTATGCGGACGGTAGCTCATCATGCCAAAGCCGCGACGACGGCCGAGCATTAAGCAGAGAATCAGGCCCGTGAGACCAGACGAAATGTGTACCACGTCGCCGCCGGCAAAGTCGAGCGCGCCGATGATGTCGCCGATAAAGGAACCATCGCCGCCCCAAACCATGTGGGCGAGCGGCGCATAGACCACGAGCAGCCAAATGCCCAGGAAGGCCGTCATGGCACCAAACTTAACGCGGCCTGCCAGACTGCCCGTAACGATAGCGGCGGTGATCATGGCAAACGCCATCTGGAAGGCGATGTCGATGATCTGAGGGTAGACGGCACCATCCGCAGCATTGCCCTCGGCCGCCTGCAGCACCTGGTTGAGCACCGGCAGGCACAGCAGCTGGTCAAAGCCGCCAATAAACGGGTTAGAACCGTCGCCACCGTAGGCCAGCGACCAGCCGGCAACAATCCACAGCACACCAACCAGGCCAATGGCGCCAAAGCACATAAGCATGGTGTTGATGACATTTTTGCGCCTGGACAGGCCGCCATAGAAAAACGCCAGACCCGGTGTCATTAAAAACACGAGCATGGTGCAGATGAGCATAAACGTTGTCGATCCCGTATCGTACATTCGCTCCCCCTTGGTCGCATGAACGTTGTCGGCGCTCATGATGCGCCCGAGGGCCAACTGGTGTAGACCAGATACGGCGTTGTTAAACGCTGCGTTGTCGAATGGAAACGGTGCCGCAATCTTGGAAACGGCACGGCAACGGGCGCGAAACGAACGGGAAACGTGCGAACGAGAAGGGCGCGCTTGGCTCCGCTCTGGCTAGCGCCGGAACAGCTCGCGGGCTCGGTCGCGGAGGTCGGTAGCTCGGATGACGCCCTCGTAGCGATTGATGCGCAGACGCGGGAAGGCGTTAAAGAAGCGCAGGTCACGACGGCTGAGCGACACACTCGGCACCGGACGGCTCATGCGCTTGCCGGCAAGGCGACGACTGAGCGACGGACGCGGCATGCTCGGCGCGACATCGGCAACGCGGCGGGCAGCGAGCGCCAGGCCGCGAGCACCATCCGAGATAAACGTCGGCATCGAAGCCTTCTCGCGCAGGGCATCGAGCGCCGCGTCACCCAGCTCGGCCAGCCAAGCGTTAACGGCGCGACCGCGGATATGCGTCTGCGCCACCGAGTCGATCGCCGAATCGGGAATACGTTCGAGCATAGAGTCGGAGGCGTCGGCAAGCGACTCATTGATGCGGTCGGCAAGGTCGGCACGCACACGCTCAAGCTGATCGGACAGGCGGCGCCAGCTGGCCAACGAGCACACCGCATCGACCATCATCGCGACCGCGACGATAAAGGCGGACAGCCGCACAATCAGCACCGGCAGATGGCCAAGCAGCCCCAGCAATGCCGGCTCCACTAAACGGCAAATACACAACGCACCCAAGCCAAACGCGCAGGCCCAGTACAGGCAGATGCGTCCGTGCAGGTTAAACGGCAGATGCGAGTAATCCCAAAACCGGGCACCCGTCGTTTTTTCCAACAGCACGCCCACACTATATTCGATCACGCTGCATACGAGCGCGGCAGCGACAAACTGGCTCGAGGCGTCTGGGATTCCACGCAGCAGCAACCAGCACGCGATGCCGCCCGCACCGTAGATGGGACAACACGGCCCTAGCAAAAAGCCGCTGTTGGCAAAGCGTCCGTGGTTGAGCATGGCGCAGACTGTCGACTCCCATACCCAGCCGCAAAAACCGTAGAAGGCAAACGAGAGTACCAGCGCCGAGAGCGGACAGGCGGCAAGCGTCGCGCCGTCAAATGCCATGTCGATCGCGGTTCCCACCGTCTACCCTCTCCTCTTTTCGTTCGATTCGCTGCTCACGTCATCGTCCGCCCTGTCTTTGCGCGGCAGACGGCCGGCAATCGTCTCGCGCAGCGCGCACCATTTATCCGCCAGGCACACAATCCATGCCTCGCGACACGTCGGCGGCACCGGTACCAGCGGAAACATATGGCGCGCGATGATATTCCGCTCGCGCGACGTCAGCTCATAATCCTCTTCGGCACGCGCCAGGGCAAAAAACGGATGCCGAAAGCCATGCAGTCGATGGCTTGGGTCGGGATCGTGCCAGTCATAGAGAAAGTAATCGTGCAGCAGGGCCCCGCGCAGCAGCGACAAGCGGTCGACGGAGATACCGACGCGGCCCAGGCGCTCGGCAAAGGACAGACTTGCCCGCGCCACCGAGGTCACATGCGTATACACCGTCACATCGCCATGCTGGATAAACTCGCGCGTCAGGTCCAAACGGCCCTCCTGTGCCAGTTGACGGGCAGCATGGTCTACTTCGCACGCGATTTTCTCGGCACGAACGGTATCGGACATGCGGCCTCCTTCCGGCGGCGCTCGGCGGCAAGCCACAGCCTGCACGCAATGAATAAAATCATCATGGAACTTATCAGTATGGCATCGGACAAAACGTTTTGCCCCACCAGTTGGCGAATTACCGCGCCGCCGTCACATATCAAACGCCAAAATGTGCGAGACTGTCTTGTGCAATTGTGCCGGCCGAGGGAGTGCCGGCGCACGATTCGCATGGAGTAACCCACAACGATGCTGCTTACGCAAACGACAACGCCCGAGGACGTCAAGGCTCTCGATCGCGCCGAGCTTCCGCTGCTCTGCGGCGAGATCCGCCACGCCATCCTCGAAAGCTCCGCCGCCGTCGGCGGGCACGTTGCCCCCAACCTGGGCGTCGTTGAGCTTACGGTCGCGCTCCATCGCGTGTTTAACTCCCCCACCGACAAAATTGTCTTTGACGTGTCACACCAGACCTATGCCCACAAGGCGCTGACTGGGCGCGCGTACACCTATATCGACCCGGCACGCTACGGCGAGGCCTCTGGCTTTGCCAATCCCGACGAGTCCGAACACGACCTGTTCGCCATGGGCCACACCTCCACATCGGTGAGCCTGAGCTGCGGCTTAGCACACGCCCGCGATCTGGCGGGCGACAGCTACAACGTCATTACCATCATTGGCGACGGTTCGCTTTCGGGCGGTCTGGCGTTTGAGGGCTTTAACAATGCCGCCGAGCTCGACAGCAACTTGATCATCGTCGTCAATGACAACGACCAGTCCATTGCCGAGAACCATGGCGGCCTGTATCGCAATCTGGCCGAGCTGCGCGCCAGCAACGGCACCTGTGAGCGCAACGTTTTCCGCGCGATGGGGCTCGACTACCGCTATCTGGACGCCGGTAACGATGTGTTGGCCCTAGTCGACGTGCTGCAGGAACTGCGCGATATCGATCATCCCATCGTGCTGCACGTCTCCACCGCGAAGGGCAAGGGCTTTGAGCCGGCCCAGAGCGACCCCGAGCGCTGGCATCATGTAGGTCCGTTTGACATGGCGACTGGGCGCAAGCTCTGCCCGGGCCATCCGAGCGAGCCTGCGCCGCGCACCTATGCCGACATTACGGGCGAGGCCCTGAGCGCTGCCATAGAGCGCGATCCGCAGGTTGTGGGCATCACGGCCGCAACGCCCTACATCATGGGCTTTACGCCCGAGCTTCGCGCCGCGGCAGGCAAGCAGTTTGTTGACGTGGGCATTGCCGAGGAGCACGCCGTGACCTTTGCCACCGCGCTTGCGCGCTCGGGCGCCAAGCCGGTCTTTGGTGTGTACGGCACGTTTTTGCAGCGCGCCTACGACGAGCTGTGGCACGACCTGTGCCTCAACGACGCCCCCGCAACCATCCTGGTATTTGGCGCGTCGATCTTTGGCACCACATCCGAGACGCATCTCTCGTTCTTTGATATTTCCATGCTGGGCGGTCTTCCCAACATGCACTACTTGGCGCCGGCCTGCATGGAGGAATATCTGTCCATGCTGAGCTGGTCGCTCGACCATCGCGAGCATCCTGTGGCGATTCGCGTGCCCGGCATTGGCCTGGTAAGCCGCCCCGACTTGGCGCCTGCCGAGGACGCCGATTACGGTGTCGCGCGCTACAACGTGGTGCGCCAAGGCCGCGACGTGGCCGTGCTCGCGCTCGGCGATTTCTTTGAGCTGGGCGAGCGTGTGGCAAACCGCTTGGCAGCCGAATACGGTATCGAGGCCACGCTCGTCAACCCGCGCTATGCAACTGAGCTCGACCGCGAGTTCCTCTACAGCCTTGCCGCCGAGCATCGCGTTGTCGTCACCCTCGAGGACGGCATCTTGGACGGCGGCTGGGGCGAGCGCGTGGCATGTTATCTGGCATGCACGCCGTTGCGCACGCGCACCTTCGGCATCGCCAAGGGCTTCCCCGACCGCTACGACCCCAACGAGCTGCTCGCTCAGAACGGCATGACGGCCGAGAACATGGCCGCCGAAGCCGTAAGGCTACTTAACGAGTAAAAAACCTCCGCAAGGGAAGCACCCCTGCGGAGGTTTTTATTTTCGCGGCGCGAAAAACGAATAATCGTTCATACGCGATCTCCTTACTTATATATATGTCGCGTTGCCGCCATTATAACGACCGCCGCGAGCGGCCACGCCGTCCGCGAAACGCCGTCTCAGCAGCAATAACCGACGTTTTCCCAGATAAAACCTACCAAAATAGACCTGTCCCTTTTTGGTAGGTACAATAACCCATAAGGTAAGTATGTTTCTGAGTTATTTCGTGTTGACCCATTTGAGCGCGATAGGGTATAACTCTACTCAACCGCTAGGGATTTTATTGAGAAAGGTGTTCTACCATGAGCAAGAACCTCTCCCAGCAGGTCGTTCTCGACCGCCGCGGCTTCGTTGCCGCCACCTTCGCAACCGTCGCCGGCCTTGGTCTTGCCGGCTGCTCCGACACCAGCACCGAGACCGACAAGGGTTCCGCCGCCGCCTCCTCCAAGAACTCCGGGGATACCGAGGTTTCCACCACGCTCGACGCCAAGGCATTCGACAAGCTCGTCAACGACGGCCCCAAGGCCGATGACGACGCCATCGCCGCCAGCACCTGGGCTACGGCCGTCAAGGATGCCGGCGTCTTTACGATCGGTGGCGTCCAGACCTCCACGCTCTTCTCCCTCCTCAACGAGAAGGACGGTCAGACCCGCGGCTTCGATGCCGGTATCGCACAGCTCCTGTCCAACTACATTCTGGGCGAGAACAAGGTCGAGATCACGCAGGTGACCTCGGACACGCGCGAGTCCGTCCTGCAGAACGGCCAGGTCGACGCCGTCTTTGCCACCTACACCATCACTGACGAGCGCAAGAAGCTCGTCTCCTTTGCTGGTCCCTACTACTACACCCAGCAGGCCATCCTGGTGCTCGCCGACAACGACGACATCAAGAGCGTCGACGACCTGGCCGACAAGAACGTCGCCGTCCAGTCCGGCTCCAACGGCCCTGCCATCCTGGAGGAGCTCGCTCCCAAGGCCAGCCAGCAGGAGTTCAAGACCGACGAGGAGGCCCGCCAGGCACTCCAGCAGGGTCGCGTTGACGCCTACGTCATCGACAACAACATGCAGCAGAGCGCCCTAGTCCGCGAGCCCGGTAAGTATAAGATCGCCGGCAAGCCCTTCGGCAGCAAGGAGCCCTATGGCATCGGCCTGCCGCTCGATTCCGACGGCGTCGCCTTTGTCAACGACTTCCTTAAGAAGATTGAGGACGACGGCACCTGGACCGAGCTGTGGCAGATCTGCATCGGTGACCGCACGGGTGACACCAATGTTCCCGAGCTGCCCGAGATCGGCGCCTAGGCAACGCGCCTAGTAACGGCCGCAACGAAACCATACGGAAACGCACGGTGCGCTTTATTGCGCTAAACTGTTTCCTTACTGAGTTGTCGGGGCTTCCGTACACACGGGAGCCCCTTTCCTTATCGGCGGGAGGTCCGCATGAGTCTCTCCGAGCTCTGGTCGCTCTATGGCCAGAACTACATTGACGCGCTGCTAGCAACCTGGGGCATGACGCTTGAGTCGTTTGCCATCGCCATGGTGCTGGCCGTCGCCGTCACCGTGATGCGCGTGTCGCCGCTCAAGCCGCTGCGCGTCTTTGGCGACCTGTATGTCCAGGTCTTCCGTAACATCCCCGGCATCGCGCTGCTCATTATCGTCGTCTACGCATTGCCGCCGCTCAAGGTCGTCCTGCCCTACCGCACCTGCGTTATCGTCGCCACGGTGTTGCTGGGCTCGGCCTTTGGCTCCGAGAACTTTATGAGCGGCATCAACACCGTCGGCGTCGGCCAGGTGGAAGCCGCCCGCTCGCTCGGCATGAGCTTCAACCGCATCCTCGCCAAGATCGTGATTCCGCAGGCACTACGCTCGAGCGTGCTGCCCATGACCAACCTCTTTATCGCCGTCATGCTCACCACCGCGCTCGGCAGTCAGGTACCACTTAAACCGCAGGAGCTCACCGGTGTGGTGAGCTATATCAACACGCGCTCGCTCGGCGGCGTCGCCGCGTTCTTTATCTCGGCGCTCGGCTACCTGGGCACGGCCTTTGTGGTGAGCCACATTGGCAACTACATCGATAAGAAGGTGAGGATCCTCCGATGAGCAAGCACTCCTCCCCCGCGCTCACCATGCGCGATGCGCTCTACGAGGCTCCCGGCCCCAAGATGCGCGCCAAGATTCGCATCGGCACCGCCATCTCACTTGTTGCCGTGGCCGCGCTCATCGCTCTGGTACTGCAGCGCTTTTATGTGACCGGCCAGCTTTCGGTCCATTACTGGTACTTCTTTACGCACCTCACCACCTGGAAGTTCCTGCTTGCCGGTTTTGAGGGCACAGTAAAGGTCGCGCTCACCGCCGGCGCCATCGCGCTGGTACTGGGCTTAGCCCTCATGCTCGGCCGTACCAGCGACATCAAGCCGCTGCAGCTGGTCTGCCGCGTGCTCACCGATTTCTTCCGTGGCGTGCCGAGCCTGCTGTTCATCTACTTCTTCTTTTTGGTGCTGCCCCAGTACAAGATCGCGCTGCCGTCGTTTTGGATGCTCACGCTTCCCGTCGCGCTCGCCGCAGCCGGTGTACTGGCCGAGATCTTCCGCGCCGGCGTCAATGCCGTGCCGCGCGGCCAGGTCGAGGCCGCCCAGGCGCTCGGTCTCTCCAAGGCTAAAATCACCTTTAAAATCGTGCTGCCGCAGGCCATTCGGTTTATCATTCCGTCGTTGATTTCGCAGCTTGTGGTCGTCGTCAAAGACACCACCGTCGCCTACGTGGTGAGCTACCCCGACCTTATGCAAAACGCCCGCGTGCTCATTACCAACTACGACGCCCTCGTGTCGGTCTACCTGGTGATCGCGGTCATCTATATCCTCATCAACGTCGCAATCAACAAGGCCGCTGTCTACGTTTCGCACAAGACCGGCGCGACCATCATTCGCTAACGATTTACCATTTCGAGTCATAAGGAGCCGAGCACCATGGCACAGAGCACTTCTTCTACCGGTAATCAGCCGCTGATCGAGCTCAAGCACGTCGATAAGCACTATGGCGATCTGCACGTCCTCAACGACATCAATCTCTCGGTCGACCGCGGCGAAGTCGTCGTCGTGATCGGCCCCTCAGGCTCGGGCAAGTCGACCATGTGCCGAACCATCAACCGCCTGGAAACCATCGACTCGGGCGAGATCCTCATCGAGGGCGAGCCTCTGCCGCAGGAAGGCAAGGATCTTGCCCGCATGCGCGCCGAGCTGGGCATGGTGTTTCAGCAGTTCAACCTGTTCGCGCATATGACGGTGCTGCAGAACGTCATGCTGGGGCCGGTCGACGTGCTGGGCGTGTCCAAGGAGGAAGCTCGTGAGCGCGCCATGGACCTGCTGAGCCGCGTGGGCGTTGCCGAACAGGCCGACAAGGTGCCCGCTCAGCTCTCGGGCGGCCAGCAGCAGCGCGTGGCCATTGCCCGCTCGCTCGCCATGCAGCCCAAGGCCATGCTCTTCGACGAGCCCACGAGTGCCCTTGACCCCGAGATGATCAACGAGGTGCTCGAGGTCATGGTCCGCCTGGCCCAGCAGGGCATGACGATGATCGTCATTACGCACGAGATGAACTTCGCCCGCCGCGTTGCCGACCGCGTCGTGTTTATGGCCGACGGCCAGATCGTGGAAACCGGCACGCCCGACGAGTTCTTCGACCATCCCCAGACCAAGCGCGCCCAAGACTTCCTCAACTCCATCAAGGGCCACTAGCCCAATTGCCATATCCGCTCGCCATGACCATCCAAACTCGAAAGCAACACCTATGATCGGAACTCGCACTTCATCGTCATACACCCCGCACGTCAACGTCGACCCCGCCGACCGTCCGCTCATCCTGGTGGCGCCGCGCTGGGAAGAGGCGAAGCCGTTTTTAAGCGAAACGCTCTCCCCCAACGAGGAAATCGCAAGTGTCTTTGTCGATGCCATCCTTGCCGCCGGCGGCCTGCCGCTGCAGATGTCCATCACCGAGGACATTGAGGTCATCCGTCATTACGTCGATATCGCCGACGGCATCGCCATTCCCGGCGGCCCCGATGTCAACCCCAAACGTTGGGGCGATGATCAACCCTACGACCCCACCCTCTGCTGCGAGATCCGCGATAGCTTTGAGTTTAAGCTGGTCGGCGAGGTACTCCGCGCCAAAAAGCCGCTCTTTACCACCTGCCGCGGCACGCAGTTGCTCAATGTCGCCACTGGCGGCACCCTGTGCATGGACGTGCCGAGCTTGGGCGCTCGCGAGGGCCGCACGCAGTGGCGCCATACCCACGTGCTCAACGACCCCGTGCATCCCGTCGAGGTCGTGCCGGGCTCGCTGTTGGAGCGCGCGCTTGGCGGGCACAGGCTGATCCAGACCAACTCCGCACACCACTGCTGCGTCGATCATCTGGGTAAGAGCACGCGTTTGGTCGCCAAGGCAACCGACGGCGTTCCCGAGTGCATCGAGGTCGAAGGCCAGCCATTCTGCTTGGGCGTGCAATGGCACCCTGAGTACACGTGGAAGACGCTCGAGACCGACTTTAACCTGTGGAAGTCGTTTGTCGAAGCAGCGGCCAAGGTAAAGCAGGCCCGCTAGCTCGCGAACCACTCAGGTTAAAGCCTCCTAAGCCAGGGGGGGGCGGACACCAGCTACGGTGCCCGTCCCCCTGTATTTGATATGCTCGGTATGATTATCCCTCACAAACAATCAGAGAAATCTCGACCGCAATCGGTCGACAGTAAAGCAAATGGCAACAACGCTTGCTACGTTTATGAGACAGTCAATTAAAATCGAAATGCATTGACCATTCCCCAACGGGGTCACGCCGCAAATCCACATGAGCATCGAGGCTGGAAGCGGAAGCATGGAATTGGCCCAGAGCTGTATATAGATCGCTACGACGTTGACAAGCAGCAGCATGCCAATCGGACCGAAGCCGGCCCCAAAATAGGAAACAGCGATCACGCAAGAGACCACATATGCAAGACAGACGGCACTCGCCAGAAGAAGTCGATAGCAAAATATATTCAGGTTGAAATACTGTTGAGCATCCAAAACGATCGTGCAATTAAGGCAGTACAAAACGACGCTCGACAGGATAAAAGCGCCCAAAAGCGCGAAAGAAGACAGCGTCGCTCGCGCAACGATAGCGCACACACGCTTCCCTCCCCGAGCCTCCGACAACCCCCACGGTTCCTCAATAAAGCCCGAACTGACAAAGCGCGGTACAATGCAAGCCGCGATGAACGGAAAGAACAATGCATGAGCCAACGGGGCTACGTTGAACAGCAGACCACGAAAAACCTCTGCATTACCAAATAGAAGGACATCCTCCGCCGATAGCCGAAGCGTCGGGTCTGGGAAGAAGCCCAAGAAACTGTTCTCACGGAGGCTACAGAACCACATCGGGAAAGAATTAAGCTGCAATATCACCATGTACGCATAAATTACCAGGATTAAGGCGTACGCCCATTTGCTCACACGCTTCAATTCTGACTGGAGAAGTCTTTTAATCTGACGAGCCATTGAGCACACCCCCAGCGCGAAAGCTCAAGAGAGCGTAAATCAATACCGATAGACAGCTGGCTGCCACGCCATATCCCAGAAGCGTCAGCTGCCCCATATCGCTATACCCAAGGGCACATCCGACTCCAAGGTACGGCCCCGGAAGGAAGAAGATCCATCGCAAGGATGGTATAGGTGCCTGAAGGAAGGCTCCGTAGAGCGTCAAGCTCATGACAAATCCGACTATCACCACGGCCCCGCTCAATACAGCGCTGCCCGTTATCCGATAGATGGTCACCGTCTCCAGCGCAACCGATATCACCAATACGGCGTTGACTACCATTGCAGGCAAAAATACAGTTAGTATGTTGTGCGAGTAGTTATGCCCTCCACGTATTATGGCTATTGCAAAAAGAAGAAGGCAAAGCGCGCTATACGCTGCGCCAATTATTAAAGCAGACGAAAATGCATGGGCTAGAGCCCCATAAAAGCGGTTGAGACCTCTTGCCGAAGAAATTCGGTGCCCCTCTTTATAGCCATGCTCCTGTAAAAGCACCAAACAAACGATGAGTGGAACGAACAGGGATGTACCGGCAAAAGCGCTGCGCGCAAGGGACTCATCAGGCGCAGAAGGATCGATTGCATTCCAGAGGAAACCAATATCCTCCCCACAAACGCCATAGCCAAAGGCGAGCAACGTTGTTCCGTTTTTTAGAAAGATGCCGAAGAGAAGGCCGAACGCCAGCATAAGCGCAAGACCAAACTTCGCCGGAAATATCCTGTGCAAACGCATCATATCTGCCTTTATGGGATGGATCGCCCGCTTCATAGCGAGACCGCCTTCATCAAGCGCCTGTAATACTCTTTTAGGGATGGCGCCTCATCCCTTATGACGTCTATCGATTCCTTTTTCAGCAGTTCGCCGTCATGAAGAAACAGGCAGCTTGTTGCAACCGATGCCAGCTCATCCAAATCATGACTAGAGATGAGCATGGTCTTACCCTGCTCTCGATTCAATCGACCGATAAGGGCCCATATATTCTCGATGCCCAGCGGGTCCAACCCGTTTGCTGGCTCATCAAAAATAAGCAGATCAGTGTCACCCAACAAAGCTGTAGCTATATCCAGCCGCCGTTTCATTCCCAGAGAAAAACTGCTCACGCTCTTTTTCTCATCGGCATCCAGCCCGACTAGGCTCAAAACGCGAGGAATCTCACGCTTCTCATCAAGCCCCCATTCCGCACATCGGATTTGAAGATTCTCAACCGCACTGAGAGATTGGTATGCTCCACTGGAATCTGGTACATAGCCGACACGCGTCCGCATCAAGCTCAGCTCTTTTTTCGACTTGCCTCCAAAGAGCTCCACGCTCCCCGACGATGGCTCACAGAGGCCCAGCACTATTTTAATAAGCGTGCTTTTGCCCGCCCCGTTTGCACCAACAAGGGCGCAAAGCTCAGACTGATCCACCTCGAAGGAAACGTCATGCAAAACGCGGCGCCTCCCATAGCGCTTTGACACCCTTGATAGCCTTATCGTCGATGCGTTCATTGGCCTCCCGTTCCGCTTGATAGCAAAACCGCTCATATCGTTCCTTCTTTACTTTATCGTTTTCCATAGTTGTTATTGTTTTTCGATAACTCATATTTGTCAAGATAATCTAAAAGAAAGAACCCGTGTTAGACACGGGTCCCTTCACGCTGATATTTCGTTTTAGTTGTTCGCCTTAAGCTACTCGTCGCTCAAATCGACAGCAAAGACTGATGTCGGAAGCGACGCCTCATTGCCTCCGCCGTCCCGCATCTGCCTCACAACGTTTTTTGCACGCTCAACAATAAGCTCCTCAAGCTCTTTCTCACTCACGCGCTGAATAATATCTCCCGGTTGACAATCAAGCTCATCACAGATATCGAGGAGCGTCTTTAGGCGAATAGCTTTTATCTTTCCGTTTCTAAGCTTTGAAATATTAGCCGGAGTATGCCCCGTCGCCCGAATCAGATCAGCACTGGTCTTTCCGGTCTTAAGCAGCTGCGTCTCAAGCTCGATGATGAGATAGCTCATGTTTCCTCCTACACAAGCTCGTCAGACTGCTCTTGGAGCAGCGAGGCATAACTCCAGATCGCCGAGATAAATAAACAGACAACTGCGCCGATAAACGACCCCGCATCAAAGGTAGCGCCTTGGCAAATCTCAATAACGAAGGAATGAGGCACGATGTAAAGCTCCAGTCCGCCAATGGTGAGATTGACCGATCCATAGGCACCAACAAGCGAAACCGCGGCGTTAACAGCAAAGGCAAGCGCGAGAACACGGATAAGCCGCACATGCGTCTTGGTAAAGGGCGAGACGCCTCGCGAGATGTTACGGCTGATCCCGCACAGAACGACAAGCGAAATACCCATAACAAGCGCCATGCACAGTCCGCTTGGGATAACGATGCACCCGCCATCGAGAAGCGTCACGACACCGAAAGAATCGACAGAAGCAACGTTTGTAACCGCATACCAGATCACGTAAACAACCAACGCGGCAAAAGCGACGAGCATCCCTGCAAAAACGGCTGCCATGCAAAAACCGAGCTTCCTGATATTTTCGCCCGCCTTGGCCATACGCTGAACGCTGTTGGACATACACTCACCCTCATCGACTCTATCGTTATTCGAACAGTTTATCGAACAACGATATGGATTGCATGCGGAAAGCCCCGACAGTGTGCATAGGCAATTCACTAATCAGAAGAGGTGAGCGTGGATTTTTGGACACGTATCGAACGAGCGTGGATAATCTCCCACTTTGAGGCCGCCACCGGGCCTAAAACGGGAGATTATCCACGCTCATAGTCATCAAGGCTCACAGCCTCTTACTCGGCCGCCTCGCGCAGAGCCGACATCGTAGCCGCATATTGCTGCTGCAACGCATGCATCCCCTCGCGGGCGCCGTCAACGGCATCAGCGCCGCGCAGCGCTTCGGTTACCACGACCGCCGGCTCGTACAGATTATCGAATCCCAGGTTCTGGCTCACGCCCTTGAGCGTGTGCGCTGCCATAAACGCACTCTCGGCGTCTCCTGCCGCCATGGCAGCCTCCAGCTTGTCCATGCTCTCGTCATCCAAAAACTTGAGGGCAAAGCGGGCAAGCATTTCCCCGCCCATCAGCCGAGCGCACGCGTCGTCATAATTAGCGCCGATCTTCTCATACGCCTCACGCATGGAAATCATGGATTAAAAACTCCTTTGGTCAAACTAAATCGTGGGAAACGCGACGACGTCGGCGGGGCGTGCCAACGTCTCGGCAATTTGGTCTTGCACCTCGAGCAGGCAATCGAGCAGCAGCGGGTTAAAGGTGCCGCACTTACCGTCCAGGATCATCTGGATCGCCTCCTCGTGCGGGATAGCGTCCTTGTACACGCGCACGCTCGTCAGTGCATCGTACACGTCAGCCACCGAAACCACCTGCGCGGCGATGGGAATTTCGTCGCCCTTAAGGCCATCGGGATAACCCTTGCCGTCCCAGCGCTCGTGATGCCAACGCGCAATCTGGTACGCATATTCCATAAGCGCATTGCCGGCGTGATGGCTGCCCAGCTCGAGCAGCATGTTGGCGCCAATCGTGGTATGCGTCTTCATAATCTCGAATTCCTCGGGCGTGAGGCGCCCGGGCTTGTTGAGGATCGCATCGTCAATCGACATCTTGCCGATATCGTGCAGCGCCGAAGCCAGGGCGATCGTGGAGCGTTCCTCATTGTCGAGGGAGATCGTGCCGCTACGCTGGACCAGATAGCCAAGCAGCAGCTCGGTCAGCTTTTCGATGTTCGTAACGTGCCTACCGCTCTCGCCGTTGCGAAGCTCCATGACGCCGGCCATGATGTCGATGAGCATGCGACTGTTCTTGACGCGCTCGTTGTACTGTTGGGACAGCAGGTTCGTCAGGCGGCGCTGTTTGGCGTACAGGCGGATGGTGTTGCTTACGCGGCGGCGCACGACACGGGAGTCAAACGGGCGGTTGATATAGTCTGAGGCGCCCAGCTCGTACGCGCGCAGAACCGCATCATCGGAATCTTCGCTCGAAATCATGATGACAGGCAGATTATCGATACCCGATCGGCGCGACAGATCGGCCAGCACCTCAAAGCCGCTTATGCCCGGCATCACAATGTCCAGCAGCACGAGCGACAACTCATCGCCATAGCGGTCGACCATGTCGAGCGCCGCACGACCGTTATCGGCCTCGAGGATGCAATGCTCGTCCTTGAGCATCTCGCTGAGAATGGCTCGGTTCATCTCGGAGTCATCGGCGATAAGCACCAAAGGCTTTTCGCTTTGGAAGGCCTCGATGGAATCGGCATCGGTCACGACCGTACCGGCTTTTGCCTTAGCGCGGCTCAGTAACTGAGCAGCGCGGCCAACGCCCTCATCGACCGTCTCGCCATGAATGCGAACGCCACCAACACATGCCGTCAAGCTCACGTACTCATGGCCCGGAATAATCGTGGAATGAACGGCATCGGACACCTGATGCAGGCGACGGGTGAAGTCATCGGAGGGAATATTGGGCATGACAACCACAAACTTGTCGCAGCCATAGCGCACAAGCTCGTCAGTCGAACGGATTCCGCTGCGTATGGCTGTCGCCACAGCACCGAGCGCAAGGTCGCCGGCATGACGGCCACACGTATCGTTGAAGGCCCTAAAATCATCAACGTCGATCATCGCAACGCCGGCATTCATGCGGGCGCTGCGAAGCTTTTCCTCGTAATATCGGCGATTGCGCACGCTCGTCAGCACGTCGGTGTAGACAAGGTCCTCTTCCGCGGCCTCTTGCTCATCAATCGGACGCACCATCAGCAAGACGTGAGGCTCGCCCTCGACCTTCAGAGGGCGTAGACGGGCGCGGTACTCAGTGCCATCATTGAGCAGTTGCTCCGACACCTCATCGGAGTCTGCCAAAGCCTCAAGACTCGACTGACGCAGACAAGGGCAGCGATCGCCGGCGAGCAAGCAGTTAGGCTCACTCTTAATCTGATCGGCCGACAGTAAACGCACCACGGGGTAGGTCTTCGCGACGCGGGCGACCTCGACGGCAGCCTCCTCGTCGGTTAGATTGACCTCGTGAGTATTGAGCATAGGGGGCCCTTTCGATAGTTTCGCATGGAGCGGTGGGTTCCAAATGTTACAAGGGTAACACCTTGTCGATGCAGGTAAGTACGTGAATGCTGCCACATTCTTATGAGTTGGCAGACGGCGCGATTGAAGCCGCAGACGCGAGGTTTTGAGCACGTTTGTTAATACGGCCGAAACGTTTGCGGATGAAGCCTGCTTTGGCTATTGCGGATGCTAGAGCCCCAGGATGCCACGGACAGCCCGGGCAGCCGCTGCCGGGCGATCGCGCAGACCGTTATGCGCGCCCGGGATCGTCACGAGAGGGCAATCGAGATATTCGGCAGCCGCTCGCGTGCCAGCCTCGCGGGGCGTGCCAATCGAGAGCTCGCCTAGGAGCACGGCGGCCACCG
Source organism: uncultured Collinsella sp. (assembly GCA_902406155.1). Taxonomy (GTDB): domain Bacteria; phylum Actinomycetota; class Coriobacteriia; order Coriobacteriales; family Coriobacteriaceae; genus Collinsella. The sequence continues at coordinate 22,474 of CABPCW010000020.1, forward strand.
TTTTCGACGCGCGAACGCTATCCCAATCGGGAACGCAGGTCATAGTAATCCCGTATTCGTTTGCCATGAAACTGCGGCCGTTGCGCAGGGCATGCTTGGCTTCTGCCTCGGTCGTTCCAGGAGCCTCGGGGTCCAAGTCGCCGAGGGCTCCCAAGAAAAGCCGGAGCGCCCTTGAAACCTTTCCAGCCGCAATCATATCGAGCAAAACCGGAGCTGCGCCCATGCCGACGCCTTCGGCCGACACAGCCGGCTCATGCAGAATCGCACGGGCGACGAGATGGGGCTCGGTGCGAAGAAGCTCCAGCGCCACCAACGTACCGGCGCTGTGCGCAAGCACATTTGCCGAAGCGCCAACGTGTTCGATCACGGCTTGCAGGTCGGCGGCCTGAGCGGCAAGATCATAGCTGCCGTCTGCCGCTTCGCTGCTGCCACCACAGCCACGGCGGTCGTAGGCAATTACGCGGTAGTTGCGACTGAGCTCACAAGCGATGCCGTCGAAAAATGTGCCGTCGACACAAGCGCCGTGCACGCACACCAAGGCAGGAGCATCAGGCGACACATCCGGGCCGGCATATTCGCGACAGGCAATCGTGGTGCCCGCATTCTCGACCGTAAAATCCATGTTGTGCCCCCATCATCAATGCTCATCCAGTTGCACGTCAGCACGATTGGATGGACCCGCATTGCTTTACACCTTGTTAACAGATTAACTGTACCCGACCCGAGGCTTTTCATGGCACGGCATCATGAGCGACGTGAAAAAACGAAACTTGTAAAGCAAGAGCCCGCACCTTGCTTCGGAGCCGATGCTATGCTTAGGCGCAATAGTCTTGAGGAGCATATGCCTATGTCTACATTTTTGAATGCCAGCCCCATCTTTGGACCCGTTCGCAGCCGTCGCCTTGGTCTCTCGCTCGGCGTCAACATGATGCCGGCCAGCGGCAAAATCTGCACGTTCGACTGCATTTACTGCGAAAACGACCTCAACGCCGAGCGCCCCTGCCACGAGTCGTATAACACGGCTGCCGTGGTGCTCGATGCACTCGAGGCAAAGCTGCGCGAGATGGCAGCCGAGGGCGACCTCCCCGATGTGATCACCTTCGCAGGCAACGGCGAGCCCACCGCCGCACCGGAGTTTCCGCAGGCCATTGCCGGCGCCGTCGCGCTGCGCGACGAGCTTGCCCCAAACACCAAGATTGCTGTGCTCTCCAACGGCACGCGCGCCGACCGTCCCCAGGTACACGATGCGCTCATGATGGTCGACGACAACATTCTTAAGCTCGATACCGTCGACCCGGCGTTTATCCAGCTGCTCGACCAGCCCGTTGGCCCCTACGACGTCAAGCACCAGATCGAGACGTTCGCAAGCTTTAACGGTCACGTTATTATCCAGACGATGTTTTTGAGCGGTGAGTACCGGGGCAAGCCCATCGACAACACCGGCGAGGAGTACGTTGCCCCCTGGCTCGCGGCGCTTGAGCGCATTCGCCCGCAGGAGGCGACCATCTACACGGTGGCGCGCGAGACGCCGGTCGCCGGCCTTGCCAAAGCAGCGCCCGAGGTGCTCGACGCCATCGCCGCGCGCGTCCAAGCCCTCGGCATCCCCTGCCAGGTGAGCTACTAGCAAAACCACGCAGCAGCTAGTGTCAGCCATCCCGCTCCATCAGTTGCGGTGATATAGTTCCTATTTGTGCTGTTAAACCGCTTAAATCGGAACTATATCACCGCAACTTTTATGGACGCGTGGGTGGGCTATACTAGCTGCGGATGAAAGGAAGTTAGCCATGTTTGACAACGGACCCGTGCCCGGCCGCAACGACGCTTGCTGGTGCGGCAGCGGCAAGAAATATAAGAAATGTCATAGCGCCTTTGACGAGCGCCTCGAGCGCCTGTGGGAGGAGGGCTGGGAGGTTCTGCCCCGTACGCTCTACAAGACTCCCGCCGATATCGAGGGCATCAAGCGCTCGGCAGCCATCAACGTGGGCGTGCTCGATTATGTGGGCGAGCATATCGCCGCAGGCATGACCACCAACCAGATTGACCAGATGATCTACGACTACACCGTCGAGCACGGTGGCACGCCGGCCGACCTCAACTACGAGGGCTACCCCAAGAGCGTGTGCACCTCGATCAATGACGTGGTCTGCCACGGCATTCCCTGCGATACGGACGTGCTGCACGAGGGCGACATCATCAACGTGGACTGTTCCACGATCCTAGACGGCTATTTTAGCGACTCGAGCCGCATGTTCTGCATCGGCGAGGTCTCGGCCGAGCGCCAGCGCCTGGTCGATGTCACCCGCGCCAGCGTGGAGGCGGGTCTGGCAGCCGTCAAGCCATGGCTACCGCTCTCCGTTATGGCCGAGGCTGTGCAAAAGACCGTCGAGGACGCCGGCTTTAGCGTGGTGCGTGAGTACGGCGGACACGGCATCGGTAAGGAGTTCCACGAGGACCCGTTTGTGGGCTTTACCACCGAGGCGCCCGACGTAGACACCATCATGGTGCCAGGCATGGTCTTTACCATCGAGCCCATGGTCAACGCCGGAGCGCCCGATATCAAGATTAGCAAGGGCGACGGCTGGTGCGTGCGCACCAAGGACGGCAGCGATTCGGCCCAGTGCGAGGTGCAGCTCGTGGTGACCGAGGACGGCTACGAGCTGCTGAGCTGGTAGCCGTGCGGACGCCGGGCGCTCATGGACTTATAACCGTCCATGAGCGCCCGGCATTTTATTTGAGCGTTTTGCCTGATAAAACCCGTCAAAATAAACCTGTCCCTTTTTGCAGGTTGAGCGGAGAGGACTGCCTGTGAACATCCTGGTTTTGTTGCCCGTCAACGACCGCCATCGCGCAATTCTTGAATCGAGCTCTCCGGGCGAGGACTTTATCTACACGAGCCCCGACGCCGCCACGCGCGAGCAGGTCGCCGATGCCGACGTGATCTTGGGCAACATCGACCCTGACATGCTCACGGCATGCGAGCATCTCCAGCTGTTGCAATTGCAGACCGCCGGCTATGACGACTACCTTGCCGCCGGCACCGTGCCGGCCGACGCCAAACTGTCTTGCTCGGTGGGCGCCTACGGCCAGGCCGTGAGCGAGCACATGTTTGCCATGGTCCTTTCCATGATGAAGCGCCTGCCAGGCTATCATGACTTGCAGCGCGAGCATCGCTGGGAGGATTTGGGGCCGGTCACTTCGCTCAAAAATGCCAACGTGCTGGTGCTGGGCGCAGGCGACATCGGCGGCCACTTTGCCACGCTCTGCCGCAGTATGGGCGCGCACGTCCGCGGCATCAAGCGCCATCCCCTCGTCTACCCTATTGTGTTTGAGGACATGGACGGCATGGACGCCCTATCTGAGCGCCTAGCCGAAGCTGACGTCGTCGCATCCTTTATGCCCAGCACGCCCGAGACCCGCGGCCTGGCGAACGCCGAGTTCTTTGCCGCGATGAAGCCGGGCGCGTTCTTTGCCAACGGCGGCCGCGGCGATCTTGTGGTTGCCGACGATTTGGTTGCCGCTCTGAAGTCGGGACATCTCGCCGGCGCCGCGGTCGACGTCACCGACCCAGAGCCGCCGCCCGCCACAAGCCCGCTGTGGGATGCACCCAACATGCTCATTACACCGCACGTCTCTGGCTGGTTCCACCTGGCCGCCACGCTCAACAACGTGGTCGACATCGCCGCGGAGAATCTGCGTCACCTGCAGGCAGGCGAGACCCTGCGCTGCTGGATCGAGCATTAGGGTTCCGCCGTTCTTACGAACGGCGGACCGGCCGACGCTGCGCAACGTCCAGAACGACAATTTGTCATTCAAAAGGCGAGGCATGACCAGAAGGTCAATGCCTCGCCTTTTTTCATGCCAACTTGTTCGCTCTGGACGTCGCTCGCTGACGTTTGCTCGACCAGCGGTGTCTTAACAATTCCGTCCAGCTGTTGGCATTACGGCATTCGCCCAGATAAAACCTGCCAAAATTAACATCCCTTTTTGGCAGGTTTTAGAGCTCCACGCTTTCGGCGCCGTTGATGGTCAGGTCACGCTCGTAAAAGGCGGTGAGGGCGCGGATGGCGTACATTACGTCGCGCACGCCGCCGGTCTCGTAGCTCGAGTGCATGGCAAGCTGCGGCAGGCCCACGTCCACGGCATGCATGCTCGCCTGCATATTGGACAGATTGCCCAGGGTAGAACCGCCGGCCATATCGCTCTTGTTGGCAAAGGCCTGCGTGGGCACGTCGGCGTCATCGCAAATGGCCTGGAACACCGCGCGGCTAAAGGCGTCGGTGCAGTAGTGCTGGTTGGCGGCCTCCTTGATGACGATGCCGCCGTTAAGCACAACCTGGTTGCGGGCGTCGCACTTCTCGGCGTGGTTGGGGTGCACGGCATGCGCGTTGTCGCAGCTCACGAGCATCGAAGCGGCAAGTGCGCGGTGGTACGACTCGTCATCGAAGCCCAGCGACCCGTTGATGCGGCGCAGCGCGTCGGCCAAGAACGTCGACATGGCGCCCTGCTTGGTCTCGGAGCCAACCTCCTCGTTATCAAAGCAGCAAAAGACCGAAACGTCGTGCGCATTCTCGGCACCCAAAAATGCCTGCAGCGAGGTGTAGGCGCAGGCCAGGTCGTCGAGCTTGGGCGTCGAGATAAACTCGTCGGCCCAGCCCCAAATGCGTGCATCCTGACGATTGACCAGGAACAGGTCGCGACCCAAAATTTGCTCGGGCTCAACGTCCAGTTCGTCGGCGATCAGGGCGTCAAAATCTCCCTGCTTAAGGTCGCCGGCGCTGATGAGCGGGCACAGGTCGACAGCTCGGTTGGGCGCAAAGCCCTCGTTAACGCCACGATTCATATGGATGGCAAGGCTCGGGATAATGGCAACTTCGCGCTCGGTAGCGAGCAAGCGGCTCTCGATACGGTCGCCCTCGCGCACCAGCACGCGGCCCGCAAGTGCCAGCGGGCGATCGAACCAGGTGTAGTCGATCATGCCGCCGTAGGCCTCGGTGTTCAAGCGCAGCGTCTCGCCCGCGCCGTCGAGCTCGGGCACGGCCTTGACCTTAAACGTCGGCGAGTCGCTGTGCGACGCCGCGAGCTGAAAATGATAGTCGCCGGCAACGCCGTCCTCGCCCCACGTCGCGGCCAAGTCCTCGCCCACCTTAAAGGCGATAACACTCGAGGTGTTGCGCTGCGTGTAATAGCGACCGCCCGGTTCGATATCCCACGCCGCATTCTCGGGCAGGTAGGTAAAGCCCGCCTCGTCGAGCTCGGCCATAATGGTCGCCGCCGTATGGAACATGCTGGGACATGCCTCGATAAAGTCGATGAGGTCGTTTGCGGCCTCGATATCGTCGGCCGTCACGTGCGCGCGCTCGGGCGTTTCCTGATCCGTCATGCTCTCCCCTTTCGCTGGGCTGATGGTCCCCTCCAGCATACCCCGCCGCGCCAGTGCCGTGCCCTTCATTCCATGTTTAATCCCGCGCCGCTCGCCAAGTTGAGTCATCATGCCCGCACTCCTTTTGCGACAATTACGCTAACAGGACGAAAGGAGCCGCCATGAAGCCACGTAGCATTGCCATCGCCTGCGGTGTCGCGGGAGTCGCCGTCGGCCTTGCCGCTGCCGCCGGCATCGTTTACCGCAAGCAAATCAAGTCCGCCGCGTCGCTCAAACGCTTGACCGGCTACGCGGATGGCTATGACCTGTACGCAATCGACATTGCCTACGACTACGATCTTGATCGCATCATCGCCGCTGGCGTGCGCGACGACCAGGCCTACATCGATGCCGTGGTGGCGCAGGTGCTGCCCGGTGTGCCGGCACATGTCCAGGCGCCCCAGTTTGCCTGCAGCGCTTTTGTCGCCGTAGATGCCGAAGGCCGCGTGCGCACCGGTCGCAATTACGACTTTAAGGACGACACCTCGGCGCTGCTGGTGCGCAATCACCCGCGCGACGGCTATGCCTCCATCGGGTTTGCCGCCCTTAACAACCTGGGCGATAACACTCCGCTTGACTCCGTCGCCGGACGCGCCGCCGCACTCATGGGCCCGTTTGCCCAGCTCGATGGTGTTAACGAATGTGGCGTGTCCATTGCCGTACTCACCCTGGATTCCAAGCCCTGTGACCAGGACACGCAACGCCCCGTCATCAATACCTCGCTCGCCATCCGTCTGGTGCTCGACCGTGCCGCCACCACGCAAGAAGCTGTCGACCTGCTTTCCGCCTACGACATGCACGCCATGGCAGGACGCGATTACCACTTCTTTGTCAACGACGCCGCCGGTGACGCGCGGGTGGTGGAGTGGGATCCGCGCGATCCGGACCGCACTTTCAAAGCGACTCCTGTGCGCCAGGTTACGAACTTCTATGCCTGCTATGACGACGAAGTGCTGCCCAACCAAAAGAATGGCGAGCTGGGCCATGGTAAAGAGCGCGCCGTCGCAATCGCCGATGTCCTTGACGCCCATGTCGGTGCCCAAGACGAGGCAGTCGCTTGGAAGGCCCTACGCGCCGCAGCGCAAGAGCCCAATCCGGAAGACATCACCAGCAATACGCAATGGTCGGTCGTCTTTGACAATACCGAGCCTGCTGCCGCCATCACGCTGCGCCGCCACTGGGGCGACGTCGACGCCTTCGCGCTGTAAGGAGCTGGCACCGTCGTCCTTACGCTCGCCTGACGTTGCTTACATTTCTATACGCTTGAGCTAACACGTTTTACCCCCGCATCAACAGTGTGCGGGGGTAAACTTATGCGCATGTTATAACTTGCCCGGAAGGATTCATCATGCTCAGGATCGGTCTTCTTACCAGTGGCGGCGACTGCCAGGCGCTCAACGCCACCATGCGCGGCATTGTCAAAACGCTTATGACCAATAGCAAAGAGCCTATTGAGATCTATGGTTTTGAGGACGGCTACCAGGGCCTTATCTACAGCAGGTTCCGCGTCATGACGCCCGCCGATTTTAGCGGCATCCTCACCCGCGGCGGCACCATCCTGGGCACGAGCCGCACGCCGTTCAAGCGCCTGGACATTCCCGAGGCCGACGGCGTCGAGAAGGTGCCCGCAATGGTCCACACCTATCATAAGCTGCAGCTCGACTGCCTGTTTATGCTGGGCGGCAACGGCTCCACCAAGACCGCCAACCGCCTGCGCGAAGAGGGCCTCAACGTTATCGCCCTGCCCAAGACCATCGACAACGACACCTGGGGCACCGAGTTGACGTTTGGCTTTACGAGCGCCATCGACGTCGCCACCAAGTGCATCGACGACATCCACACCACTGCCTCGAGTCACGGCCGCGTGTTTGTCATCGAGATCATGGGCCACAAGGTCGGTTGGATTCCGCTGTATGCCGGCGTCGCGGGCGGCGCGGACGTCATCCTGATTCCCGAGATCCCCTACGACATGGATAACGTCATCAAGACCATCGAGCATCGCATGGAGACCGGCAGCCGTTTTACCATCGTGGCCGTCGCCGAGGGCGCTATCTCCAAGGAGGACGCGGCGCTGTCCAAGAAGGAGTACAAGAAGAAGCTTGCCGAGCGCACGAGCCCGTCGATCGTCTACGACATCGCCAAGGAGATCGAGGCCAAGACCGGTCGCGAGACCCGCGTCGCCATCCCCGGCCACACGCAGCGCGGCGGCCAGCCCGACGCCCAAGACCGCATCTTTGCGACCCAGTGCGGCGTCGAGGCAGCGCTCGGCTGCCTACGCGGCGAGTTTGGCTACATGATCGCCCTGCGTGACGGCAAGATGTGCCACATGCCGCTCGAGGAGGTCGCCGGCAAGCTCAAGTTTGTCGACCCCCAGAGCGACCTGGTGCGCGAGGCCAAGGCGTTGGGCATCAGCTTCGGCGACGAATAGCCTCGGCTGGAATCCACCCCATCGGGCCCTCCGACCCCGCCCGACGTATTTCGATTTGGCTCCTCCCTTG
>CABPCW010000021.1 GCA_902406155.1 uncultured Collinsella sp.
GCCCGGGCAACGCCCGAGGAGTATCACCATGCACCTGAATCGCGCGCACGCGGCAGCGCACGCCCGCGGGACATGAGACGAGCTCGTCGCCCACCGCTACGGGGGCATCGTGAAGCGTGCCCGTGACGACCGTCCCGGATCCCTTGATGGTGAAGCAGCGGTCGATGGGCAGGCGCGGGGCCAGACCGGGGCGCACCGGGCGGGATCCGGCATCGGCCAGGAAAGAGTCGATGGCTGCATCGAGGGCAAGGCGAACGTCCTCGATGCCCACGCCCGTGCGCGAGGAAACAGGCACCACGGGCGCATCGGCAAAGACGGTATCGCCGAGGAAGTCCATCACGTCGAGCTCGGCGAGCTCCGCCGTCTCGTCATCGGCCAGATCGCGCATCGTGAGTGCCACCACGAGGTGTCTCACGCCCAACAGCTCCAGCACGTGAACGTGCTCTCGCGTCTGCGGCATCACGCCCTCAACGGCAGAAACCACCAGCAACGCAACGCCCACGCCGGTGGCACCCTGTACCATCGCGCGCAGGTAGTGCGCATGCCCGGGCACGTCGACCAGGCCGACAAGCTTGCCGCTGGGAAGCTCGAGCTCGCCAAAGCCGAGCTCAGTGGTCATGCCTCGGCGCCGTTCGACCTCCAGACGGTCGGGATTTTTGCCGGTCAGCGCCTCGATAAGGGCCGACTTTCCGTGGTCGACGTGTCCTGCTGTTCCAACGACAACGGGACACTCGACAAGCTCAAGCGCGGTCATCAACGCAAACCCGCCCGCACGGCATCCACCAACGCAGACGCACACAGGTCAAGGTCGGTGTCGCGCAAAAGCGTGCGAACGTCAAACAGTACCTGGTCGTGTCGCACGCGCGTCACAACCGGCGTATCGGGCTCCTGAACCAAAGCGCGCTTTAGGCCATCGGCAGATAGGCGCCCATCGACGGGGCAGACGGCAACGCAAAATGTTGGGAGCTCGACGGTCGGCAGCGATCCGCCGCCGGGAGCAGAGGCGCCCTCGACAACCTGCAGCTCCACCGCCTCCTCGAACTGAGAGTCGCGAAGCTTGCGCAGCATGCGGTCGTGCAGGCGCTTGGCCTGACGCTCGAGCGGAGCCGACGCAGCGGAAAGCATGTTGATCACCGGGATCTCACGATGTGCCGTATCGGGACCGGCCACATACAGACGCAGGGTGGCCTCGAGCGCCGCGAGCGTGAGCTTACCGGGGCGAAGCGCGCGCATAAGCTGATGAGAGGCGCAGGCGGCGATTGCCTGGGCGCTGCCGAGGATGATGCCCGCCTGCGAAGCACCGAGCAGTTTGTCGCCCGAGCACGAGACGACGTCAACGCCGGCGCCAAGAGACACGGACGTGGGCCTCTCCCCCGCATCGGCGAGTACCCCATCTGCAAGCAAAGCGCCTGAGCCTTGGTCCTCGTAAAGCAACAGGCCATGTTCATGCGCCAGCGCAGAAAGCTCCGCCACGGAAACCTCCTCGTGGAAGCCCTCGATACGGTAGTTGGAAGGATGGACTTTGAGGATCATCGCCGTGTTGGGCGTGATGGCGTTTCGATAATCATCCAGATGTGTGCGGTTGGTAGAGCCAACCTCGACAAGCTTGGCACCCGAAGCCGCCATGATGTCGGGGATGCGGAAGCTGCCGCCCACCTCGACAAGCTCGCCGCGGCTCACGATGACCTCTTTGCCGAAGGCATGCGCGGCAAGCACCAAAAGCACCGCGGCGGCATTGTTGTTGACAACTAAGGCGTCCTGCGCCCCCGTGAGCGTGCGCAGCAGACGCGCGGCATGCTCTTTGCGGCCCCCGCGAGCGCAGGTTGAGACGTCATACTCAAGCGTGCTGTAGCCTCGGGCGACATCGGTCACCGCCTGCACCGCCGCGGGAGCGAGCGGAGCGCGGCCCAGATTGGTGTGAATCACAACGCCCGTCGCGTTGACGGCAGGGCGCAGGGTCGGCAGCGACAGGCGATGGGTCCGCTGCTCAATTGCCAAGGCGAGCTCGCGCTTGTCCCTTGCAGGGGCGCCGGAGCGAATCGCCGCGCGCTCGGCATCGAGCTCGGCGTCAATCGCCTCGCGTACCATCGTGTCGCCTGCATCGCCAGCAGCCTTCATGACCGGCCACTCGGCAAGCAGCTCGTGAACGGCGGGAATGGAACGCAGGCGGCCGCGCACCTCGGCAGACATGGATTCGCAGTCGCTCATGAAAAGCCTTTCGACATGTTCAATAAAAAGCTGGTCCCCCGCGATCGTCATCGGGCAAATAAATACCGGCGCACACGCAAAAGGGACAGGTCCATTATGGCAGCTCGTGACAAGACGTCGAAGAGCCTCGTCTAAAACCTGCCAAAATAAACCTGTCCCTTTTTGGTCGGTTATGGCTTGGTGGCTTTAGGCCTCCTTATTGGCGTAGATAAACCAGTAGCCCAGCGCCACGATCAGGGCGCCACCCACGATATTGCCCAGCGTGGCGACCGTAAGGTTGAGCGCCAACCCGGCAGCGTTGAGGACATCGGCGCCGGCGACATCGGCTCCATAGCCGCAGGAGTGCATCAAAATGCCCATGGGCAAAAAGTACATGTTGGCAACGCAGTGCTCAAAACCGCATGCTACAAAGGCGGCGATGGGCAGCAAAATGCCCACGACCTTATCGACCACGGTCTTGCCGGCAGTGCCGATCCATACGGCCAGGCAGACAAAGATGTTGCACAGAATGCCGCGGAAGAAGATGGTGACGGCATCGATCGTAACCTTACCGGCGGCGACACTCACCATGGTGTTGGCGACGGCCTCGCCGTTGAGTTTGTAAATGGCTGCCATGTAAATCAAAAAGACAACGAACAGGGCGCCGGCAAAGTTGCCGATCCACACAATAGCCCAAGCCTTGAGCATCTGGACGAGCGTGATCTTTTTGCTCTTAAGCGCGCAGACCATAAGCGAGTTGCCGGTAAACAGTTCCGCGCCGCAAATGAGCACGAGCACCAGTCCCAGGCAAAAAGCAAGACCGCCCACGAAGCGCTGGGCGCCCCAGCCAAGCGTGGGATCGCTCAGAAAGACCGTGAAGAACAGGCCGCCGAAGGCGATGAACGCGCCGGCGAACATGGCGAGCAAAAAGGCCTTCGAGACCGGCAGGTTGGCCTTGGTAACGCCTGCGGCCTCGGTCTTCGCCTCGATCGCGGCGGGCGCCAGGCAATCGGAGGTGGAGTATTCTGCCTTGCTCTGTGCCATGGAAATCACTTCTTTCTTACGATTCGGGACAAACGCTCCTGGTACATTTGCCCCGCGAGGTCGGACGGTATAAAAATAAACGCGAGCCAAATTAGCATATTGGCCTGCGATTATATAGCTTGGAGCGGGCGACGGAAAGTCCAAGAATTTGCTTCGCTGCGGGCCTTCGGCCCTTGCGTGCTGCGCTGGAAATGCTCACGCATTTTCTCAGCTCCGCACCCTGGCGGGTTCGATTCCCGTCGCCCGGCGCGTAAACGAAAACAGCTCTGATTCCCAAAGGAAACCAAAGCCGTTAAAACAATTCTTATGGAGCGGGCGACGGGAATCGAACCCGCGTCATCAGCTTGGAAGGCTGGGGTTCTACCATTGAACTACGCCCGCAAGATATGGTCGGGACGACAGGATTTGAACCTGCGACATCCTGCTCCCAAAGCAGGCGCGCTACCAAACTGCGCCACGTCCCGAAGGTGTTGAGCAGCTAAGGTCTAAACCTTGCGTGTCCCAAAGCGAAGGAAATTATAGGGGAGACTCCCCGCCTGTGCAAGCGACGATACCCTAGCTCCTCGAATGTACGACAAACCGACTGTGGAGCAGGCCGATCACAAACGCCACCACGGCAACCGGCGCCCACGCGGCTCCAATGTCTGCCAGCGGCAGCGCATCGAACGGCAGCCACGCGCCCGTAAAGAACGCATCGCGGACCGAGGTAATCACGCTCTGCACCGCGACAACGCCGCCGACCCAGACCCACACCTGCGGATGAGCGTCGCAAAAGCCGTGCACCAGGCCCATCAGTACCAGCACGATGGCAACGGGATACAAGGCGTTGAGCATGGGCACCGAGAACATAAGAATCACGTCGAGGCCCACGTTGGAGAGCACGCACGAAAACGCTGCGAACACAAAGGCGAGAACCGCAAAGGGACGGCGCATGGCCTCCTCAGAGGCCTCCGCTCCCCCTTCGACCACATACGTCTCGCAGAAGTAACGCGAGCAGCAGCTGATGAGGCCGATGCACACGTTCATGCAGGCGAGGAAGAAGATGGCGAAGACCACGACCGTGCCGGCAAGCCCAAAATGCATGGAGGCCGAACGGGCGAGGATGGCGGCGCCGTTGGTAGCGTCGGGCATCACGGTGCCGAGCTGCATACCGGCAAGTCCCAAGCCGCAGTAGATGATGGCCATGAGCACGCCGGCGATCACGCCGGAGCGCGAAATCTCGAAGGCCACGCGCTTGTCATCGGTAACGCCCAGCTCGTGGATGGTCTCGGCAATGATGATGCCAAAGGCGAGCGACGCGAGCAGGTCCATGGTCTGGTAGCCGGTCAAAAAGCCCTGCACGGCAGCACCGGCATCATAGGGAGCCTGCGGCGCGGCGGCGGGGCCCAGCGGCGAGACCATGGCGGCACCCACGACCAATACGATAAGGGCGATGAGCGCGGGGCCCGTAATGCGGCCGAGCACGCGCGTGATGACGCCGGGACGCAGCGTGAGCGCAAACGCGACGACGAAGAAGCCGACGGCAAACACCAGGCGCGCCGTGCCGAGCGAGACGCCCTCGGGCAACAGCGGCACCAGCATCTCGAAGGCCGTGGAACTCGTACGCGGAATGGCCAGGCACGGGCCAATGGCCAGATACACCGCCGCGACAAAGAACTCGCCAAACTTGGGGTGCACGCGGCCAGCAAGCTCGCGCGCCGTTCCGGCAAGCGCCACGGCGATAAAGCCCATGACGGGCAGGCCGATGGCGGCAATCAGAAAGCCGAACATGGCGACCGGCGTGGCGGAACCTGCCTGCAGCGCCAGCAGCGGCGGAATAATGAGGTTGCCGGCGCCAAAGAGCATCGAGAACAGAGCGATGCCGACGGTGACGACATGGTCGGAGCGCAGACCGCGCGAAGCGGATGAAGCCATGGGACCACCTTTCGAGTCAAAACAAAAACGGGACGGGCAAAAGACCCGTCCCGCAAGTATATACGCTTTAGCAGACTAAATCGCGCAAAGCTTCGATCTAGCCGCCCCTTTTGAGCCGTTACGCGTCCGAGCGACGGCGACGCAGCAGCTCGAGTCCCAGCGCGACAAGCGCAACGGCGCCTGCAGCGACGGCGACGGCCAATGGCGCACGATCGCCCGTGTCGGCGAGCTGCTGAGCGCTCGACTTGGAAGATTCCTTCTTGCCGGAGTTTTCCGCGCCCGATGCCTTTGCCTTATCAGCTGCGGAGTCATCCGAACTACCGGGTTTTGTCGGATCCTTTGAATCCGGCTGGTCGGAATCGGGCGTTCCGGGCTTTTCCGGCTCTGGCTTGCTCGGGTTGTCAGGCTCAGGCTTATCCGGGTTATCCGGGTCCGGCTTGTCCGGCTGATCAGGCTCCGGTTTGTCGGGCTCAGGCTTGCCCGGATCAGGCTGGTCAGGCTCGGGCTTGTCCGGGTCCGGCTTGTCCGGATCGGGTCCATCGGGCTTGTCCGGATCGGGAACCACCGGGTCCGGGTCGACAGGCTCCTGCTTCTTCTTCACCGTCAGCGTACCGGGCTCAACCGTGACATCAAAGTTCGGGTCGGTGACCGTCGCCTCGATCTGGTACTCGCCCGTCGGGGAACTCTCATCGGCGACGCAGGAGTACTCGACCTTCACGCCCGAGGTATCGACCGCGCTCTCAAGGCTCGAGGTGAACGCAGGGTTCGCCCCTCCCTCGAAGCGTTCAACATCGTCGACCTTCACCTTAAGCTTCGCCGGCGCAATCTTGAACTTGCGCGAGGCGGCGCCGATATACCCGTTGCTTCGCAGCGTGGCAACGGCGCGATACGTGCCGGCATCGGTCGGGGCCTCACTCGACGAATAGTGCGTGCCGCCCGTCCCGTAATACCTGACCCTCAGGTCACCTTCGCAGGCCTTGGGAACCCCCGTGACCTCGGGCGCCTGGGCGTCACCGCTATAGACGAAGTTGCCGCCTGCAAATGCGAGATCGACCCGCTTCGCCTGAACGACCAGAACGAAGTGCGCGGTCGCGGTCTTGCCCTGAGCGTCCTTGCACGTGATGTCAAAGGTAGACACTCCGGCCTTGGACGGGGTGCCCGAGAGCGTCAGACCGCCCGCTGTGCGGGTGAGCTTAAACCCGTCGGGGAGCTTAGCGTCGTCCCACGTGTACTCATACGGAGCTTCGCCACCCGCGGCGCCCGAAATCGTCGCGCGATACGTGCTATGCGCACGTGAGACCGGCAGCAGACCGCCATTGAACACGAGGGCATCCCGGGGCACAACAGAAACGACGGCGCGATCGCTGTCCGCCTGCGCCTCGGTGCTGAGATAGCGCTGAGTGACACGGCAGAAATACTCGCCGGCGCAATCGTCATCGAGGCCCTCGATGAGGAGCGTCTCCCCCGTCTCGCCCTCGAGCGCCACGGCCTCGCCGCCCACCATGTGGAACCATTGATAGGACAGTTCGACATCAGCGGCGGAACCCGTGGACGAGGACGCGTGGCCGAGGACGCCCTTGCCCGCCTCGGCAGCAACCGAGAGCACGACAGCATCGCTCTCGTGGGCGCTCGCATCCTGCGGCTGGGCGATCACCTTCGGAGCGTCCGCCTTCACGAACTCGAACGTGACCTCCTGCGACGCGGTGACGCTACTCAACGTGACCTCGTACGCCCCGCCCTCATAGTCGGAGATATCGAGATCGATGGCCTTGTCCGAGCCGGCTTCCGTGACCGTCACCAGCTCGAGGTAGCAGCCCTCGTCGGGCGTCGCCGAGAGCGTCACGTCGCCGCCCGCATCAACGGTGACGGAAGCGTTGTCGACCGAACCGTTGACCGCCTTTGCCGTCACCTCAATGCGCTCGGGCTTGTCCGGGTTATCGGGCTCGGGGTTATCAGGGTCGGGATTATCGGGATCCGGCTTGGGGCCCGGATCAGGATTATCAGGTTCAGGGTTAGGATCCGGGTCGGGGTTAGGATCCGGATCAGGCTGATCGGGGTCCGGATTGTCCGGATCCGGAACCACCGGGTCGGGATCGACGGGCTCCCGCTTCTTTTTCACCATCAGCGTTCCGGGCACGACCTCGACATCGAAGTTCGGGTCGGCGACCGTCGCGCCGATCTGGTACTCGCCAGCAGGAGAGCTCTCATCGGCATCGCAGGAGTACTCGACCTTCACACGCGAAGTGTCAACCGCACTCTCCAGGCTCGAGGTAAACGCTGGGTTCGCCTCTCCCTCGAAGCGCTCAGCGTCGT
This sequence comes from uncultured Collinsella sp., assembly GCA_902406155.1. Taxonomy (GTDB): domain Bacteria; phylum Actinomycetota; class Coriobacteriia; order Coriobacteriales; family Coriobacteriaceae; genus Collinsella. Next base: position 7,459 of record CABPCW010000021.1, read on the forward strand.
CAACCTTCACCTTGAGCTTTGCCGGAGCGATCTCGAACTGGCAGGTAGCGGCACCGATGTAGCCGTGGCTGCGCAGCGTGGCGACAGCGCGGTACGTGCCGGCATCGGTCGGGGCCTCCGTCGAGGAATATTGCGTGCTTCCGGTACCGAAGTACCAGACCCTAAGGTCGCCCTTGCAGACCTTAGGGGCACCGGAAACTTCAGGTGTCTGCGGTGCGCCATTAAAGGTATAGTCGCCATCCGTAAACGTAAGTATTACGTGCTTTGCCTGGACAACGAGCGCAAAGCGGGCGGTCGTGGCCTCGCCACGGGCATCCGTGCACGTAATATCGAAGGCGGAAACGCCCGTCTTGGACGGAACACCAGAGAGCGTCAGACCGCCCGAAGTACGGGAGAGCTTGAGCCCGTCGGGGAGCTTCGTCTTATCCCATGCGTACTCGTACGGAGCCTTGCCGCCCGCGGCCCCGGCAATCGTGGCGATGTACGTGCCGTGCGCACTCGCTGCCGGCAGCAGGCCACCGTTAAACACAAGGGTGTCCCAGGCAACGACGGAGACGGAGACGCAATCACTGTCCGTCTGCTTCTCAGTACCAAGGTAGCGCTGAGTGATGCGGCAGAAATACTCGCCGGCCAGCTCGTCGTCGAGGTCCGCGAGCGAGAGCGTCTCCCCCGTCTCGCCCTCGAGCGCCACGGCCTTGCCATTCACCATGCGGAACCACTGGTAGGAGAGCTCAACCTCGGCAGCGCAACCCGTGGACGAGGCCGCGTGGTCGGCGACGTTCTTGCCCGCCTCGGCCGCGACCGAGAGCACAGCCGAATCGCCCTCATGGACGCTCACGTCCTGCGGCTGCGCGACCACACGCGGAGCGTCCGCCTTCGCAAACTCGAACGCGACCTCCTGCGATGTGGTGACATCGCTCAGCGTGACCTTGTACGCCCCGCCCTTGTAATCAGAAATGTCGAGGTCAACGGTCGCATCTGAGCCGGCCTGCGCGACCGTCACGCGCTCGAGGTAGCAGCCCTCGTCGGGCGTCGCCGAGAGGGTCGCATCCCCGCCCTCAACGACCGAAACCAAGTCGTTGTCGACCGAACCGTTGACTGCCTTCGCCGTCACCTTGTAGTGTTCGGGCTTCTTCTTGACCGTCAGCGTACCGGGGTCGACCGCGACATCAAAGTTCGGATCGGCAACCGCCGCGTCGATCTGGTACTCACCCGCCGGCGATTTCTTATTCGCCGAGCAGAAGTACGTAACTTTAACGTCCGAGGTGTCGCAACGGCTCACCAAGCTGGAGGTAAACTCGGGATTTTCCTGGCCCTCAAAGCGCTCGGCATCGTCGACCTTCACCAGCAACTGGGCAGGTGCAACGGAAACCGTCAACTCGACGTCCTCGGCGACAAGATAGTTTCGAGACGCCTTGGCATGGGCGACAACACGTGCCGTACCGGCAGCCTTCACCGTCGCGCAGCGTCCCTTAATCGAAACCGGGCCCCTATCGTCATCGGAATCGACCAGCTCAAAAGTCACGGGAGTCTGGGCAACGTTGTTAAACACAATGGGGTCTCCACCGTATACACCCGAATAGCTCGTCGTTCCCGTAATAACCTGGCTTGCCTTTGCAATCGAGAACTCGGCGGACTTTTTACCCTGATAGTTGGGGTCAGTCACCTTAACCGTGACGCGGTAGTTACCGCTGTCGCACGGCTCCAGCGCCGTCGGACCATAGGACGTTCCATCTATACCGCAATAGGCAACGGAATAGCCAGACGCATCAAGGCCGGCAACCGCAACCGCCGCACCGTGTCGTGCGCCATCGTATGTCACATCAGACGTCTCGATCGAAATATCGACCGGGGCCTTCTCGATCGTGAAGTCACAGGAGGCATTACCGACATATCCCTTGGCGTCGAGCGTCACCACCGCACGATACGTGCCGGCATCCACCGGCGCCTGATCCGACGAGTAATGTGTGTCGCCCGTGCCAACATAGGTCAGTTTGACATCGTCCTCGCAACCCTCGGGCACGCCCGAAAGCTCCGGGGCCTGCGCCGTCGCGTTATAGGTAAAGGTCTGGCCCTCAAATGTAAGCGGGGCTTCCTTCGCCTTCACGAGCAGCGCGAAGTGTGCATCGCACTTGTCGCCCAGGCCATCGGTGCACGAAATCTTAAAGCGACAAACACCCGTAGCCGCAGGCACGCCCGAGAGCACCAAGGCGCCCGATCCGTCATCTGCCAGCGTCAGCTGCATGCCCTCAGGAACCTCAGCATCATCCAAGTTGTACGCATACGGTGCCTTGCCGCCCGTAGCGCCCGCAATCACGACGCGGGACTCATCGTGAGCGGTCGCCACCGGCAGCACGCGCCCGTTAAACACAAGTGCTTCTCGCGGCACGATGGATACCTTCGCATGTTCGGTATCCGTCTTTGTCACCGTGCCCAGGTAGTTCTGCGTAATGCGACAGAAGCACTCGCCTTCGCCGTCGCTGTCAAGCTGGGTGAACGAAAGCGTCTCCCCCGTCTCGCCCTTCAGCGCCACCGCCTTGCCGCCATCGTCAGACACGCGATACCACTGGTAGCTCAGCTTGACGTCTGCAGCGGATCCAGAAGACACGGCCGCATGGACGCGAACGTTGCGCCCCGCCTCGGCGGCAACCGAAAGTTCAACCGGATCGCCCTCGTAAGCACTCGCATCCTGCGGCTGAGCGAGCACCTCCGGAGTCGCAGCCTTTGCGAATTCAAACGTGACCTGCTGCGGAGCACTCACGCCACTCAGCGTGACCTCATACGCCCCACCCTTATAGTCAGAAATATCAAGGTCATAGGCATTGCCGGCCGAACCATCCTCGCCAGCCTCTTCGGCAACGGTCACGCGCGTCAGGTAGCAGCCCTCATCGGGCGCCGCCGAAAGCGTCACCTTGCCATCCGTGGCGACCAAAGCAGACTCCGGATCAACCGATCCGTTGACCGCTCGGGCCGTCACCTTGTACTTAGGCGCCTCCGCAAAGCGCGCCTCGACAGTCATGTTGTCCTCGGGGACAAACGTCCAGGTAGCATCCGTGCTCAGCGGCTCATCGCCCAGCGACCCGTCGTCGTTGCGTGCATACCACCCATCGAACACATAGCCCGCATCGGGAACGGCAGTCAGGGTCGTGGACTCACCGTTCTCGACTTCGTTGGTCACGGCATAGCCCAGAGATTCGTCCTCGGAGGAACCCTCGACGTGTCCTCCCTGACGCGAATCCACCGCCGTAACCGTCATCGACGCCCGCTCATAAACGGCCGTAAAGGTTCGGTTGCCAAACACCACGCGGTTAATGACCGGCGTAAAGCCAACGGGCATGCCGTTCTCATCGACCCAGTATTTAAACTTCCAACCCTTATGCGGCACGGTAAACATAATCGCCGCGGAGTGGTAGGAGCCACCCGTACCGAGCGCTACCATCGAAAAGCCAGCATCCTTAGGATAAGTAGCGACCTGAACATCGCAGCCCGTCTCGTAGAACACGGCCGTAAGCTGCTTATTCTCCTTGGCGGTACCGATATAGAAAGCGCTGTAGCTCACCGTAACACCCGCATCGTCGATCCAATGCGAGAAGTGGTACTTCTTCCACGGGATCGCAATCGCCATAAACATGTCGCCCCTGTCGTAGGACCTGCTGCCGGCAGGAATGCCGTCGACCAGAAGGGCCGTACCGCGGAAGATGGACGAGCCAGTGACGGTAATGGTCACCTGTCCATCGGATTCGAACTGCGCGTAGTACGTTATGTCTTGCGTGGCGGTCACATCGAGGGTCGTCGCGGTCTCGACAATCGAGGTGCCCTCCTTATCGGTGCTCCAGCCCACAAAGCGATAGCCCATACCGGCAACAGCGGACAGTTCCACCTGGTCGCCCACGGCAAAGCTACCGCTGCCCGTAACACGGCAGCCCCTGTTCGAAGCCTTGTCCTTCACCACGACCTCGCCCGTAACGGTCACCTCGTACGGATCGGCAAACACGGCCTGGAGCTCCAACGTATCGTCCTCCAGCCCCTCGACCATATCCTTGTCGAGCTTAACCCAGCAATGGGCGTCGCAGCTCAGCAGCAACTTGTTGCCCTCGGCATCCAGGACATACCAACCGGCAAATCGCTTGGTACCCATAGGCGTAGCGTTGAGTTCGACCGTATCACCGAATTGATAGGAGCCCTCGCCGCTCAGGGTGCTAACGCTATCGTCACTCGCGCTCAAAACGACCTGATAGGACTTAGGCGTATAGGTCGCCGTATAGGTGGCGTCACCCGCGACCTTAACGGTATAGTCGGCGTTCTCGCTGACTGTCTCGCCCTTGTCGTCCGTCCAACCCGCAAACGAATACCCGGTGTTGGCGATCGCACGAAGCGTTGCGCGGTCGCCAGCCTCATAGCCACCAAAGCCGCTCACGGCTCCGCCCTCGGCAGGCGAAGCAACGGTATGCACGACATACGAACCCGACGCAAAGACGGCATAGAGCGACGTATCCTCACGCACGGTAAATCGATAGGTTTTCTTGGAGCTCACGCATGTGCCGTTACGGAACCAGCCCACAAAAGCCGTATCCTCGGCGGCGACCGCACGCACGGTTGCGACCTGTCCAGCGGCATACGCCCCCGCGCCCTCGACCGTGCCCATGCTCTCCTCGCACGAGACGTCCACCGTATATTGTTTTGCCGAGAACACGGCCTGAAGCGTCGTGTCAGACGTCGGCACCACGTGATAGATGCTGTCACGGCTTACCACGGCGCCCGAGGCATCGGCCCAATACTCAAACGCATAGCCCGAAAGCGCATGCGCCGTCAGCGTGGCGGCATGCCCCGCCTCGACGGTGCCTGCGCCCTCGACCCAGCCGGCGACGCTCGATTCGACCAGAGAACCGGTGCCGGAATCGACTACCGTCGTGGCGTCGACTTCATAGCTTTTTGCCATAAAGCGAGCGACGTGCACATGGCTGCGCTCCTGGTGGCAGGTGAACTCCGCATCGGCAGACTCAAACGTGCCGTCGGCCGTATACCAACCAGTAAAGACGTAACCGGGATTGGGCGTCGCCTTAAGGGCAACCTCCGCGCCGCGGTCGGCAAGGATTCGGCTCGCCTTGACGGTGCCGCCCTCCGCAGGATCGGCGAGAGGCACGCAGACGGTATCGATCGGCACAAAGGCCGCGGTAATAACGCAGTGTCCGGTTTTACCGCGAGCCTTCGCAACCAACGAGGTCTCGTGCTTAAGGCTCTTCAGGCGACCATTGACGTACCAACCCCAGAACAAAAAACCAGGATGGGCCTTAGCCGTCAGATGAAGGGTCTCCCCTAATTTGAACGTATCGGTCGTAGGCTTCACCACGGTCCCATTACACGTCACAGTACCGCCGAGCCACGAATCGGCCGTGACCATTACCTCGGGTTTTGAGTCGGTAAAGATCGCGATATAGGTGTCGCACTTGGTAACCTTAACGACCAGCTCGGCAGAGTCGTACTCCTTACCGGAGTCATCCTTCCAATGGTCAAAGCGGTAGCCGTCATTGGCCTTCGCCTTGAGCATCACCGTGTCGCCATATCCGCAGGTAACCGAAGATACCCCCGGGTGCCCCTCAATCTCAACCGTACCGCGCTCCACAAAGGTCTTCTTGGCCTTCGCCGTCACGGTATAGGTATTTTCCTCAAACACCGCGCGCACGGTGCATTCCACGTCCTCGGGATAGAACTCGAGATAGCTGGGGTCGGTACCCAAAAGCAGGTCCGTCTTGGCGTCGTACCAGCCCTTAAAGGTAAACTGTTTGCTCGCCTCCGCCGTGAGCTCAATGCTCAGCGTGGCAGGCTCGCCCTTCATGCAGTAGCCCTCACCGTGCACCATATATTTGCCCGCCATGGCCGCGGCCGGCTCAACGACAACGTCCACCTTGCAGGCACGCGTAAACTTCGCCTGGACCACGCAGTCGGTAATGGGCTCAAAGGTATACGAACGCTCGCTCGAAACCAGCGTCGACGTAGTATCCGAGCCACCATTGCTCAGATACCAACCGTCAAAGATATAGCCCTCGGATGGCGTAGCCTCCGCGGTCACGCGCTCACCCTCGGGGACCTCGAGAACCATGCCGGCAGTCTCGCCGCGCTTCAGCGTAACGGTGCCGCCCTCGAGCGGGTCGGCCTCGGCACGCACGGTATGCGTATCTCTGCCGTCCATTACAGCCTCGATCCGGGCATTCCCGTTAACGCGGTATTCGCAAACTTCCTGCTTGTTGGCAATCGTGATACCCTGCGCATCGGTTTCTCGCCACTCTACAAAACGGTACGTTTTCTCCGGATTGTCGGGGCGCACCTTGGGCCGCATCGTAAACGTGAGAATATCGCCATCCTTCGCGCGAACCTTGCCATCCACGACTGGCATGCCATCGCACAGCACCTCGGCGCTATCGAAGGGATCGGTATTCACCAGAATAGTCTTGTCCGCCTTGCGGAAGCGCGCAACCAGATGGCGGTCGACCTCGGCCTCGAAGATATACGTGCGCTCGGGCGAAACCTCGATGCCGTCCTCAAACCATCCCACAAAGGCATAGTCGGGGCCCTCGCTCGCAGTGACCATAGCCTGATCGCCACGGGTGATGCTCTGCTTTACAGGGCTTGCGGTGCAGCACGTCGAAAAATCGGCCTGAATGCCATCGGCTTCGGCAACTGCCGTGACCTCGACTTTTTTCTCAAAGACGGCCGTCATCTTTACAACCTCGGGCGTCAGGTCCGTGATCGTCATCGTCTTGAGAGGAGATGTCGAGACCTCGACGCCGTTCTCTTTCCAACATACGAAGCGATAGCCGGGATTTGCGACGGCTTCGAGCGTGGCGACCGTCCCCTCGTAGTGGAAACCACCGCCGGTAACGGCACCGCCCACCTCGGGCTGCGCGGTGGCAATAATCTCAATCTTATGGTCGCCATGAGGCTTGGGCTTCTTGTGGTCGTCGATGATGTCCTTAATCTCCTTGAGCACCTTGGTACCCACAGCGGCAACATCCTCAATGTTGTCGGCCATACCGATCTCAATCACCGCGTCGGCCGCGATGGGGTCGACAATCTCGCCCAGGCCATACATGGTGGCGAGAACGGCCGCAGCCGTAATCGCGGCAATGAGCGCGGCCTTCAGCGCCGCGAGTGACTCGTCGGGGTCAGTCGCCTCGCGGAAATGCGCGGTGTACTGCACATCTCCCTCGAGCACAAACGTGTAGGACGGACCATCGTCGCCGGTAAAGACAACGTTGCCGAGGGCATCGGTCGCGTAGTCAAACACATAGCCAGGCATTGGCACCGCCACGACCGTTACGCGCGACCCGATGCCATACAGACCGGTGGAAAGGAACTGCCCGAGCGGCTGCCCGTTCTCATCGACCCCATCCACACTCAGCACAACGCTCGCCTGCGGAGCGCAGTATCGCGGAGTGATCTCGATCCTAGCGTCAGCCTTGTCCTCGGACACAATCGCGTCCGCCTTGTCCACCGTATAGGTAAAGTCGAGCTGATCGCTCGCGGCGTACGCATCATCGCCCTCGCCCAGATACCAGCCCAGGAACAGGGCATTATCCGTGACGGCGGAAACCTCAACCGTCTCGCCGGCATTGCGATAGCAGTTTTGGGCGGTAACACTCAGGTGCGCATAGTCCTGCGACGAATCGGTCGCCTGCGCATCGTTGACATGCACCGCATAGTCCTTGAGCTTAAAGCGAGCCTCCAGGGACAGATCCTTATCCGGCGTAAACGTGTAGGCCGTCTCTTTGGAGATGTACTTGCCGGACTCGGTGTCATACCAGCCCTTAAACGTGATGTTGTCGTTGAGCATCCCCAAAGCACCGGCATCGAGCGTGACCTCGGCGCCCGCATCGATCGTCGTCGCGCCGGAAACATCGGGCAGCTCAACGCCGTCCATCAGTTTGCGTTCGCCTTTATCGATCGTTTGAGCATAGGAGATCTGGAACGACGTCGGCTCAGGCTTCTTAAGCTGTAGCGTGCCCTTGGTCTGGGTTTCAAAATGTGAATAGCCATCGTCATAAACGAGCTTTACGGGCTGTCCGTCCATCGACTCATCGAAGACGTCACCGTCGCATGGAGTCGCCGTAAGGTACTCGCCGAGCTCTTCCTGTATGAGCGCCTCGTAGTTCCAAATCGATACCGTATGCGGGTAATCGAGCTCGACGCTCATGCCCTCGAGCGAAATGGTGTCCCCCGGCTCATAGGTCATGTTGTTGGGGTCGCATGAGATCTCAACGTTCTCGAGCACCTTGCCCACCGGGACGGGCAGGCAGCCGTTGCACCTCTCCCAAACAGCCTTGGGCTCTCCCTTGCTGTACTTTGGAATCATCTTTGCGGGGACCATGACGGTCATGTTGTATTTGGGGAACGTGTCGGTGTTAATGAGCACCGCATGGTTGCACCCAAAGAACACGGTCTCGAGATTGGTACTGCCAAACGCCTTTTCCGGCAACTCCTCGATCTTGGAGTTATATGGCAGCGTCAGTCCGCCGCTCAAGTCGGTGCCGTAGAAGCAGGTGTGGCCAAGCGTTTCGACCGTTGTGTTGCTCTCGAGCCCTGTGGTAGCAAGGTTCGAGCAAAACCTGAACGCGCAAACGCCAATCGATGTAATGGAGGCATTCTTGTCCAGGCCGGTATCGGTCAGAGCCTTGCAGCCTTCGTAGGCTCTGTCGGGAATCGATGTGAGGCCGACAACCTTGTCGAGCCCCGTGGACACCAGTCCACTCTCGGCAAACGCGGCGTCGCCCATAGAGCCAATAGTGGCAACCTCGTTGATGTTCAAACTCATAAGCGACTTGCAGCCATAGAATGCCTCTTTCCCGATGGTGCCGATGGTCATACCGGAAAGGCTGATATCGGTGAGATTCGGGCAGTTATAGAAGGCGTGCAATCCGATTTTGGAAATGGAACTGTTCTCGAAGCGCACTGAGCGCAGATTGGTAGAGTCGGCGCAGAGCTGTGCGTCGACTTCATCAACCCCGTAATCGACAATCAAATTCGTTACCATTCGACCATCGACAGAGTTCTCGCGCGGGTTGTTTTCATCGATTTCTACCGTAAGATTTCCGTTTGCGTCGCACGGATACAGATAGTAGTTGGGCATGAGCTTGGCATACTCGTAGGCTGCCTGCTGCAGGTTGCCCTTGCTGTACGCGACAAGGCGCGTGTAGCCATCGTCATACACCAGCTGTATGGGTTCTCCGTCCATCGAGCCATCGAAGACGTCGCCGTCGCAAGGGGTTGCCGTAAGGTACTCGCCGAGTTCTTCCTTTATGAGGGCTTCGTAGTCGCTATCCATCGTCGAATGAGGATATTGAAACGTGACGCTCATGCCCTCGAGCGAGATCTTTTCCCCCTGCTGATAGGCCATCTTGTCGGGATCGCGCGAAATCTTTATCTTTTGGAGTACCTTACCCACGGGGACGGGCAGGCTACCATTGCAGCTCTCCCAAACCTCTTTAGGGTGGCCGCTTTCGTATTGCGAAACCATCTTGGCAGGGACCATGACAGTCATGTACTGCTTGGGAAACGTGGTGGAATTAATGAGCACCGCATGGCCGCACCCAAGGTACACGGTTTCGAGCTTAGAGCCATAGAACGCACGACTCGGCAGTTCCTCGATCTTGGAATAAAGGGGCAGCGTCAGCCCGCCGCTCATATTGGTCCCGGAGAAACAACCTTCGCGGAGCGTCTTGATCGTCGTATTGTTCTCGAGTCCCGTCGTCGCAAGGCGAGAACAGTTTTTGAACGCATTAACGCCGATTGATGTGATGGATGTGTTCCCGCCCAGACCGGTATCGGTCAGAGCGCTGCAGGCATTATAAGCGTTCTCAGGAATCGAACTGAGACCAACGACCTTGTCGAGACCCGTAGACCGCAGCCCGCTCCAGGCAAACGCGGCATCGCCCATAGAGCCGATGGTAGCAACGTCATTAATGTTCAGGCTCGTAAGCGATCCGCACCCAGAAAACGCCTCTGTTCCGATGCCCCCAATGGTCATACCGGAAAAGCTGATATCGACGAGATTGGAACACCCAGAAAAGGCGTGTAGTCCAATTGAAGAAATAGAGCTGTTCTCAAAACGCACCGAACGCAAATTGGAGGAATACTCACAAATATATCCGGGGACCCCATCCACTCCGTAATCAACGATCAGATTGGTTACCAATTTACCGTCGACAGAGCTCCCATACGGGTCGTTTCCATCGATCTCTACCGTAACGCTTCCGCTTGCATCGCACGGATACACATAGCCGTTCGGCATAAGCTTGGCATACTCATAGACCGTTGGGCCCTCATACACGAGGGGATCGACTTCGCTGTCATCGGACGAGGACTCTGACGTTGCAGGCGAGCTCTTTGCAGCATCGGAATCAGTCGCAGCACTTGTGAGGTCCTGAGCTAGGCTCGTCCCGGGGGCGTCGGATGCCGCGCTGGATGAGTCGTCCTGCGTATTATTCTCCTGATCGGAAGACGCGGATGAAGCGCTTTCGTCCGAAGGTGATGATTCATCGACCGCATCGGTATCGGAGCCCGAGTCGGTCTCTTGGGCCTCGCTCTCAACGGCAAGCGCCCCGGCGTCATCGGCATAGGCTGTGCTGGGCGCAAGGGGTATCGAGGTCACGACCATCGCGACCGAAAGATAGACGACTAAAAACCTATAGAGGGCAGCAGTGATCCTGTTCATAGGAACCTTCCCGCAATTTGCAAAGATACAGAGTCCCAGTGTGGGCCATCATCACACAATACCCTGTATAAGCGACAATGCGGGAAGGCTGCGCAAACGGTTTATCTAAGGGCGCAAATGGTTGGTCTAATCGCTGCTTAAATCGCGCAAAGCGTCAATCGCGGTGTCGACTTCCTCGGCCGCGTTGAAGTAACCAAACGAGAAGCGAACTACGCCCTGGCGCTCGGTTCCCAGCGCACGGTGCATGAGTGGGGCGCAATGGGCACCGGGGCGCGTCGCAATCCCCCACCCCTGCATGAGCGCGTCCGAGATCTCGGCAGAGTCGATATCACCCACGTTGAGTGAGACGATCGCCGAGCGCGACGGCTGGTCAAAGGCGCCGTAGAGCTTGATCTCCGGGATTTCGCGCACGCCAGCGAGAAAGCGATCCGCCAGTGCTCGCTCATGCGCCGCAATCGCCTCGACCCCGCTTTGCGCCTCGATAAAGTCGAGACCTGCGGAAAGTCCCGCGATGCCGTGGCCGTTGAGCGTGCCCGCCTCAAGGCGCGTGGGCCACTCAAGCGGCTGCAGCGCATCGAAGCTGTGCACGCCCGTGCCGCCCATGGCCCACGGCGCCACGTCAATGCCCTCCGCCACGGCCAGCCCGCCGGTCCCCTGCGGACCCATGAGTCCCTTGTGGCCAGTAAAGCACACCACGTCGAGCCCCATGGCCTGCATATCGATATGCATCGCGCCGGCAGACTGCGAGGCGTCGACGATCACCAGCGCGCCGGCAGCATTGGCCATGGCCGCCACGCGCGCAATGTCGACCGCGTTGCCAGTCACATTGGAGGCGTGCGTCACCACCACAGCACGCGTACCGGGCGTGACCAGCCGCTCGAGCTCGTCGTAGTCGAGCACGCCGTTGGTATCACAGCCCGCATGCTCAACCGTCACACCCTGCTCTGCCGCCAGGCGGTTGAGCGGACGCAGCACGGAGTTGTGCTCGAGCACCGTTGTGACCACATGGTCGCCGGGGCGCACCACCCCGTTGATGGCGGTGTTGAGCGCCGCCGTGGAGTTGGGCGTAAAGCACACATGGTCCGCCCTCGGGCAACCCAAAAGGCGCGCGAGCTTGGCACGGCAAGCGTGAATCGTACGAGCGGCATCGAGGGCACCCGACGTGGCGCCGCGCCCGGCATTGCCGAGCGAGCACATCGCCTGCGTCACGGCATCGATGACCGTCTGCGGCTTGTGCATGGTCGTCGCCGCGTTATCCAGATAGATCATCGCACGACCTCCCACATATCAATCACGGTATAGCCCTCGGTGGGAATGCCCGCTGCGGCAAGCTCGGCGCGCAGCAGTTCCTCATCGGCAGGCAACGCCTTCCACGCCAGACCGCAGCCGGCAGCGACCTCCCCGGGCACGGGAATCGTTCGCCCGGGAAGGCCGCGCTCGATGCATAGGGTCTCGCACCCCATGGCGGCCGCCGTGGTGGGAAACGTGATGACAAGCGCCGGGCGCTTCTCCCTCATGGCAACTCCAACCAATACGCTACGGGCGCACGACGCGCACGGCCTGCTCCATCTTCTCCACGATCACGTACATGTTGGTGACCTCGCCCACCGCAAGCTGGTCTTTAATGCCAAAGTGGTCCAGGCAGGTACCGCAGGTGAGAATCTCGACGCCCTGCTCGGCCAGGCCCTTCAGGTCGTCGAGCACCGGAGAGCCCTCTACGGTGAGCTTGGCACCGCCGTTGTAGAACAGCATGGTCGCGGGCAGCTCCTCCTGCTGCGTCACGGCAAAGATGAAGGCCTTCATGAGCTTGTGGCCCAGCTCGTCGTCGCCACGGCCCATGCAATCGGTGTAGACGGAAATGACGAGTTTGCCCTTGCCGGCGCTGGCGTCGCAGAAAGCGGCACCGTCCTGCTCGGGGTCCGCAACGGCCACGGCACCCGCGGTCGTGACGGTCACGTGCCACTCGGCGTCCGAGATCTTCTCGACCGAGGCCGTGCAGCCCTTCTCCTGCGCCATCTTGGAGATGTTCTTGACGGCGGTCTCGTTATCGACCGAGGTCACCACGGCACCCTCGCCGTCAAGCTGTTTGAGCGCCTTAAGCGTCTTGACGACGGGCAGCGGACAGGCATCGCCCATGGCATTGACTTCAATCTTAGGTGACATAGCAAATCCTCTCAAAAGGGACCGCCCAGTACAGCAGACGGTCGCATAAACGGTTTTCCTTAATGCACAACGTGAACGGCAGGACCACCCGGCACCGCCTCGCACACGCGGCCGATTGTGGCGGCGATGCGATCCTCGGCATGCAGACGGCGCGCGAGTTCATCCACATCGGCAGCAGGCGCTGCGATGAGCAGGCCGCCCGAGGTCTGCGGGTCGTACAGCGCATCTAGCATGCCCGGCTCCAGGTCATCGTCGGCCGCCACGCGCGGGCCAAAGAAGTCCTGGTTGCGGTAGGAGCCAGCGGGGATAATGCCCAGACGCGCCATGTCGAGCACCTGGTCAAAGAGCGGCACCGCCCCCGACGCAAGCTCAATCTGCACGCCCGAGCCCTCGGCCATCTCGCACGCATGCCCAATCAGGCCAAAGCCCGTAATGTCGGTGCAGCCGTGAAGTTCGAGCCCCTCGGCCAAACGGATCGGGGCCTCGTTGAGGGTGCGCATAGAATCAAACATCTGGCTGGCCTCGTCCTGCTCGATGAGCTCGCCCTTAATGGCCGTGGTGATAATGCCCGAGCCGATCGCCTTGGTCAGCAGTAGGACATCGCCCACGCGCGCACCGCTGTTGGCGAGCATGCGGTCGAGTGGCACAAAACCGCTCACGGACAGGCCGTACTTGGGCTCGTCGTCGTTGATGGTGTGGCCGCCCGCGATGGTGCAGCCAGCCTCGACGCACTTGTCGGCGCCACCCGCCAAAATCTGGCCGGCAACCTCGACGCCCAGGCAGTTAGGTATGCACAGCAGGTTCATGGCATGGCTCGGCCGCCCGCCCATGGCGTAGATGTCCGAAAGCGAGTTGGCCGCGGCGATCTGACCAAACAGAAACGGGTCATCGACCATCGGCGGGAAGAAGTCGATGGACTGCACGAGGCCCAAGTTGTCGCCAACGCGAAAGACGCTCGCATCGTCGGAGGTATCGAACCCCACGAGCAGGTTGTCGTTATGCACATTGGGTAAGTCGCCCAGGACCTGGGCGAGGGCTCCAGGAGCCAACTTAGCGGCTCAACCAGAGGCAGCGGTCATCTGCGTGAGCTTGATGAAATCGTCAGCCATCGATCCCTCCTCTCATAGGTCAATCTTTTCCTCCCAGTATACGCATGGTGGCGCCGCGAGCGGACGGCGTATCGCAACCCCTACGCGACGCAGCAGAAGGGACAAAGGGACTGTCCCTTTGTCACATTATCGACAAACCAGATGAATTCTCTTGGCATCGAAGTGCATGCGCAGGGTCTCGTCGGCCTGCGGCAGCTCGTCGGAAGCCACGCTCACCTTGTTGACCTTCCACTGCAGACGCGTGGGCGCATCGACACGTGGCACGTCCAACAGCACCAGCCGCTCAAAGCGCGAATCGCTCACCCGGGCCACGTGTAAGTCGTAGCTGTTACGACCCCGCTCGGCACGGTTGTCAACATGGAAGTAACTTGCGCGAATCCCCAGGTACGCCACATCATCAGGAACCTCGCGACCCACATTAAAGGTCATGCCCCAGTCGAGAGCCTCAACTTCTTCGTCGCCGATCTTGCACGCCCGGCTTGTGTTCTTGCAGCCCGTCAAGCGCAGCGCGGCCAAGGTTTGCGGCCGGCGGACCACATCTTCGACGGAGCCGATCTCCTCCACATGCCCGTTATGCATCACGCAAATGCGCTGGCACAGGCGACACGCTTCGTCGATATCGTGGCTCACGTAGAGCACGGTGCGGTTGCACACGTCGAACAGGTCGAGCATGTTCTGCTCGAGCGCGCTCTTAAGGTAGGCATCGAGCGCGCTCATGGGCTCGTCGAACATAAAAATGCCCGGGTGTGCCGCCACCATGCGCGCAAGCGCCACGCGCTGCTGCTGACCACCCGAGAGGCGTGCGGGATAGCGGTCGGCAAAATCGGCCAGACCAAAAATGCCCAGATAGCGCTCGGCGAGCTTTTTGCGTGCAGCGACGTCACCCGCATCCTGTACGCCGGCGCACACGTTATCGGCCACCGTCATATTGGGAAACAGCTGATAGTTTTGGAACAGCAGGGCGCATTTACGCTCCTGGGGCGATAGGTTGATGCCCGCCGCCGAATCAAAAAAGGTCACGCCGTTGACGACGATCTTGCCCTCGTCGGGCGTCTCCACACCGGCAATGCAGCGTAGCGTACAGCTCTTGCCGCACCCCGAGGCGCCCAGCAGCGCCACGCGCTCCTCTCCAGCCTCAAGCTGCATATCGAGCGTAAACCCGGGATAGCGCTTTTTGATATCCAGAACGATCGACATGGCCTATCGACCTCCCTGCAGAGTGGCATCATCGCGCATGAGCTCGGCCAGCGCCTCGCGATCGATACGCAGGGCATCGCCGCCCACCGGGTCGAGCGAATCGGCCGTATCGGCGAGTTCTTTGGCCCGCTTGCGCTCCGCACGGGAAAGGCCCCGCTCGCGATACTTTTGCGAATGCGCGGTGTACATGTTGATAAACAGGATGACCAGGAAACTAAACGCAATCACGACGACAACCCAAAAGAGGGCAACTGAGATGTTGCCACCCATCCACTCAAAGTAGATAGCGATGGGGATGGTCTGCGTAATACCGGCATAGTTACCCGCAAAGAAGAGGGTGCAACCGAACTCACCCATCGCACGGGCAAAGGCGAGCACCGTACCGGCGGCGATCGAGGGCCAGCCGAGTGGCATCATAAGCTTGGCAAAGATACGGCGCTCGGACCACCCCAGGGTTCGCGCGGCGTCGAGCATCTGCGTGTCCAGGCTCTCAAAGGCGCCGAGCGCCGTACGGTAGACCAGGGGAAACGACACCACCACGGCAGATATCACCGCCGCTGGCCAGGTAAAGACGATCGAGATGCCGTGCGCGATAAGCCACTGGCCAACCCCGGTCGAGCGGCCAAACAGCATGAGGAGCAGAAAGCCGCACACCGTGGGAGGCAGCACCATGGGGATGGTAAAGGCCGAGTCGAGCAGGCCCTTCACGCGGCTCGTCGTGCCCATAGTCTTCCATGCGGCAAACAGGCCCAGCGCAAAGGCAATCACCAGGGCAAGGCCACTCGTTTTGATAGACACCCAAAGCGGGCGATAGTCGATGCCGGTCAAAAAGGCGACAAGGGACGCCAAGGGCTCCTGTTCATCTTGCATCACAACGGATGATGCTTCCACGATTTGAGCGCTATCAAGCCAACGCGCGCCGCCCTTGGCATCACCCGAGGCTGATGCGATGACCACATAGCGGTCCCCATTCGCACCGCGCTCATCAAAGGCATAGGTATACCCACCGACATTAAACGCCGCTTCCGTCGTGGCATACCAAGGAAGATCCATGTCTTCCAGCCGTGCGCCTCCCATGCAGTTTGCGCCGTCAAGCTCGCAGACGAGAGCCTTGAGACCCGATGCGCACTCGTTGTCCTGCGGATCCAATCCATACTTCTCGACCGCCTTGGGCGATACCCACACCACAACGCGATCGGCAGCAGGCGCCACTATGAGGTCCGTGTCCCCTTCAACGGGAAACCGATAGCCCTCGGGCTGGCCCTCCATGACACGGGCGGTCCCCTTGGCTAACCGTTCAAAACCATCGAGCCCATAAGAAAGCCCCTTGGCGGTCACGGCAACCTGGGCCCCGCCCTCAGTACCACCGGCAAACGCCCATCCCGGCACCCAGCAAAGCGCGAGCGTCAAAGCACAGGCGACAAGAATGCGAAATCTATTACGCACGAAACGCTCCAAGGAAAGACGAGGACAGGGCAAAAGACAAAACGATGGGATTATCGCTCCAAGCCGCACTACGCGGAAAGCTCAAATCCGTACTTAGCCCAAATCTTCTGCGCCTTCTTGTTGGTCAGACAGAAGTCGATGAACGCCTTGGCCTCGTCGGCGTGCTCGGAGCTCTCGGCAACGGCACCCGGATACACGATGGGCTTGTGCGAATCCTCGGGGCACACGAAGGCCTCCTCGATGCCGTCGTAGCGGAAGATGTCGGAGCTGTAGACAAAGCCGGCCACGCAGTCGCCCGTAGAGACGTAAGCTGCGGCGGTGCCGACCTTGTCGGCCAGGGCCACCTTGTCGGCGAGCTCGGGTGCATACTCGCCGTCGTCGCCCTCGGTACCGGTGTAGAGCCCAACAGAAGCCAGCGCTTGGTTGGCATACTTGCCGGCGGGAACGGTCTTAGCGTCGCCGACGGCAATCTTGCCGTCCAGGTTCGCGACGTCGGCGATGGCCTCGACCTTGGTGTCGGAGCCCTCGGCACGAATAATCACGAGGTCGTTGACGAACATGTCCTCACACGTGTCGGCGTCGACGAGCTCGGCGGCCTCGGCGTCGTCCATAGTGCCCTTGGAGGCCGTGATGAGCACGTCAACCGCGGCGCCGGCGCGCATCTGCTCGACAAGGTCGCCGGACGCCTTAAACTGCGTGTCGGCAAAGGTGGTACCCGTCTGCTCGGTGTAGAGCTTCTGAACCTCGGGCAGAGCCTTCTCGAGCGAGTTGGCGGCGAACACCTGCAGCCCGACGGCCTTCTTGAAAGAAGTCTTGGCAGAACCCGCATCGGAGCCGGCCGGCTCAGACGTCTTGTTGCCCGAGCAGCCAGCAAGGCCAAGGCCGGCAGCGGCGACAGCAGAAAGCGAGACGAATCCGCGGCGAGAAACCATATCGAACATGTTCAACCCTTTCGAGCGCTACGCCCGGGCACCCCGCCGCGGGCTTTATCCTGTAATTGAATTATACTTTAGCGCGAATAATGCTTGTGATAAGAAATTATCGTTTGATAATTTCTTATACCGATAGCCGCAAGACGCTCGCGTTGTCGCCGCTTAAAAAAGCGGAGCGACCCATAAGGTCACTCCACTACAGGCAAGCAGTTTAGCGAGCGTGTCCACCGCCCGCCGTCATGTGGGCCGCGTGCTCCAGCTGGTCGCTCACGGCCTCCCAGCTTTCGCGAGCCGCCTTCGTGGATCCCGGAAAGTTGATGACAAGCGCAGCCCCACGCTGCATGCACACGGCGCGCGAAAGCATGGCACGGCGCGTCTTGGTCATAGAGTATGCACGGATCGCCTCGGCAATACCCGGCACATCGCGGTCGCAGACGGCACGCGTCGCCTCGGGCGTCACGTCGCGCATCGAAAGCCCCGTGCCGCCGCAGGTGATGACCACGTTGGCCTGGCAATCGTCGGCCGCAGCCACAATGGCAGCACCGATCTCGTCAACATCGTCATGCACCACCGTATGCGAGGCAACCATCCAGCCCTGCGCCGCGATGAGCTCCTCGAGCACAGCGCCTGCTTCGTCCTGGGCAAGATCGCGCGTATCCGAGCACGTCACGATCGAAATCTTCAACTCCATAGCATTCCTCCTACAGCACGGCGCCCTCGGGCAGATCGACACGGACGACATCCACGACGTCGCCCGGCTCAAGATCGCACGGACCCTCGTTGATGCGCAACAGGCAGTTCGCACGCTGCATGGTTCCGAGCAGCGCCGAGTTCTGGCTGTGCGCCTCGGTGACCGTAAGCTCACCCGTCTGCGTATCGCGCGCAACCGTGGCGCGATCATAGAAGCGTCGGTCCTGTCGCTTCTTCACGCCGTGGGTAAGAACCGCCTGCTGCACGGGACGCGCACCCTCGGCAAAGCCGCGCATCTTGCGAATCGCCGGGCGGGCGAGCATCTCAAAGCCCACGTATGCCGCCGCGGGGTTGCCCGAAAGCCCCAGATAGGGCTTGCCGCCGAGCAGGCCAAACGTAATGGCTTTGCCGGGACGCAACGAAATGCGATCGAACAGCACCTCGCCCTCGCGCCGAACCAGCGCCGTCACGTAGTCATAGTCGCCAGCCGAGGCGCCACCGCTCGTAATGACAAAATCGCACTCTTGCGCGGCGCGGTGCACCAGCTCGGCAATCGCCCGCTCGTCGTCGGGCGCAATGCCGTAGAACACTGGGTCGGCCCCAGCATCGAGCACCTCGGCCATTAACGCCGAGGAATTGGAATCGCGAATCTGCCCGCGTGCCGGCAGCTCGCTCGGCGCGACCAGCTCCGTGCCCAGCGAGATAATGCCCACGCGCGGAGCGGCATGGACCTTCACGCTCGCATACCCGGCGCTCGCCAACAAGCCGGCGCCCGCCGGAGCCACGACCTCGCCGGCGTGCATCA
Source organism: uncultured Collinsella sp. (assembly GCA_902406155.1). GTDB lineage: Bacteria > Actinomycetota > Coriobacteriia > Coriobacteriales > Coriobacteriaceae > Collinsella. The sequence continues at coordinate 26,509 of CABPCW010000021.1, forward strand.
CAACATCGCCGGCATGGGCCTCCTCGGCGGCAGAGCGAGCGTTCTCCCCTACCTTGGCAGGCGCCGAGAACCTCACACGCGAACCCTCGTTGCCGTCACCGACGAGCACATCGACGATCTCATACTTCACCACGGCATCGGCACCTTCGGGTACCGGTGCGCCCGTCATGATGCGGACCGTCTCGCCCGCGCCAATTGTGCCCTCAAACACATGGCCCGCGGCCTCGTGTCCGATAACGTCGAGCGTCACCGGCGCCTCGCCAGATCCCTGCGCCAAATCCGCCGAGCGCACGGCATATCCGTCCATAGCGCTGTTAGCAAACGGCGAGATGTCGATATCGGCCACCGCGTCCTCGGCCAAGGGAAGACCGGCAGCCTGCCACACGGGAATCTCGACAACTTCGGTGCGATTCACGTGCGACAAGACGATCGCCCGTGCGTCCTCCAACGGAATGAGTTTCTCTGCCATATACACCTCTAGCATGCAACGGCGCACATCACGGGCGCCGATTCTTTATGTTTATCTCAGTATAATCCCCCGCCGCACGACGGCGACACGGCCCGTGCCCACGAATACACCTGTCGGTAACGGACGGCGAAACAGAACCAAAACCAACCAGCCGGTTTGTCACGTTTGGCACGTTCTATAATGCTCGTGTTGCAATCAAGAAGAGGAACGTATGGCTTTTACCGACAAACCCGAAAGCGCTAACGAGGCGCAGGATCATTCCCAGTCGCTCGACGACGGCGGCTTTTTCTCCCTTAACGACGTCATCATGGCCGGCAGGCATCAGCTCACCCGCTCCGAGCATCTCTTGGCTGCCGACACGCGCCGCAACGCCCGCAACCTACTCGCGAGCGCCAAGTTGCTCGCACTCGTCGTCATCGTCTCGCTCGCCATGGGCGTTGCCGCCTGGGCGTTTTTGACCTCGCTGAATATCGCGACCGACTATCGCGAGCACCATGCATGGGTCTACGCCTTGCTTCCCGTTGTGGGCGTTGCCACCGCATGGGTGTACAAAAACCACGGCCTTGCCGCCAAACGCGGTAACAACCTGGTCATCGACTCCGCTCTGGGCACACGCCTCATCCATATGCGCATGGCCGTTCTCACCTTCGTCTGCTCCACGCTCACGCACCTAACGGGCGGATCTGCCGGTCGCGAGGGGGCCGCGGTGCAGATTGGCGGCACCATCGCCAGCAACATCTCGAACCTCGCCCACCTCAAAAAACATGACCACCACGACCTCATGCTCGCCGGCATCTCGTCGGCCTTTGGCGCCGTATTCGGCTCGCCCCTTGCTGGAGCTTTCTTTGGCATGGAGATGTGCTTTATCGGCAAGATCGACTACACCGCGGGCATCTACTGCCTGGTCGCCTCGTTTACCGGCTACTTTACGTCACTTGCCTTGGGAACCGAGTACGAGGCGAATGTCATCGCCAGCGTTCCCAACATGACACCGCGGACGGTTGTCATCGTTGTTATCAGCGCAATTATCTTCGGTCTGACGGCACGCCTCTTTGCCTGGTCGGTTCGAACCGTCAAAAGCCTTTACGGTCGCTTTATCACCAATTACCTTACTCGCGCACTCGTGGGCGCACTCGTGGTTTTGGCCGCCTATGCCCTCCTTGACGCCTGGGACTACGCCGGCCTTTCCACGTGGCTTTCCGGCGCCGGATTTGCAGGCAACACCACCCTGGCGGACGCAGCCATCAAGTTGGTCGTCACAGCGCTTACCCTGGGCGCGGGCTTCCAAGGCGGCGAGGTCACGCCCCTGTTTGGCATCGGTGCGGCACTCGGTGGCTGGATCGGTTGCCTTACCGGGCTTGACCCCAGTTTTCTGGCGGCTCTCGGCATGCTCGGCGTGTTCTGCGCCGGCCTCAACGTGCCCATCACCACCTGCATGATGGCCATCGACCTGTTCCACGGCACGGCCGCCGGGTTCTTTGTCATCGTGGCCTTTATCAGCTACCTAACCGGCGGACACCGCGGCGTGTACCCCGCCCAGCGCATCATCTCACCCAAGCGCCGCTCGCTTATTGTGGATGAGGGAGGTACGGTAGCGGATGCTATCGAGCGCCACAACGACCTGATAGAGTAGATGTAATAATCGCCGTGCAGCCACAATCGGGGCTAATTCGACCTGAGCGCGACCGCACTGTCATGTCACACGCCGGGAGTCGCCCCATGCACGCAACTGATTTTGGTCGCACGCTCATCATCGCCAACCCAGCCGCCCAGTCGGGTGCGGCACGCGAAGTTGCCGAGCGCCTGCAACGCTTTTTGGACATGACTGCACGCGCATCCCAGTTTGACCTGGTGTTGACCGAGCGTATGGGACACGCCAAGGAGCTGGCCGCACAGGCTCAGGGCTATCGCACCGTTATCGCACTCGGCGGCGACGGCGTGATTCACGAGGTCGTCAACGGGCTTATGACGCAAAAGGAGGACGCCCGCCCCGCTCTTGCAGTCCTGCCCGTGGGCTCCGGCAACGATTTTGCCCAGACGCTCGGAATCGACGATTTCTCCGGTAAGGATTTTGGCGCGCTGCTCACCTGCGAGCTGCAGCACCAGGATATCGGGCGCATTCGCTCATGGAACCCCGCAAGCGGAAGCGGCGAGGCTTCGGTGGAGTACTACGACCAGACGCTCTCGGTCGGCATCGATGCCGCCATCGGCCTGGGCACCACCGAGTTGCGCAAAAAGACCGGCTTGACGGGTGCTCCGCTCTACACCCTCTCGGGACTTGAGCAGTTTGGCCTGCGCTATCGCAACTACCCCATGACGGTCAGCTTTGACGGCGCGCCCGCCGAGCGCGTGCGGGCGATCATCATGGCGATTCAGCTGGGCCCCACCTATGGCTCGGGCTATCGCATCTGCCCTGATGCCGACCCCTGCGACGGCATACTCGACGTCTGCTACGCCTGCGGCCCCGTCCCCCGCGCGGTTGCCCTGCCCATGTTTCTTTCGGCCAAGGACGGCCACCACACCAAGCTGCCGCCGGTTCGTATGCGCCGCTGCCGCCATGCCGAGCTCACCTTTGAGGGGCCCGACTACCCCATCCAGGCCGACGGCGAGCCCGTTGTCGCCTCGCGCATCGAGGTCGACGTCCTCGGCAGCGCTCTCCAAGTTTGGCACCCTACCCGCTAGCAAGGCCAGTGGAACAAACGACTACTCGTCGCTGCCCGGCTTGCGACGGTTGGCCTTTTTAATGGCGTTGAAGTGCTTGTCATTGAGCCTGCGCTGGCGAGAGCGCTGGGGCACCTTGGTCTTTACGCGTCGGCGCGGTGGACGCCCGCGACGCTCGAGCTCGGCGCGCAGCTTGCGCAGGCAGCTCGCGCGATTT
>CABPCW010000022.1 GCA_902406155.1 uncultured Collinsella sp.
GATTAATGGATGGAAACGGATGTTCTATCGGGACACACATTTTGTCCTATAAGCCTCAAAATACCATTACATGCAGGTATGACCGTTTACCGATTGAAGTCAGTAAATACTGAGTGAATAAAAATGGCGAAAATTGCGATTATAATGAATAATGAACAGATGGAAGTAATCTAACAATCCTCCATTCGGATTTGAGCCATATCGCCTGAACAAGCCTTTCTTAACACTGATGCTGCGCAAGGCGGCTATGTTTGCGTTAACAACTGCTCTTTCCTGCATAAAGACGCCCATATTGGCAGAAGACGTTTACCGGTGGGCGGAGGTTTCTAAGGTAGTTCTAAGTTAGAAATATGATGGAGTGTAATGTCAGTCCACGCTGCGCCAAAGCTATGCAGCTTGCGTCGCAAGACGAGTGGACAAGGCGCAGCTTGACGGCAGTTTGTCGTCGGCATGTAAACGAAAGGGGCGCTGCTGCCATGGTAAGTAACGGCCGTGCAATTCGATGGGCGCGAGGGGCGGTGTGCGCGGCGGCATTTGCGGCGGCTGCGTTCAGCCTCCCCGTAGCCCAGGCGTGGGCGGCGGGTGATATTTCGCCCGAGTTGCGCTCGCAGACGCAGACTCAGATGAGTTCTGCGCCCGAGATTGCCTATGTAAGTAATGTAAGCAATCCGTCTCAGCGTACGGTTTCGTTTAACGATAACTGGAAATTCAATCTGGGCGACGCCAGCGGCGCCCACGATCCCTCCTTTAACGATTCGGCGTGGAAGAACGTGACGCTTCCCCACGACTACAGCATCGATCAGGACTATGCGTCCAACCTTGAGGCCGAGAGCGCCTACAAGCCGGGCGGCACCGGCTGGTACCGCAAGAGCTTCTTTGTCGACAGCGCTCTTGCCGGCAAGCAGGTTCGCATCGATTTTGATGGCGTCTACATGGATGCCACCGTGTGGGTCAACGGCACCGAGCTGGGTAACCATCCCTATGGTTACACCCCCTTCTCGTTTGACCTCACCCCGTACCTCAAGACGGGCGAGGAGAACACCATCGCCGTCAAGGTCAACCATCCGGTTCCCTCGAGCCGTTGGTACTCCGGTTCGGGCATCGGCCGCAACGTCGACCTTGTCGTGACCGACAAGGTTTCTGTGACCAGGGACGGCGTGCACGTGAGCGCCCCTCAGCTCCAGAGCCAGAACGGCGGCAACGTGACCACCAATCTTTCCTCCACCATTATTAATAATGGTGACAAGGACGCTCAGGTGACGCTTGTTCAGACCATCTTCCCCAAGGGCGGTAAGGTCGAGCAGGCCATCGGTTCCGTGACCACCGATGCCCAGGCTGTGGCAGCAGGCGAGTCCAAGACCATCGAGTCGATGATCAACGCTGCCAACCCGAGCCCCTGGTCCACCGAGTCCCCCAACCTGTACACGGTTCGCACCGAGGTCAAGGTTGGCGACAAAGTTGTCGACACCTACGATACAGTCTTCGGTTACCGTTGGTTTAACTATGACGTCAACAACGGCTTTAGCCTTAACGGCGAGAACGTGAAGCTCAAGGGCGTCTGCATGCATCACGATCAGGGTGCTCTGGGTTCCGTCGACAGCCGTGCGGCTGTTGAGCGTCAGGTGCGCATCCTTAAGGAGATGGGCTGCAACTCCATCCGTACCTCTCACAATACGCCGTCGCGCGTGCTCGTTGAGGTGTGCGAGGAGGAGGGCATCCTGCTCGACGAGGAGATCTTTGACGGCTGGACCGACGCAAAGAACGGCAACAGCTTCGATTACGCCCGCTTCTTTAATAAGAAGGTCGGCGATTCCAAGATCATCGGCGCCAAGTCCGATCAGGTTTGGGCTGAGTTTGATCTTAAGGCCACCATCGCCCGTGACTTCAACTCTCCTTCGGTCATCATGTGGTCCGTGGGTAACGAGATGATCACCGGCGGCACCCGTCCGTTTGATGAGACTGCTCAGCTCAATCTTATTAAGTGGACCAAGGAGGCCGACACTTCTCGTCCCGTGACGCTTGGTGACAACCAGCTCAAGGGTGGCTCGTGGAATTATCATCCCGACAACCTTGCCAACGCTGGTGGTCTGATCGGTATCAATTACGCCGACGGCAGCAGGTATGATCAGCTGCATCGCAACAATCCGACGTGGAAGTTTTACGGTTCCGAGACGGTTTCTTCCGTTAACAGCCGCGGCGTCTACAACACGCTCGGCAGCATGGCCGATGCTGGCGGTCATCAGCTGACCTCTTATGACACGTCTTATGTAAGCTGGGGTCACACCGCTTCCCAGGCATGGTACGACACTATCACCCGCGACTTCGTCGCCGGCGAGTATGTCTGGACCGGCTTTGACTATCTGGGCGAGCCCACTCCGTGGAACGGCGTTAGCGCCGGCGTTCAGGGTGGCGATTGGAGCATTGCTCCCAAGAACTCCTACTTTGGCATTATCGATACCGCCGGCCTGCCCAAGGATACGTACTATCTGTATCAGAGCCAGTGGAACGATAGCCTGCACACGCTGCATATCCTTCCTGCCTGGAAGCACGACATGGTCAAGAAGGACGGCGACGGCAACGTCAAGGTCGTTGTCTACACCGACGCGGCTGGCGTCGAGCTCTTCTTTACGCCTAAGGGCTCCACGACTCCTCAGTCGCTCGGCAAGAAGATGTTCACCAAGAAGACCACGGCTGCCGGCTACACCTATCAGGTATATGAGGGCAAGGACAAGAGCAGCAATGCGAGCGAGAACCTCTGGCTCAGCTGGAACGTTCCCTATGCCGATGGCACCATTACCGCCAAGGCCTATGACGAGAGCGGCAACGTTGTCTCGACCGAGAATTGGGACGGCCGTCAGAGCGTGACGACTACCGGTGCCGCCACCAAGCTCGAGGCTTCGGTCGATCGCACCGAGCTCTCCGGCAAGGGCGACCTGGCCTATGTCACCGTGAGCGTTAGGGACCAGGACGGTAACATTGTTCCCGACGCCAAGAACAACGTGAAGTTTACCGTTGAGGGCGCAGGCGAGCTCGCCGGTATCGACAACGGCAGCTCCCCGGATCACCAGTCCTACCGTGATAACAACCGCAACGCATGGGCTGGCCAGCTCGTGGGTGTCGTGCGTTCCAATGGCAAGGGCGGCGACATTAAGGTCACCATGACCGCCGGCGGTCTCGCTTCTACCACCGTGACGATTCCGTCTACGGGTTCCATCGATCCTGCGGCTCCTAAGTCGGTTTCGAGCCTGCTGTATTCCCGCTTCTACTATGTAAAGACCGGTAGCGAACTCACCCTGCCCAAGCAGATTGATGTCAACTACTCCGATGGCACGTCCGAGAAGAAGGATGTTGCCTGGGCCCAGATCAACAAGGATGACCTGTCCAAGCCCGGTACCTTCCAGGTTACCGGTGAGGTTGCGGGTGCCAAGGTCTCTTGCACCGTTACGGTTCTTGATGAGGTCGCCGCGCTGGTGAACTACTCGGCCACGACCCCGGTCGGTACGGCTGCCGCTCTCCCCGATGCGCGTCCTGCCGCCATGGCCGACGGCTCCGTTCTCAATGCGAGCTTCCCCGTTACGTGGGAGACGCCCGCCGAGGACGCCTACAAGAAGGCCGGCACCGTGACGCTTAACGGTACCGCCAATGTCTTTGGTAAGGACATGACCGTCACTGCTACGATTCGTGTTCAGAACGAGAAGGTCACCATTGGCGACAACGTCGCTAACTGCGGCGCACTTATGAGCGTCACGCAGAGCGTGCCCGAGGACATGCAGTCCGACTCCCTGTCTGCTATCAACGATGGCGTGACCGCCTATACCCCGGGTGCGGGCGATGGCAGCGCAAACACTTCGTGCTGGTCCAACTACAAATATACACAGGAGACGGACAACACCAAGTCGAGCGTAACCTTTAACTACAACACCCAGCAGCGCCTGGGTCGTGCCGTGGTGCACTTCGCCAAGGATTCTTGGTCTGCAAGCTATCCCGATGCCGGCACCACCAAGCTCGAGGTTTCCGAGGATGGCAAGGCATGGCGCGAAGTCGCCATGACTGAGACCATCGGTTCTGCCAACAACTCCGTTAAGCCCTATACCTACGAGTTCGAGCCGACGCTTGCTACGTTCGTGAGGTTCACCTTTACCAACAAGAACGTGACGCTTGAGCATGCCAAGCCCTGCACCTGCATCACTGAGATCCAGCTGCTCGAGGCCAAGGGTAGCTTTGACACCAGTACCGAGGCCGCACTCGAGAGCCTGACGGTCAACGGTAAGAAGCTGAGCGCCAGCAACCTCGAGAAGGGTAGCTACTCCACGGCTGCACTTTTTGCCGATGTTGAGGCTGTCGGTTCCAACAACACCGCTGTCACTGTGCTTCCGGCCTATGACAACAAGATCAGCATCATCCTCGAGTCCGAGGACCACGCCACGCGCAAGACCTTTGTTATCAATCTTGCGGCCGATGCTAGCTCGAGCGTTTTGCCCGACGATAGCGACGAGCGCGATGTTCCCAACGAGGATATTAAGAACAAGGCTGCCGGCAGCGAGCTGAATCCCGCCTCTGGCAACGAGGGCCCTGTTGCGTTTGCGTTCGATAAGAACAACGCCACCTACTTCCACACCAACTGGAGGAACGGCTTTAAGCCGAGCCGCGACCAACTGTGGGTCTCCATGGAACTCAAGGAGGCCACGACGGTCGACGCTCTGCGCTACCTGCCGCGTAACTCTGGCGGCGATGGTGGCTACAACGGCATCGTTACCGATTACGAGATTCAGTACCGCGAGAACGAGTCCGACGAGTGGAAGACCATCTCTACCGGTCACTGGAAGGGCTACAAGGACGAGGGCTTTGAGATGGGCTGGCGTGTCGCTCAGTTCGATCGCCCCGTCACTGCCAAGTACTTCCGCTTTAAGGCTAACGGCACCCAGGCTGCCAGCGGCGATAACGAGCACATGAGTGCTGCCGAGATTCGCCTGCGCAAGCCGAGCCCGGCTGTCGAGATCAAGGATGAGAACGTCAAGGTCGCCGACACGCTCGAGGTCGCCAACATCAACGATGAGGACGCCATCAAGAGCGCGATCGCCAAGACGGTCGAAGTCACGGTCAACGACAAGAAGCTCACCTATGGTCTCGATTACAAGCTCGCCTTTGAGATGGGCGATGTGAACGAGGGTGCCCACACCCGTCAGGTTACCGTTACGGTGACCGGTATCGAGGATTACAAGGGTTCTGTTAATAAGGACGTTGCGATCACCGAGGTCCCGCGCACGCTCGAGGGTATTGCGGTTAACGCCGATGCCGCCAAGCTCGCTTACACCGAGGGCGAGAAGCTCGACCCCAAGGGTCTGGTTCTGACGCTGATCTACAGCAACGGCACTTCCGAGCAGGTCGAGTACAAGGACGATACCAAGAACGACTTTACGTTCGATCCGACGCTCGACACGGAGCTGACCGAGAACGGCAACCTCCAGGTGACCGTTACCTATGGTGGTAAGTCTGCCAGCTATGTTGTCTCGGTGAGCAAGAAGGCCAACCCCGATCCCGATCAGCCCAACCCCGGTAAGCCCAACCCGGATCAGCCCGGCGGCGGCAATCAGGGTGGTAACCAGGGGAACACCGGCAACACCGGTGACAAGCCTGGCGCCTCTGCCAAGCCTGGCAAGGGCAACGCCAGCGGCTTTATGCCCCAGACGGGCGATAGCGCACTTGTTGCGGTTGCGGCAATCGGATGCGCTGGTGTGGCGGCTATCGCTTGTGGCATCGTTGCCCGCAAGCGCCGCCAGAACTAATCGCATCACGACGGACGCGCTCCTTTGATGTAGGAGGAGCGCGTCCTCTTGCACGTTTAAAACGCACGTATTAGGTAGGAAGAGAGAAAGGAAGGGAACGTAAGTATGACGGTTCATAAGACCAAAATGCTCAGGCGCGTGACCGCCATGGTTGCTTGCATGCTTGCAATCGTGTTTGCGTCTACGCTGCTGTGTGCGAACCCTGCCGTTGCGGCCGAGGCAGCCAACCTTGCCCTCAACAAGACCGCCGTTGCGGATAGCCAGGAGGCTAACTCCGTGCGCGCCGCGTTGGCGGTGGACGGTAGCGACTCCACTCGTTGGGGCAGCGACAAGGATAGCGCCGGTGGCGCTCACTGGATTTACGTTGACCTTGGGTTTACCAAGACCGTAAAGAAGGCGACAATCAAGTGGGAGTCGTATAAGGCGACCGGCTATAAGATTCAGTACGCGACGGGCAATACCGCGCCTGCCGCCAATAGCGCCGATTGGAAGGACGTGCACACGTCTTCCAATCGCCCAGCATCCCTTACCGACGAGATTACGTTTGGCACCCCCGTGTCCGGGCGTTTCTTCCGTTTGTATATCACGGGCTTTACAAGTGCCGATCCCCAGAATACGGTTTCCGAGTGGCCGACCATTGCCGTGAATGAGTTTGAGCTCTACGGCGACGAGGCCGTGGCACCCTCTACTCAGGATCCGCAGAAAAACGTTGCACGTGGCATGAATGCCGCCGCCGACAGCACCGAGGCGGACAAGTTTAGCGCCGCTAAGGCCGTTGACGGCGACACGACGTCCTCGGCCTCCCGTTGGGCGAGCGGCGTTGACGCTACCACATCTCAGGACGGCGGTCCTCACTGGATCTATGTCGACCTAGGCCAGCAGCGCGACGTTAAGTGCGTCCGCGTGTTCTGGGAGCTGCGCAAGGCCAAGGGCTATAAGATTCAGATCGCCAATGGTTCCAGCGCTCCCGCTGCCGATAGCGGCGACTGGCAGACCGTCTACACCAACGACGGTCTCCCCCAGAACAAGATCGATCTGATTGCGCTCGATCAGGTGTACCAGGCCCGTTATGTCCGCCTGTACATCGACCACAACACTTACGCCGACCCCGATGGCGGCGCCGCCTGGGGCAATGTCTCGATCTATGAGCTCGAGGTTTACGGCGGCACGCCCAAGATGGATATGAACGGTCTGGCTGATGCCATTAAGGTTGAGACCCCCAAGAAGGGTGATACCCAGCTCAACGTGACCCTGCCCGCCTCTGATGAGTTTGACGTTACCTACAACGGTACCGACTACGAGCAGGTTGTTGGCGCCCAGGCCAAGGACGGCACCATTCCCATCTATGCGCCGATCGTCGATACGCAGGTGAAGGTCTCCTTTAAGGTGACCAAGAAGGGCGACAAGAACACCTATACGTTCAAAGAGATCGCCGTTACCGTTCCCGGTCAGTACCAGGTCGCGGAGGGCGATAACGCCGCCCCCGAGGTTTTGCCGCAGCTGCGCGAGTGGAAGGGCCGCTCCGGCTCCTTTGCCCCGAGCGCTCAGACGCGCATTGTCTACGACAGCGATGACCTTAAGACGGCTGCCGATGAGCTCGCCGCCGATTACAAGGACCTGTTTGGCTCTGAGCTGACGGTCGTTAAGGGTAGCGCCGCCAACGCCGGCGATATCTTCCTGTCCAAGACCAACGATACGTCGCTTGGCCTCCAGGACGAGGGCTACCTCATGGACATCACCGATCGCGTGAGCGTCAAGGCCGAGACCAAGACCGGTGCCTACTGGTCTACTCGTACCATCCTGCAGGCTCTCAAGACGGGCAACGGCTCCATCCCGCAGGGTATTACCCGCGACTACCCGCTCTATAAGGTGCGCGGCCTGATCCTCGATGTGGGCCGTAAGACCTTCTCGCTCGACTGGCTCAAGCAGATGAGCAAGCAGCTGTCCTGGTTCAAGCTCAACGACTTCCAGGTGCACCTTTCCGACAACTACATTTGGGTCGAGGAGTATTCGGACGATACGGTCCACACTGCCTATAACGGCTTCCGCCTGGAGTCCGATATCAAGAAGGGCGGCAACGGCGGCAAGAACAAAGCCGACCTGACGAGCACCGATATGTGGTACTCCAAGGACGATTTCCGTGAGTTCATCCAGCACTCTCGCGACCTCGGCGTCAACATCGTCCCCGAGTTTGACATGCCGGCACACTCTTTGGCACTCACCAACGTGCGTCCCGACCTTCGTACTCCCAAGTCCATGACGCGTCGCGGTAACGACCACCTTAACCTGGCCGGAAAGTACGATGAGTCCCTGACCTTCGCGCTTTCCATCTGGGATGAGTACCTTACCGGTTCCAACCCCGTCTTTGACAACCAGACCATGGTCCACATTGGTGCTGACGAGTACGAGGCCGACGGCAACGCGTATCGCAAGTTCGTCAACGACCTCTTTAAGCACATGGAGGATTCGGGCCGCACCGCTCGCGTGTGGGGCAGTCTCACCTGGATCAAGGGTTCTGTTGACGTTCAGGGTAAGGGCACTGCCGGCCAGCATCGTCAGATGAATCTCTGGAGCAGGGACTGGGCCAAGATGGACGAGATGTACAAGCTCGGCTTTGACCTGATCAACTGCATCGACAGCAAGTACTACATCGTTCCCAACGCTGGTTACTACGCCGATTACCTCGACGACAACACCATCTATAACTCTGCGATCAATAACTACAACAACGTTACGATCCCTGCCGGCGACGAGCAGATGATCGGTGGTGCCTTTGCCGTCTGGAACGACATGTGTGGCAAGCGCGAGAACGGCATCTCCGAGTACGATGTCTACGATCGCATCACCAACTCTGCCGGCCTGTACGCCGTTGCTACCTGGGGCAAGGGCGCGGCCGATGTCTCCACTGCAAAGGCTACGGCCAAGAAGCTCGGCGACGCTCCCAATACCAACTTTGGCTACGAGACCACGGCCAATGCTGAGGGTACCGTCATGCAGCTTGGTATGGATGACGCCAGTGACGCTTCAGACAACGGCAACAGCCTCAACCTGAAGTCTGCCAAGGACGCTGAGATTGTCGACGTCGACTTTAAGAAGGCACTTGAGCTCAGGGGTGGCAAGAGCTACGTCAGCCTCGACTCTGAGCTCGAGACCGCTGGTCTTGGTAACGACCTGCGCGTGAAGGTCAAGCGCACCGATGCCACGAGCGACAAGGATCAGATTCTGTTCGAGAGCCCCTATGGCTCCATCAAGGCCGTTCAGGCAAAGACCGGTAAGGTCGGTATCACCCGCGAGAACCGTGACTACTCCTTCAACTACACACTTCCCATGAACGAGTGGGTTGAGCTTGAGTTCAAGAACGAGGGCATGGGCAAGGTTTCGCTCTATGTGAATGGCGGGCTCAAGGAGACCATCGGTCAGGATGGGAACAATAAGCTCAAGGCCACTTGCATGTTCCCGGTCCAGTGCATCGGCAGCAAGACGAATGCCTTCACGGGTTACGTCGATGATGTTCGTCTGACGCGTAGCGCTACGTTTGCGACCACCATGGCGCTCGATAATGCCGAGCTCAAGGCCCGCGCCGTGCTCGCTGCCGGTGCTGACGATGCCGAGCTCGAGACGCTCGTTGAGCAGGCTCGCGTTCTTATCAACCAGGTCAATCCCGATGCCGCCGAGATCGCCAATCTCACGCAGCAGATCAATGACCGCGTTGTCAACGTCAAGTACAAGCCTGCCGATTACAGCAAGCTCGACGCTCTGCTCGCCGCAATTCCTTCCGACCTGTCTGTCTATACCGACGAGTCCGTTGCGGTACTCACGTCTGCGCGCGATAGCATCCAGCGCGATCTGCCGGTGAGCATGCAGGATACGGTCGATGCTTACGAGAAGACGCTCGCCGAGGCAACTGAGGGCCTCGAGCTCAAGTCTTCCGACGATAACTTTGCTCAGGGTGTAACCGCCACGGCGTGCTCTGAGGAGAAGAACGGCGAGACTGCTCCCAACGGTCCCGCTGCTGCCGCCATCGATGGCGACGAATCCACCTTCTGGCACACTCAGTGGAGCAGCCCTGCCGATAACGACATGCCTCACTGGTTCAATGTCAAGCTTGCGGCTCCCGCCAAGGTGAGCGGTATGGTGTACGTGCCGCGCACCGGTAGCTCCAATGGCCGCTTGACCAAGTACCATGTCGAGGTAAGCACCGACGGTGGTAGCACCTATACGAAGGCTGCCGAGGGTACGATCGAGTCCAGTGTGGGCGCCAAGAACATCGCCTTCGACGAGCCTGTTGCCGGTGCAACCGACGTCAAGCTCTACTTTGACGAGACCGATGGCGATAGCGCCGCAAATAGGAACAAGTTTGCAACCGCTGGCGAGATTCGCGTCCGTTGCATTGACGAGACGGTTGACCTCGATGGCCTGAACGCTCTCATCGAGCAGGCCGAGGGCCTCGACAAAGATTCGTACACTACGGAGACTTGGAAGAAGCTCCAGGCTGCCCTTAAGGATGCCAAGGATGCTGCTGCAGACGAGAATCCCTCGTTTGAGGCCGTGAACGGCGCCAAGGGCAAGCTCCGCTCCGCGATGCTGGGTCTGCGTCCCGGCACCCCGGATCCCGAGCCCAAGCCCGATCCGGATCCCAAGCCTGAGCCTAAGCCTGAGCCGAACCCCGACCCCAAGCCTAATCCGGATCCGGAGAAGCCCAAGCCCGAGAACCCGGATAAGCCCGGTTCCGGCAATGGCAGCACCGGCGCTGACGGCTCCACCAAGGTCGATGCGAACAAGGGCAACAAGTCCGACAAGAAGGATTCCGCCCTGGCTCAGACTGGTGACTACCAGATTGTGGCCGTCGTCGCCGCTGCCGCGGCTGGTGCCTTGATCGTCGGCGCCGGCGTGGTCATGCACATCAAGAACCGTCGTCAGTAATACGACGGCTTGCGAAGAATCGCTAAAAGAGAGGGTCTCTGAGATGAAGAAACGGATGTATGCCAAGCTGCTTGCTGTTGTGGCAGTTGCGCTTGCCTGCTTGGGCTGCTTGGCTCCGTTGCAGGCCTATGCCCAAGAGGCATCGGCCGACTATAAGCTGTACCCCACGCCCCACAGCATGGTGTACGGCGAGGGCGCGCAAACCCTGCGCGCCAAGGCAAGCGTGCTCATGGAGTCTGGCATCGATGCCGACACTAAGAGCCGTCTGGATGAAACCCTGGCACTGAAGGGCATCAACGCCAAGAGCGTTGATGCCGTTCCGGCCAAGAGCAACGTGACCACGGTGCTCGTGGGTGTTAAGGGCTCTGGCGGCGCGGTCGACACCTATGTCGATCAGCTCGTCCAGGGCGGCAAGCTGTCCTATACGGACGGCCTGTTTGACAAGACCGATTCCTATGTACTGGCCTCGCTGCCTTCCGACGGCAACGAGCCCGATCGCGTCATCGTGTTGGGTCAGACCACCGATGCCGCCTACTACGGCCTTACCACGCTCTATCAGATTCTGCAGCAGACCCCCGATGCCAAGCTGCGCAGTTTTACCATGTCCGACTATGCGGACGTGGTGACGCGCGGCTTTATCGAGGGCTACTACGGCAATCCGTGGAGCACCGAGGACCGCGTTAACCTTATGAAATGGGGCGGCTACTACAAGCTCAACGCCTATGTATATGCTCCCAAGGATGACCCCAAGCACAATTCAAAGTGGCGCGAGCTCTACACCGAGCAGGAGCTGACCGAGAAGATCGAGCCCCTGGCCGAGGCCGGCAATGCCTCCAAGTGCCGCTTTGTGTTTGCTCTCCATCCGTTTATGCACAACCCCATCACGAGCTCCAACTACGATGCGTCCGTCGCTGTGCTCAAAGAGAAGTTCACGCAGGCTATGGATCATGGCGTCCGCCAGATTTCCATTCTTGCTGACGACGCCGGCAACCAGGGTAACGCTCTGTACACCAGGCTCTGCAAGGACATGACCGACTGGCTGCACGAGAAGCAGGCCGAGAAGAACACCGACGGTTCGCTTAAGTATCCCGGTCTTAAGGACACGCTTATCTTCTGCCCTGTAAACTACATGGGTTGGGGCGAGTCTTGGTATTCCAATCTGCCCAAGAACGTCCAGGTCATCAATACTGGTGGCCGCGTTTGGGGCAAGGTCGATAACAACTTTACCTCTGCCTTTACGAGGAACTCCGGCGTTGCTCCCTTTATGTGGATCAACTGGCCGTGCACCGACAACAGCAAGGACACGCTATCCATGGGCGGCTATGAGAACGCCCTGGGTACCGATGTCCAGCCTGGCAAGGTTCAGGGCGTCGTGCTCAATCCCATGCAACAGTCCGAGCCTTCCAAAGCCGCTATCTTCATGAATGCCGATTTCTCCTGGAATCTGTGGAAGAGCCAGGAGCACGCCGATCAGACTTGGGAGGATTCGTTCTCCTATGTCGACCACAACTCTCCGATCGCGACCAAGGGCTCTAATTCCCTGCGCGAGCTGAGCCGCCACATGAAGCGCTACACCGGTGGCGGTGTTGTCTTCGAGAGCCGCGAGTCTGCAAGCATTAAGGATCAGCTCCAGACCTTCCAGGGCAAGGTTACCTCGGGCACCGCTACGGTCGAGGACTGCGACCAGATGATCGAGCTGTTTGGTGAGCTGCAGAAGGCTGCCGAGACCTATCGCTCCAACGCGGGCAACAAGGCCATGCTCGACCAGATCGTCTACTGGATCGACACGTGGGATGACGTTACGAGCGCTGCCATCTCTGAGCTTCAGGCGCTCAAGGCCGATCTTTCGGGCGATAGTTCCCAGATGCTCTCCAAGTACTCCGAGGGCTCCGAGGCGCTCGCTGCCTCGCGCAAGCACGGCTTCCACTATGTCGATCACACCGAGTATGCCTCGGTGGGCAAGGCGTACATCATGCCGATGCTCAACGCCCTTAACGACTACCTTGGTCAGCGTGCCAAGGTTGCCACCGATCCCAACGCCGATACCACGCGTTTTGTGACCAGCCGCACTGACACTCCCGAGGGCAAGGTCGAGAGCGTCTTTGACGGCAAGGCGACGACGGGCCTTGTATATAAGAACCCCAACAAGCTCACGGCCGGTACCTACTTTGGTGTGGTCAAGAGCAAGCCCTTCGATTTGGTCAACGTGACGTTTATCCAGGGCAACGGCGCCGACTACATGCAGCACGCCAAGCTCCAGACCTTCGACGGTAAAAACTGGAACGACGTTGAGGGCCAGGGCGACCTGACCGGAACGACCGTTACCGTCAACGGCTTGGATATCAAGGGCGTCTACGGCGTCCGCCTGATTGCCACGCAGGACAACAGCCGTGATGCCTGGCCGACCATCTACGAGATTCAAGTCAACAAGGAAGACGAGACTCCCGAGGGCCAGCCTGTTGCGGGCGCCGTGACCATCGATGGCCAGGTTGTTGCCGGTGGGGCGCTTTCCAACGTCAACGACGGCAACGATTCGACGTATGTCCACCTTCAGTACAAGAAGGTCAACGCTGGTGATTCGGAGTACGACATCCGCGACACCACGCAGCCCAACGCTACCGTGGCCCTCACGTTTACCAAGGCGTCCGAGGTCGATACGTTTACGTTCGTGCAGGCAGCGCGCAACGGCAACGAATCCAACTCCGGCGACGGCATTAACGCCGGCGTGCTTGAGTATCAGAACGAGGCGGGCACGTGGATCAAGGCCGGCGATATTGACGGCCGCGCCACGCAGACCATTACCCTGCCCACCGCGGTTAAGGCTAAGGCCATTCGCGTAAAGAACACCAAGGCCACCAAGTCGTGGTGGAAGGTGTTTGAGCTTTCCGCCACCAAGGGCGCCTCCTCCGAGGTCGTGCCCACCGCGACAGTGACGAGCACAGGTCTGGATGTGTACCAGAGCTACAGCCTGTCCCGCGTCGTCGATGGCGATGAGGGCACCTATGCTTGGGTCAGGCACAACTCCGGCGGCGGCAACATCAAGAGTGGCGACACCATTACCGTTACCTACTCTGCCCCCAAGACGGTGGGCCATGTCCGTTATGTCCAGGGCAACGACAACCTTTCTGCGGGTGCTCTGGAATACACCGTTGATGGATCCAACTGGGTCGAGTGCGGAAAAATCACCTCAGACCATGAGCAGGAATTCGATTTCGAGAACGTTCAGATCCGTAGCATCCGCGTTCGCGCTACCGAGGACACCGCTAAATGGTGGCAGCTCTGCGAGATTGCAACTTCCAAGGGTAAAGAGGCCAGCACCGGTACGATTCGTTCCGACATCTCGGGCGTTTCGCTCAAGGCCACGGCCGAGGATGGCGGCGTTAAGCTTTCTGACGGCACGGTTGCGTTTGCCGAGGGTAACTACCTGGCAGTCGATCTGGGCGCCGTTCGCAACAACGTCGAGGTCAACACCGGCGATATGACGCTCCCTGCGGGCGCCAAGGTCGTGTACTCGCAGAATGCTGTCGAATGGATCGACTACGCTAGCGCCAAGGAGCCCGTCAAGGCCCGCTTTGTGGGCATTCAGGCATCCGCTGCATGCGACGTGACATTCACCAATTTCTCTGCGAGCTACAAGATGGTCAAGGCTCCGTCCTATGTGAAGGGCGACCTGGGCAACTTTGATGCTTCTAAGATCTTCGATGGCGACCTGTCCACGACCTTCAAGAACACCCAGGGTGCCACCGAGGGCAACACGATTGTGTTTGACCTTGGTCAGCAGCGCACGATCAACTCCATTGCGTACTACGTGCCCGAGACCACGTACGACTTCATTCGCAAGGGTGTTATCGAGGTTGCAGACAGCCCCGATGCTGCCGACAATCAGTGGACCGAGGTCCTTAAGATCAACAGCTCCGACGCTCAGATCTCTAACACGTTCAACAGCGATACCGCCAAGAACGCCGCCTGGCTTACGCATGACACCAAGAATCCCGGCAACATGTGCACGGCCAACCCCAAGACCGAGGCCACCTCTACCAACAGCAACGACCCCAACGGCACCGATGAGCTCAATGTCTCCGGTCGTTACCTGCGCATTCGCTTTACCGCGACCTATACCCAGCGTTGGGTCGAGATTGGCGAGATCCGCATTAACGGCGGCGAGTATGTGAGCACCTACGGCGATGCCGACTTTGATTCGTCGAGCATCGAGGTCGAGGGCAAGTCGCCGGTCTATCTGGCCGACGGCGACACCAAGACCACCTGGCGCCCGAAGGAAAACAAGGGCAACCTGGTGTACCACGTCTCTGAGCCCATTGCCGAGGGCGGCAAGGTGTTCTCGGGCGTGCGCATCGTATCGGCCGGTACGCCTTCCAACGCCAAGGTGACCGCTACCGTCTACACTGATGCCGCCTATAGCGCGACGGAAGAAGTCGAGCTTGGTACGCTGAACCAGCCGGTGAGCGAGTTCTGTTTTGGCACGCTTACGCGTGCTGCGGGTTTGACCTTCTCGGCCGTTAAGGACATCAAGGTCGCGTGGGACGGCACCGCCCCCGAGATTGCCGAGTTCTTCCTTATCGATGACGCTAACCCCGCCGATACTACGGCGCTCAAGGCCGCTATCGATGAGCTCAAGAACAAGGACGTAAGCGGCTGGACCAAGTCGACCGCCGACGCCTTTAAGAAGGCTCTTGCCGATGCTCAGGCAACGCTGACCAACGACAAGGCCACGCAGACGACGGTCGATTCCGTCACCGCCACCCTGAGGTCTGCCAGCGCTGCCGGCGTGGAGAAGTATGCAGGCGCGGAGCTTCCCGAGAAGGTCTCCAACGACGATGGCCAGTACACCGTCGCAAGCTATCAGGCTTACTCCGATGCCTATGTTGAGGCCCAGCAGGCCTTTGCCAACCGCGACGAGCTTTCTAAGGCCCAGGGCGAAGCCCTGCTTGCCGAGCTTGAGGCTAAGAAGGCCGCCCTGGTCTACGACCAGAGCGCTCAGCAGCGCGCCGAGGTCGCCATTGCCGACGCTAAGCTGGTTTATGGCGACCCCGATGCCGCCGCCGATAAGTACACGACTGACAGTGCCGCTGCCTATCGTGATACCATGAGCGCCCTCGAGAACCTGATCGCCGATACTAAGGCGACGCCTAAGCAGCTCAAGGCCGCTCAGGATGCACTCGAGGAGGCCGAGAGCAACCTGGTTGACGCCAGCGAGCTCATCGCCGCCCGTGCTGAGTTTAAGAAGACCAACGGTAAGCTGTATACCGAGGACTCTTACAACGCTTATAAGGCCGCCTTCGATGAGTCCGCTTCGGCGCTCAAGAACGGCACCGCCGAGCAGGTTGCTGCCGCGACGTCCAAGCTGAAGGACGCCAAGAACGGACTCGTGGTTCGTCCTACGGTTGATCTTGACAAGGTGATCGCCGAGGCCGAGAAGCTCGATCAGGCCGATTACACCGAGGCGAGCTGGGCGAACCTCGCGGCTGCCATCGAGGCCGCCAAGGCCCCGCACGACGATGCCGATAATGGTGTTCTTGCTCAGGCCATTGCCGATGCCAAGGCTGCCCTGGTCAACGTTAAGGCCCTTAAGGCCGATATCGCGCAGGCCAAGGATGCCAAGGCCGACGATTACACCGAGGATTCCATGGCTCAGCTCAACCAGGTTATTGCCGATGCCGAGCAGCTTTTGGTGAATGGTACGGACGACGAGGTTGCTGCCGCCCGCACCAAGATTGCCGATGCGCTGAAGGACCTCGTTAACGTGAGCGCTCTTAAGAACGCGATCGCTCGGGCCGAGAACGCGGATCTTTCCGCCGCGTCCGATGAGCAGAAGGCACAGCTCGCCGATGCCATCGCCGCCGCCAAGGCTCTGCTTAAGAGCGGTTCTGCCGACGAGGTCGCCGCTGCGATCGACGCGCTCAACGCCGCTATGGCAAATCTGGGCGGTTCTGGCTCCATCAAGCCCGAACAGCCTGGTACGCCCGCCGGCAGCGGATCCGCCGCCGCGAAGCCGTCCGGTTCTTCCAAGAAGGGCCTTCCCGGCACCGGTGACGCGTCACTCCTGGGCGCCATGATCGCCAGCGTTTCCGGCATCGCCGCCCTCGCGGCGGCCCGTTCGATCGACCGCAAGCGCCGCCGCTAGTTTTTGTGCGCATGGCCCGTTAAGGGGCGCCCTCCAGGGGGCGCCCCTTATTTGCGTCAAGACGCAATGGGCGCGTGGGATCGGGCGGCCTAATCGTAGACAAATTCGCTATGCGGCAAAATACACCTGGGGCTTTTGTGTGCTGGGCGAAAGATTGGGTAGTATAGCTATTCAATGCGGCGACACTGCCGCGTGTTAACCGCTACGTACCGGAGGTGTTCCATGGTTCGCGTCGACATAGAGACCATCGTCATGGCCGCCGGTCCCGTGCCATCGCTTATCGTGCTTCGCGAGCGCTGCGGCAAGTCGGATTCGACGGCACCGCTGCGTTCGCTTTCCATTCAGACCGGCTCGTTTGAGGCCGCGGCAATTAGCCGTGGCATCGATAGCGGTCGCGCCGAGCGCCCGATAACGCATGACCTGCTGCTTGACACCGTCGATGCCCTGGGCGCCAAGCTCGAGCGCATCGAGATCGTTCGTGCCGAGCCGCCGGTGTTCTATGCGACGATTGTTGTGCTGGTCGATGGTGACGAGCGCAAGGTTGACGCCCGCCCCAGTGACGCCATCGCCCTTGCCGTGCGCAGTAATGCCCCCATGTTTGTGGAGGACGACATCATGAATCGCCTGGGTACCGTTTCTGCCCATGCCGAGGAAGTTGACGACGAGCAGGAGTTCGAGAAGTTCGACGAGTTCGTCCATACGCTCTCCCCCGATGATTTCTAAATGTCTGGCACGCGAGCGGAGAGGTCGCTGATGGGTACCCGCGTATCGGCTGAAGCGGCCGCCATCGCGCGTGAAGCCCAGATGCGCTCGGAGGCATCCGAGGCGGCTCGCATCGCCTATGTGACGCAGGCCCGCACGCTTCGCGAGCGCCGCGGCTCCTATATCAAGATGGTTATCATCTCCGCCCTTGTCGCGGTAATCTGTTCTCGTCTTCGTGGTACAGTTGGTGCGCTTGGGTTTTCGATTTCAACAGGCTTGGTAATCTGGGGTGTGGTCGATGCGGTAATGCTGACCAACCAGATCAAGGTACTCGACAAGCGCGCGATGGATATGGTGCGCGCCCGCGACGCTGCCGCCAAGATCGCTGCCGAGGCACAAGAACTGTAACGACGCCGGATTCGATGGGAAGGTCTAGAGATGGCACAGGATATGCAGGACGCCGGTAACGTCTCCGCCGAGCTCGACGCCATGGTGTGTGACCTGATTGGTGCGTTCTTGGACGACCTTGCCGCCGGTGAGAATCCGGGCGTAGTTGTGGCGATCGAGGACGCTGCTTCCAACCGCTATCTGGCCGCGCTCGACGAGGATGGCGAGGAGGCATGCCTGGAGGCCGCCACCAACTTTATCTCCGAGCACAAGATGGGTCTTAAGGACGAGGGCCTGGGCCGTATCGCCCGCTATGCCATCGGCTATACCGGCTGTGTCGAGATTGACGGCGGCTACCACGACGCTCTGCTCGTGAGTTTCTTTGAGACGACGCTCGAGAGCGGTTTTTCGGCATATGTGCTGTATGAGGGCATGGGTGCCGGCGATGGTTTTATGTGGAGCGACCCTGAACCTGCAGGTGAGGAAACCCCTCTCATCTAAAATCGCTAAAATAAACGAGTTTTCGGTAAAAGGCTCAATATTCCCGCCGAGCGTTGCATTGCTGGGTGGGTCGCATACGCGTGCCGTTTGTATATGGATAGAAGATAGGGGAACTACATGCGCGTAGACAATCTGAGGAACATCGCCATCATCGCCCACGTCGACCACGGCAAGACGACGATGGTTGACAAGCTCCTGCGTGCCACGGACGCCTTCCGTGCCAACCAGCAGGTCGAGGACCGCGTCCTGGACTCTAACGACCAGGAGCGCGAGCGCGGCATCACGATTCTCGCCAAGAACATCTCTATCGAGTACAAGGACGTCAAGATCAACGTCATCGACACCCCGGGCCACGCCGACTTTGGCGGCGAGGTCGAGCGCGTGCTGCGTATGGCCGACGGCGCCCTGCTGCTGGTCGACGCCTTTGAGGGTCCCATGCCCCAGACCCGCTTCGTGCTGCGTCACGCTATCGACACCGGCCTCAAGATCATGATCGTCATCAACAAGATCGACCGTCCGGGTGCTAACCCCGAGAAGGCCTACAACGACTGCCTCGACCTTATGGCCGACCTGGGCGCTACCGACGATCAGCTCGAGTTTGCCATGGAGCACGTCATCTACGCCAGCGGCGTCAACGGCTTTGCCCGTCATGATCCCGAGGACGGCAACATGGACATGTACCCGCTGCTCGATATGATCATCGACGACATGCCCGCGCCCGAGGTTGACGAGACCGCGCCCCTGGCCATGCAGTGTGTGACCATCGACCACTCCAACTTCGTTGGCCGCATCGGTATCGGTCGCGTGTACTCCGGTACCATTCACCAGGGCGACCAGATTCTGGTCGTCAAGAACGACGGCTCCAGCGCTACCGCTACCGTCAAGCAGCTCTTTACCTTCGACTACCTGGGCCGCACCGAGTGCCAGGAAGTCGGCGCTGGCGACATCGCCGCCGTCGTGGGCATCGACCGCACCGATATCGGCGATGTTTACACCGACCCCGAGAACCCCGTCGAGCTCGAACCCATCGAGATCGACCCGCCGACCCTGTCCATCGTCTTTGAGGCTTCGACCTCCCCGCTCGTCGGCCGTGATGGCGACATTGTGGGCGCCCGTCAGCTCAAGGAGCGCCTGTTCAACGAGGCCGAGAACAACGTGACCATGAAGATCGAGGAGCTCGAGGACAAGAGCGGCGTCGAGGTCTCTGGCCGCGGCATTCTGCACCTGTCCGTCCTGATGGAGTCCATGCGCCGCGAGGGCTTTGAGTTCCAGGTCGGTCGTCCCCGCGTTCTGTTTAAGAAGGACGAGAACGGCAACAAGATGGAGCCCGTCGAGCAGGCTGTTGTCGAGTGCCCGGACGAGTACTCGGGCAAGGTCGTCGAGGTCTTCGGCACCTCCGGTGGCATCATGACGAGCATGGATACCTCGGGCATCGTGACGCACCTTGAGTTCAAGATCCCGACACGCGGCATCATGGGTCTTAAGAACCGCATTATGAACGTCACCCATGGCGAGGGCGTGTTCTACCACACCTTCCTGGAGTATGGCCCCTACGCCGGCGAGATCGGCAACCGCCAGAACGGCGCCATGATCTCCATGACCACCGAGAAGGCCGTTGCCTACGCTCTGGGTACGCTGCAGGAGCGCGGTCAGCTGTTTGTTGAGCCGGGTACCGAGTGCTACGAAGGCATGATCGTGGGCGAGCGCAGCAAGGCCGGCGACATGGTCGTCAACATCGCCCGCACCAAGAACCTGGGTAACCAGCGTTCCTCGACCTCCGACATCTCCGTGCAGCTGGTGCCGCCTCGCACCTTCTCTCTGGAGGAGGCGCTGGAGTACATCGCCGACGACGAGCTGGTGGAGATTACTCCCAAGAACATCCGCCTGCGCAAGCGTCTGCTCAACGCCACCGACCGTAAGAAGGCAGCCGTCCGCGCTGGCCAGGTCAACAAATAAGCGCTGGGGCTTATAACTGCCAATAAGAAAGGGCGCCGACCGCAATGGTCGGCGCCCTTTTTGGTGCAATGGGATCAGGTTGCTTTGCGCCACCACAAAGGTGCCCGGCCCTTTTGTGGTGGCTGGCGGCTAGGCGGTGGGGAGTTCTGGCGTGTTAGCCGGCTGCTGCGGCTTGAGGTGGGCGTTGCGCCAGATGATCTGGATAACGTAGCCGAGCATAAAGACAAAGGCCACGCCGCTGATGAAGTCGCCGATGAGGGGAAGTCCCGTGAGGGCACCTGCGGCGATGCCGCCCACGGCTGCCATGGCGTAGCGGTTCTGGTTGTGTCCGACCATGCGGGCGATCGCGCACCCCGCAAAGGCGCTCGATACCAACGCGATGCCGATAACGCCGCACAAGAGAGTTCCGGCAAGCGACAGACCAGCGATAGAGATAATCAGCAGCAGGACGGCGGGGACGACAGCAATCGTACCCAGAAGACCGCTCACCCACAGTGGCGTGGGGTGCTGGTGGAGCATTCCGGCGGCACTGGCGGTTGCGCGCGGAAAGACAAGCTCAAGCAGGATGGCGACAAAGCCGGTGGAAAGCGCTGCGGCAACGATGCCGCCGATAATGTCGTTGACCGTAGAGGTGTTCTCGTTTTCGGTTCGGTCGATCTTGAGGGCTCCGACCTGGGCACCCTCTGCCCGCTCGGGATCCTGTGAGACGTGGGCGCTCACCGTGCCGGTGATGCGGGCGTTTTTGCCCAGGATGAGCTTGTCGGCCCAGACCTCAACATCGCCATCGACGGTGCCATCGATGGTAACGGTGTCGCCGACGAGCGCCGCCGATTTAGCGGAGCCGCGCAGGGCGACCGTCTCGCCTACCGCGTAAAAACAGTTGGCGGTGCTACCGGTGTTAAGGACGACGTGCTGGCCGGCTACCGTCACGCTGCCATCGATTGCGGTTTTGGCGATATCGATGGTACGCGCCGCCAGGCGAACGGCGCCGCCTACGGTGCAGTCGCGAATCGACAGGCTCTCGCCCGCCGCGATAATATCGCGGCCGATGGAGGCATCGTCTAAGTTGAGGCTTTGGCCGGCCCAGTACAGGTCGCCTTCGACCCCGGACGGGGTGGAGTCTGCTTCGGTCGCGAGTACGTTGCCGGCGGTGTCTGTGCCGGCGAACGAAGCCGTGGGAAGTACGGTCAGCGCAAGCACAATCAGTGCAAATAGGAGGGCGATGTGGCCATGCGCTTTACGGCGCCGGGACGACGGTGCTAGGTTGTAAGGCATAGTGAATCCTTCGCTAGATACTCGACATGTATCTAACAGGGTACCCAACGCGCGGTCGCTCTAAAAGAACCTCTCGGTTGCATTTCGAAGGGTCGTGCCGTGCTGTCTACTTTTTGCGATGTAAGAAGCGCGCGATGTCTTCCTCTGTGGGGCTTTTGATGTCAAAGCGCAGCGAGAGCCAGCGCAGACCCATGGTCACGGCAACGCATACGACTAGCGCGGCGACATTGCTGACCAAGCCACTCATGACGAGGCTTACATAGCTTGCCGATCCGGCGATGGCCGCGATGGCATAAAAGTTAGTGCGTTGGAAAATGCCCGGAACCACGCCCATAAAGCCGTCGCGCAACATGCCGCCACCCACCGCGGTGAAAAAGCCCATCATGATGCACACCGCCGGCGCAAAGCCGTAGACCAGCGCCTTGTCTGCGCCAGTTGCCGCATAGATGCCGACCGAGATGATGTCGAGCAGGGGAATGAGTTTCTCGGGTTTATCGACGATTGCCGGGAAGATGTAGATGATGGCCGCCGTGGCGATGGAGAGCGGCAGCGCCATCGGCTGGTTGAGGATGTAGACGTTGCCGACCTGAAGTGTCATATCGCGCAAAAGACCACCGCCCAGGCCGCAGACCACGGCGAGTGCGACCGCGCCCACCAGGTCAAGCTTATGCTCGCGCGCGACCAACACGCCCGAGATCGATGCCGCGACAACAGCGAACATCTCGAGCCAAAAGGGGATAGCGACCATGGCATCCGAGGCATGTGAGGTAACGGTCATAGCGGCGACGACGGGCAAGATGGAATCCTTCTGATTGCGAGTTTAGACAATGCCCGTACATAGTACATGGTTGGCGGCGATTGCGACCCCATTGCTCGGCAAACGGTAGGGACTGGGCGCGGCCATAGGTCCCAAACATGTACATCAGCCTCCAAAGATGTCGAAAAATGTCGTTTTTGAAGGATGGTGTACATGTTTTGGCGCGCGCCGAGCGGGTGACGTTACTCGGAGGGCGTCTCTATGTCCTTCGTGCCCTTCCAGTTGCGGATAAGCGCCTTTCGCAGTTCGTTTTGCTTTCGCTGGTACTCGGCATCGGTGCATCGGGGCATACCGAGTGCTTCGCGGATATTGTTCATGGCACGGTGAAAAGCGAGTTGACTGGCAAATTGCGCTGAGGTGAGTGTGACGATGCGATAACCCATTTGGGCGAGCACAGCCTCTCGCTCCGCATCTGCTCCCTTACGTTCGACCGCGTCGTGAAAGCCACCCTTATATTCGATGCCGAGCTCTCTGCGCTTATAGGTAATGAGGGCATCGATTTTGAGTGTTTGGGCTTTGGTGCAATGCCAAAGACGTTGAGGGATCTCGAGCGGTCGGTTGAGCTCGATGCCTCGAATGCCAACGCCGCCTTCGCTTGTCGGAAGTGAAAGGGCGATTGCCGATGCAGTCTCCATAGGCGAGGCCGAGTGGTCGTAGACATGTCTGAGCGCGAGTCGCGCGCGTGTGGCACCGGGTTTGCCGGGGTATTGATCGAGCAGCTCGACAATTACATCCTTGGAGGTGGTTGCTGGTTGCTCGGTATAAGGGTCAGAGGGATTAAGGCCCATGCGATAGTCACCGCAAACTTCGTAGCCATACTCGAGGTATTCGATTCTATCCATCCACTCGGCGGCGAGCACGAAGGTGAAGGCTTCGTCGGTGATAAAGATGCCGGGCGTAAGCTCGTCAATATGGCCGTAGGGTAGGCTTTGGCCGAGAACATGGCAAGTGACACCGTTGGTGCGAATTCGCTCGAAAGCAAACACTACGGAGATATCGATAGTCTTGAACATATCGGGCGGAATGCCGCAGTCGGTGAGGGCCTGTCGTATGCGCGCGATGCGTTGCTGGGTGGAGAGACCTCTTGCGCCTATCTGGTAGTCGTGTTGCGCGACCGCTTGAACCAGGCCTTGTGGCGCGTGATGGACGAGCCATGCAGTTTTATGCGAAATGAGAACAGGGGTATCCATTGGGGACCTCTCGCTCTGAGTCGATACCCAACTCTTATGTCCGTTGAGGTGGGGAAATATACCGGATGCTGGCAAAACGGTCGATCGTCCGCCGAGCATAATATGCAAAGGTGTACATCAGCCTCCAAAGATGTCGAGAAATGTCGTTTTTGGAGGGTGATGTACATGTTTTTGAGGGAGGGCGGGTTCGAATCCCTCCTCCGCCGCCGTATTTGTATGTAAGGGACTCAAAACAAAAAAAGCTCCCGTTGCTGGGAGCTTTTTCAACCAAAATGGCGGAGGAGGAGGGATTCGAACCCTCGTGACCTTATACAGGCCAAACGGTTTTCGAGACCGCCGCATTCAACCACTCTGCCACCCCTCCGCGTGGGGTAAAAACAAAGCAGGCTCAAAGGCCTGCTTTGGAATTAACTGGCGGAGAGTCAGGGATTTGAACCCTGGAGACGCTTTTGACGCCTACACGATTTCCAATCGTGCTCCTTCGGCCACTCGGACAACTCTCCGTTAAATGCGAAAGTCAGTATACACGAGGAATCGCAAAGTGCAAACAGAAAACTTGGCATTTTTTGAAACGCTTGGCTTCGTGACGGGATCTAGGAGGCCAAAAACGGGCTCTGACCAGCATGGCAGCATGCAGCAAATTGTTCAAAATAGGTATTTATAAACGACGTGGCAGCAAATTTAAAAATCTTTGAACGGTGTTGTGAGCCACTGGTATGCATTTTGCGACCACAGCCTTGCAATTGCTGACCTGCAGTTTGATTTGGTTTGTCCCCGTGGCGCCGTATCTTGTCCACAGTTCCGTCAAGCATTTGGTCAGCATTTGGTTGGAAGACGCATGAAGTGCCGTGTGAGTATGGACATATGTGGAGGTCATGAGGTTGTAGCTGCATATTCTTGCAGCCTGGGAGGTTGAAAGATATTATTACCAAGTCTTTTCCTGCTTCAGGCGCACCTTCACGACCTGAAGCCACATTTGCCCAGAGGAGGTGACAATATGAAGGCTTATGAACTGCTGTTCTTTGTTGACCCGTCGCTCGACCCCGAGACTCGTCTCGCTGTTATGAAGCGTATCGATACCACGATCGCTGAGGGCGCTGGCAAGGTCGACTCCGTTGACGAGTGGGGCAAGCGCAAGCTCGCCTACGAGATCAACGACCTCACCGATGGTGACTACACCCTCATCAACTTCCACGCAGATCCTACCCAGATCGCCGAGCTTGATCGCGTCCTGCGCATCACCGACGCTGTGGTCCGCCACATGATCGTCCGTCGCGACGACCAGGAGTAAGACTGTCGTTTTGGACTGGGCTTGTGCCCCAAGAGGAAGTAGTGAGTTATGAGCATCAATCGAGTGAACATCACCGGTAACCTCACGCGTGATCCCGAGCTGCGCGCCACTGCCGGCGGAACCCAGGTTCTGTCCTTTGGCGTAGCCGTGAACGATCGTCGCCGCAACCCGCAGACTGGCGAGTGGGAGGACTATCCCAACTTTGTCGACTGCACCATGTTCGGCACGCGCGCCGAGGCCGTGAGCCGTTTCCTGGCAAAGGGAAACAAGGTCGCGATCGAGGGCAAGCTGCGCTACAGCTCTTGGGAGCGCGACGGCCAGCGCCGGAGCAAGCTTGAGGTCATCGTCGATGAGATCGAGTTTATGAGCTCCCGCGGTGGCCAGGGTGGCTACGATCAGGGCGGTTACGCCCCCGCAGCCCCTGCGACGCCCGCACCGCGTCCTGCCGCACCGGTGGCTACGCCGCCCGCGGTCGACGTCTACGATGAGGACATCCCGTTTTAAGGGCTGTTCACCTATTTTTGAGTGAGAGGCGGCTTCGGTTCGCCGAAGTTGCCAAACGAAAGGTATTTTGACATGGCTAATGATTTTTCTGCACGTCAGCCGCGTCGTAAGTACTGCCAGTTCTGCAAGGAGAACACTGAGTTCATCGACTATAAGGACACTCAGCTTCTCCGTAAGTACATGACCGACCGTGGCAAGATCAAGCCCCGTCGCGTCACTGGCGCTTGCACGCAGCATCAGCATGACATCGCCAACGCCATCAAGCGCGCCCGCGAGATGGCTCTCCTGCCGTACACCGTCCCCGTGGTTTCCTCTCGTGGCAACCGCGACCGCGGCTAAGAAGGGAGACGCATCATGAAGGTTATTCTTCTCGATGAGATCAAGGGCAAGGGCGGAGAGGGTGACGTCGTAGAGGTTGCTCAGGGTTACGCTGAGAACTTCCTGTTCCCCAAGAAGCTCGCTGTTGCCGCCACCAAGGGCAACCTCAAGCAGCTTGACGAGCGTCGCAACAACATCGCCAAGCGCGAGGCCGTCCGTCTGGCTACCGCCAACGAGACCAAGGCTGCCTTCGAGGGCAAGACGGTCACCGTTGACGTCAAGGTTGGCGACGAGGGCATCCTCTTTGGCTCCGTTACCGCCGCTATGATCGCTGACGCCATCAAGGCTCAGCTCGGTATGGATATCGACCGCAAGCGCGTCGAGCTCGGTAAGCCCATCAAGGTTGCCGGTGCCCACACCGTTGCCATCTCGCTGTACCGCGAGATCAAGGCCGAGGTTGTCGTTCTCGTCGGCGTTACCGCCGAGGAGCTCGCTGCCGAGGCCGAGGTCGAGGAGGCCGCTGAGGTCGCCGAGGCCGAGACCGCCGAGGTCGAGACTGAGGCTGCTGCCGAGTAGCATTTGCTGCAACGCAACAATCTTGTTCTAAGAAGGGCGCTCTGGGAAACCGGGGCGCCCTTTTGTTTTTGCGCTGAGTGAGTGTCATGGTGAACGTTGCGTCGAAGTCCTATATACGGGACCGTTCATCCGTTTCGTTCGGTGATGATTGGCGGCGCGTGGCCCGTTTTGGGACCGTGGCTGATACTATGGATGCTCGCAAGCGATATGAATGAGGATGCTCATGGCATACGACGATAGGGAGACGGGGCTGACGGTTGAGGACCGCGGCTCCAAGTTGGGTCTCCCTCAAAACCAAGATGCAGAGGCCAACGTACTGGCCGCTATGCTGCTATCGCCCGAGGTGGTCGAGGAGGCCCAGGTCGAGCTGCAGCCCGATGACTTCTACCGGCCCATTCATAAGACCATCTACACCGCGATGGTCGATATGTACAACAGCCGCATTCCCATCGACTCCATCTCGCTGATCGATTACCTGCGCAGCATCAACAAGCTTGATGCCGTGGGCGGCGAGGCCTACATTTTGGAGCTGATGGGTCAGACCCTGTCGCTCGTGAACTGGCAGCACCATGCCGCCATCGTTCGCCGCGACTCGATGCTGCGCGAGCTGATCGGTGCCACCAACGAGATCAACGCGCTGGCCTATAACGCCCCTACCGACACCAAAGAGGTCGTGGAGCTGGCCGAGAGCAAGCTGCTCAAGGTCACGGCACGCGAGGTTAAGTCGAGCTATAAGACACTGACCGAGTTTATGGTCGAGGCCTATAACGAGGCCGAGGAAGTGTGCCAGGCCGGTGGCCAGGCTGCGGGCGTGCCCACGGGCTTCCCGTCGCTCGACCGCATGCTCATGGGTTTCCGCGAGGGTCAGCTCATCATTATCGGCGCTCGCCCTGCTGTGGGTAAGACGTCGTTCGCCCTGAATCTGGCGCTCAACGCTGCCGCTGCCGGTTATACCGTCGGCTTCTTCTCGCTGGAGATGTCGGGTAAGGAAATTGCCCAGCGTCTGATTTGCGCCTATGCGATGATCTCGATCAGTGACTTCCGCATGGGCCGCATTAGCCCCGAGCAGTGGGCCAATATCAACGAGGCCACGCAGACCTTGTCTAAGCTCGACATTCTGATTGACGATACGCCCGGCACCACAGTGACTGAGATTCGCGCCAAGAGCCGCCGCATGCTCCACAACAAGGAGAAGGCCATCATCATCCTGGACTACCTGCAGCTGGTGAGTCCTCCGCCGGGACGTCGTTCCGAGAGCCGCACCGTCGAGGTCTCCGAGATGTCGCGAGGTCTGAAGATTATGGCCAAGGAGCTCAAGATTCCGCTGATCGCGCTGTCGCAGCTGTCGCGTCAGGTTGAATCCCGTACCGGCAAGCGCCCGCAGCTGTCCGACCTGCGTGAATCGGGCTCCATCGAGCAGGACGCTGACATTGTTATGTTCTTGGACCGCTCCGCCGATGAGGCCGAGGCCTCGCGTGACGATCGACCCGACGAGGGCGTTACGCGTATCGTCGTGGCCAAGAACCGTTCGGGCCCGATCGGTGACGTCGACCTGATGTTCCTGCCGGCATCCACCAAGTTCTATGAGCTTGATGGGGCGCATACCGAGGAGTAGGACAGGCGCCCGTTGCACGGGTATACTAGGAATGTTTTGTGCTTCTGCGTGCCGGCGTGGCACGTAGACAGTCCATGAATGTAAGGAGTAAACATGCCGTCAACCGTTTTGGTCGGTGCCCAGTGGGGCGATGAGGGCAAGGGTAAGATTTGCGACCTGGTCGCCGGCGACTTTGATGCCGTCGTGCGCTATTCGGGTGGTAATAACG
Source organism: uncultured Collinsella sp. (assembly GCA_902406155.1). Classification (GTDB taxonomy): domain Bacteria; phylum Actinomycetota; class Coriobacteriia; order Coriobacteriales; family Coriobacteriaceae; genus Collinsella. The sequence goes on from CABPCW010000022.1 coordinate 28,192, forward strand.
CCGGCCACACCATCGTCGTCAACGGCAAGAAGTACGGCCTGCACCAGGTGCCCTCCGGCATCATGTATTCCGACCATGTGTCGGTGATCGGTAACGGCTGCGTCGTCAACCCCAAGGTTGTCCTTGAAGAGATTGACATGTTCGAGGCCGACGGCATCACCACCAAGAACCTCAAGATCAGTGGCAACGCGCACATCATCATGCCGTACCACATCGATCTGGATGGTGCTTTTGAGCAGAAGCTCGGCAAGAAGAACATCGGTACCACCAAGCGCGGCATCGGTCCGTGCTACCAGGACAAGATGGCCCGCATCGGCCTGCGCATGCAGGACATGCTGGACGAGACGCTGTTCCGCGACAAGCTGGAGACCGCTCTTGCCCGCGTGAATCCCGAGCTCGAGCTCATCTACCACCTGCCCACCTACACCGTGGACCAGATCTGCGACGAGTACCTGCCCATGGCCGAGCGCCTGCGCCCCTGCATCACCGAGACGAGCCTGCTGCTCAACAACATGATCGACGAGGGCAAGGACCTGCTGTTCGAGGGTGCCCAGGCGACGCTGCTCGACATCGACCACGGCACCTATCCGTACGTGACGTCTTCTAACTGCACCGCTGGCGGCGCCATCACCGGCTCCGGCGTCGGTATGAAGAATGTCGACCGCGTGCTGGGCGTCATGAAGGCCTATATCACCCGCGTCGGTTCGGGCCCCATGCCCACCGAGCTTTCCTATGAGTCCGAGGCCGGCCACACGCTGACCGAGGAAGGCTATGAGTACGGCGTGACCACCGGTCGCCGTCGTCGTTGTGGCTGGTTCGACGGTCCTATTGCCAACTATGCCTCGCGCGTCAACGGTCTCACCGATATCGCCCTGACCAAGCTCGACGTGCTTTCGGCCTTCGACACCATCAAGGTGTGCGTGGCCTACGACGTCGACGGCGAGCGTTACACGAGCGTGCCCGAGCATCAGGTGCGCTTTGAGCAGGCCAAGCCCATCTACGAGGAGCTCCCTGGCTGGAAGTGCGATATCACCGGTTGCCGCAGCTTTGACGAGCTGCCGCAGGAGGCTCAGGATTACGTGGCGTTTATCGAGGATCTGGCACACACCCGCGTGACGTTCATTGGCGTCGGCGCCGATCGCGAACAGATCATCAACCGATTCTGGAAGTAATCGGCACTATTCGGTTATTGCGATATACCCCTTTGCAGCCCAAGCGGGCGGCCGAGGGGTATATTTGCTTGCAAAGGGCTCGCGCGGAGCGAGCCATTCATCCATAGAGGAGGCACCCTTGAAGGCGGACACTCAAACCATCGACATCCTGTTGTTGGGCAGCGGCGGCCGCGAGCACGCTTTGGCAGCTAAGCTCGCAGCATCACCGCGCGCCGGCAAGCTCTACATTGCGCCGGGCAACGGCGGCACCGCGAGCTGCGGCGAGAACGTGGTTCTCGACGATTGCGATCCTGCGGCCGTGGCGGCGTTTGCCCAGAGCCATGGATGCGGACTCGTGGTGATTGGCCCCGAGGCTCCGCTCGTGGCGGGCGGAGCC
>CABPCW010000023.1 GCA_902406155.1 uncultured Collinsella sp.
TTATAAAATTTTGTAGCATTATTTAAAAACTGTAGTGATTCCGGACTGTCCATCCAGAGTTTTTTTACTTCATCCTTTGTCATGGTACTTTCCTTTCTACTTCATCTTTAATTGACATATAGGTATATCCAAGTCTTGTGAAGTGCACAAGCGCTGGAATCTTCTGGTCTTCCCATAAGCATTATAACCTCCAATACGTCATCTGTTTTTCTTTCGAGGATCTGTTGGCTTTACCGCATCTTTTGGTATTAGCCAAGTCTTTCCCTTTTTCTCTGCTCCAGGCACTCTTCCCTGGCTACATAAAAGAGAAATTCTTCTAGATGAAATTCCCCATATTTTTGACATTTCGATCGTTGTTATATAATCCATAATTTTCCTCCAAACGATACAACAAGCCTATTATAAGTATATTCTTTTATCGGAATAGTTTCAACCAAAATTAAGTTTTCTTCTAGGTTGTTTGATTTGTTATTGTTTTCTAAGATTTTCACAAAAACACCTGGTAAATAATCTTTTAAAATCATCTACCAGGCTTTATTGTTTATCTTACACCCAAATCAGCCCCTCTCTCCAGCTTATCTTTTCCCTGCTTTTCCTGGATAATTTTCTTATTGATTTCCAAGCGTTCATGGATTGATGGTTTCTTCTCTTTTCCCGTCATTGCTCTCTTTTGTGCTACTGGCTTTCTTTCAGCTTTCCCTGCGTCCTTAACTGCTGTATTTGCTTCAACGCCGGCTCTTGACACAGCTTCTCTGCTCTCATTTTTCTCTGTCACCTGCTGTTCTCGTCTCTCCTTCACACCTTTTTCTTCCAGACTGCAAAAGCTCTGCAAATACGGCAGAACATGATTCTGCATATCCGTCAGATCTTCCATATACTTCTGATACTCTTCATTACCTTTTCCTTGCTGATAACTAATCCAGCTTTCATCTGTCAATTTCATTTCATTCTGCATCTTTAACTGACTGATGATACCACCGTTTCCGGTACCAATCTCTATCTTACCTTGAAAATGGTGCAGCATCTTATCACCCTTCTCAGTATAATATACTGTAAAAAACATCTGTGCTGTCGTTTTTGGTTCGTTGGTGTTTGGATCACGCGCAGGGCATGGGGATGATCCTGCGTCCCCGCGCGGGCGCCCCCGGTTATCCAACCTCTTCGATAGGAGCTTTTCCCACATGGCAGACATCGCATTCGAGAAGGACCTCTCCGTGGTGGAGACCGGCATCGAGGGCCTGAAGGTCGTCGACCTCGCCGTCCACGGCGACTCGCGCGGCTGGTTCAAGGAGAACTGGCAGCGCGCCAAGATGTGCGCGCTCGGGATCCCCGACCTCCGCGTCGTCCAGAACAACATCTCCTACAACGACAGCCGCGGCGTCACCCGCGGCATCCACGCCGAGCCCTGGGACAAGTTCATCTCCGTCGCGCGCGGCTCGGTCTTCGGCGCCTGGGTGGACCTGCGCGAGGGAAGCGAGACCTTCGGCAAGGTGTTCACCTGCACGCTCGACCCGTCGAAGGCCATCTACGTCCCGCGCGGCGTGGGCAACTCCTTCCAGGCGCTCGAGGACGGCACCGCCTACACGTACCTGGTGGACGCCCACTGGTCGCTGGAGCTGAAGAGGACCTACACCTTCGTGAACCTCGCCGACCCGGAGCTCGCCATCGAGTGGCCGATCCCGCTGGACCAGGCCACCGTCTCCGAGGCCGACCTCAACCACCCGATGCTCAAGGACGTCGTCCCCATGGCGCCCAAGAGGACGCTCGTCACCGGCTGCAACGGCCAGCTGGGCCATGCGGTGCGCGCGCTCGCCGAGGAGCGCGGCGTGGCGAAGGACTTCGACTTCTGCGACATCGACACCTTCGACATGTCCGACCCGGACGCCTACTCCGAATACGACTGGTCGCTCTACGGCACCGTCATCAACTGCGGCGCCTACACGGCCGTGGATAAGGCGGAGGCCCCCGAGGGCCGCGTGACCGCCTGGAAGGCCAACGCGACGGGGCCGGCCCTGCTCGCCCGCACCTGCGCCGGGCACGGGATCACGCTCGTGCACGTGTCCTCCGACTACGTCTTCGACGGCACCGAGGAGGTGCATGACGAGGAGGAGCCATTCAGCCCGCTGTCCGTCTACGGCCAGACGAAGGCCGCCGGCGACATCGCCGTGGCCGGCTGCCCGCGCCACTACATCATGCGCTCCAGCTGGGTCATCGGCGAGGGCCACAACTTCGTCAAGACCATGAAGGGGCTGTCCGACCGCGTCGCCGACCCCGAGGACAATCTCGCGCAGATCACGGTCGTCGACGACCAGCTGGGCCGCCTGACCTTCACGCGCGACATGGCCGAGGCCATCTTCCACGTGCTGGGCTCGCACGCCCCCTACGGTACCTACGACTGCACCGGCTCCGGTGCCGTGAGGTCCTGGGCGGACATCGCCCGCGCCGTCTTCGAGGCCGCCAACGGCAATGGCGACAAGGTCGTGCCGGTGTCGACCGCCGACTACTACGCGAATGCCGCCGGCCCCGTCGCCCCGCGCCCGGTCCACTCCGCGCTCGACCTGTCCAAACTCGAGTCGGTCGGGTTCCACATGCCCGACTGGGAGGAAGAGCTGGGGGAGTACCTTAAGACGCTCGTGTAATGAATCGGTCCCTCGAGGAGTCTCGAGGGACCGATTTTTTTGGCATTCTAAACGTTGGCGGCGATTATAGATATCGTGCCGACTTCTTAAGTGAATCCGACAATTTTCTCGAGGGTAGCCGCAGGCTGCCCGAGAATCGAGGACCACCTAGAACGCCGTCATTCCAGCCCATGTCACGCCGCCTTCCTGCCGGGAAAGGGGTTGTCAGCCACGACGAGCGTGATGATCCTGGCCGCGTGCTCTGCGGCGGCGTCCTCGTCATCGCGACCAGAGGTCATGGGGTTGAACTTGGTGATGGTGGAATTGCGTGACTATCCCAAGATGCGGTGTTTGATGCTTGAGAGAACCCCTCTAGTGTAGATTCGCTTGGTCTCGGCGTCCTCGTTTCGCTCGATGTTGAGACGCGGATAGCCGCTCGTATACTCAACATTGGGATTCGCGAGTACGTCGGCACGCATGGAGGGCCAGCGGCGCCACAGGCGGTGTAGGGTGTGGGTGCTTCCGTAGGCGGCGCTGAGGTCGCGGGCTTCCATGTAGGAGCTGCCATGGGTGGTGGCGCGTGCATGCGCGGTGCTCACCACGACCCGGTTCATCTCGCGTAGGAGGAACGAGAGCTCCATAGCCTCGGTGAGCAGGTCGCCGTGTTCGCGCATCCTGTCTACCACGGCTTGCAGGTCTGCGCGGCGCACCATGAAGGCGTCCGGGGTGGAGATGCTCGTATCGTATGTCACCTCGGCGAGGCCCGCATAGCCTCCGCCCATGTTGTCCACGAAGTTGCGGTTGGGCGCTACCGGGCACCCGTCGTTCAGAAGCACTGTGCCGGCTTGGGCCACCAGGCCGTCGGGGTAGAAGAGCTTGGGGTAGGCCGCGCCCACCTCCTTGCGGCAGAAGTAGGTTGCGAGGGTCTTTGCGCAGGCGGGGTCGGTGAACTCCACGGCATCCGTGGCGAAGAGGATGAGCTCGCTATCGAGCGCGTCGAGCGCGTGCTCGGCTACTGCCTTGAGGCTTTTGGGATGCGCGACCGCGACCGTGCCCGCAATCCCGTCTAGGTGCTCGATGGATGCTAGGGCGCGATCGGTGCGCATGGTGTCTAGGCTCATGACCACGGCGTCAACGCTCTTGCCGTTGGGCGCGTAGTCCACACGGTAGACGCAGGGGATGTCCGTGGCGTGGGCGGTCGCGGCGATTCCGCGGCGGTGGAAGTGCGCGTTGAGCGCCCGCTCGCCGGCGGCGATGGCATAGGGCTTTGACTCCATAACGCCGCCGTTGGTGGAGCCGGCGTGCACGCGCCAGTGGTAGAGGACCTCGGGAATGTGGCAGATGCGGCGGGCATGCTCGGCGGCCTTGAGCGAAAGGTCGTAGTCCTGCGCACCGGACATCTCGTCGCCCGAAAGCTCCACGCGGCCCAGCACGTATCGGCTCACCATGAGCATGTGCACCACGTAGTTATACGAGTACAGCAGGTCACGGTTGAAGTCCGGCTTGAAGCGCGGCGCGTAGCCGGCGTCATCGTCTTTCTCGAAGTTGTCCTCATCGCAATAGAACAGGTCGGCATCGGGGTGCTGGGCCGCGAAAGCCATATAGCGCTCGAGCACGTAGGGCGAGAGCGTGTCGTCGTGGTCGGCAAAAGCCACGTAGTCGCCCGTGGCGGCGCGAATGCCTATGTTGGTATTGCCGGCGATGCCTAGGTTCTCGGGGAAGTCAATGGTCTTGATGCGCGGGTCCGCGTAGGTGGCCAGTACTTCCTGCATGCCCTCGTTGTCCGGGCTCGCGTTTACCATCACGAGCTCCCAGGTGGTATAGGTCTGCGCGAGCACCGAGTCGATCATGTCGCGCAGGTAGGGCAGCGGCGTGTTGTACAGGGGGCAGATGATGCTCACGAGTGGATGGAAGTCTTGGGGGATGGAGCCCTCCGGCAGGGGCTGGGGCTTGGGGTAGCTCGCGTACGCGCCGTCGATGCTGGGATTCACCATGTCGAGGTCGCGGCGGATACGCATGCGTTCGCGGCGGCGGCCCGTCATGGTGTCGAGCGAAATGCCCTGGTAGGTAAGGGTGAAGTTGGCGGTGGAGCCAGTGGTGAGAATGGACAGGATGGGCGCGCGTCCGGGCGTTTGGGGCTCCAGGATGTAAAAGCGGGTGTGTGTGTTCGCGGCAAGCGGGGCGCCGTTCTTGCCGGTGAGGGCAAAGTCCGCGGGGTTGGGAAGCTGCACGTCCGCGCCGGTGCCGCAGCCGTGAAGCTCGGCGCGGTAGACCATGTGACCGTGCTCGGCTTCGAAAACCTGGGAGATGTTAGCGGTTAAGGGCAATGCAGCCATGGGGAATCCGATCTGCTAAGGAGTAATGGGGTGGCGAGGCGTCGCGGGCGAGGCGAAATGCCTGCATCCCCTAAAGTATGATGTTGCGATTAAAATAATAGCAAAGGGGGCACGTTGGTGGCGTATCCTTGGTATCCTACTTCTGATTTGAACATGACTTCGGGTTCTAGGAAGGCTGCTGTTCATTAAGACTTGCTGCAGCTTAACCATGCCCTATGAAAGGTCGTCCTGCATGAAATCCGACGCTTCCGCGCTCGTTTCCGTCATCATCCCCGTATGCAACGTGGAAAAGTACCTTGCTCAATGTTTGGAGAGTATTTGCTCGCAGACGCACCGCGAGCTGGAGGTCATCTGCTTAAACGATGGCTCGAAGGACGGCTCCCTCGCCATTCTGCGCGAGTTCGAGGCGCGCGATTCGCGTGTGATCGTTGTCGATAAGCCTAACGAGGGCTACGGCGCCACGTGTAATCGCGGCTTGGAGATGGCCCATGGCGCGTGGGTCTCTGTTGTCGAGCCGGACGACTGGATCGATCCGGTCATGTACGAGTGCATGCTCAGCCGTGCCGCGCTGGTGGACGTCCCCGTGGATATTGTAAAGTGTCCTTGGATCGATGTGCACGATTGGGACGATCCGGACACGCAGTACGAGCAGCAGTGCGTGTTGGCGCACCGCCTGCCCAACACCACGCGTCCCGTGACCCTGGCCGACCTGCCCATCATGGTGGAACAGCACCCCAGCATCTGGAGCGCCATCTACCGTCGCGACTTCTTGAACGAGTATGGCATTCGCTTTGTTCCGTACCCGGGCGCCGGGTGGGCGGACAACCCGTTCCTCATCGAGGCATTCTGCCAAGCCAAGGCCATCATGACGTTCGGCGAGGCGTTCTACCATTACCGCTGCGATTTGCCCGGCGCTACGTACAACCACAAGAAGGACGCGGCTGTCGCTCTGCCGTTCGACCGCTGGTGTGACATGACGGACATCCTCGAGCGCCTACACGTGACCGACCGCGGCATCCTCGAGGCGCACTACATGCGCGGCTTCAACTACATCCACGGCGGAATCGTGGACGATGGCTGGGAGAACCCCATCGTGCAGGACGGCACACGCCGTGTGTTCTCGCGCATGGACACTGAGATTGTGCTGGGGCATCCCAAGCTTTCCCCCAAGCGCAAGCGCTTCTACCTGGAGCAGATGGGCATAGCTGGCCGACGCGTGCCGGTGTGGCCGCGCGTGAAGTACTTCGCGAGCGAGACGCGCTTCTTCGTGAAGAGCAATGGCGTTCGCGGCCTGCTGCGCAAGGTCGGTGGTTTTGCGAACGGCAAGGCGGTCGCCGCCCGTCGAGCCAAGGAGAACGCAAAGGGGTAGGGGTCCTGCTTGTGTTCTCATGAGCGCGCCCCGACTCTCCTGATTGTATGCAGCTCGTCGAGGCAAGAAATCGCGCAAGCGCCCCTGTGTTATCATACGTTGTTCGGCAAGGGCGGCATCTGCCGCTAACGTGCAATCAATAGGGAGGCGTCGTCGGTGTCCTCACAGACTCTCGCAACCGAAAAGGCCCCGCGTCCGTATAAGAAGGACCTGCTCATCCTCGAGCAGCTCGTCACCAAGGACTTCAAGCTCAAGTACCGCCGTAGTTTCCTCGGCGTGTTGTGGAGCGTTCTCAACCCGTTGCTCATGATGATCGTCATGTCCATCGTGTTCTCTTACATGTTTGGTAGCAACGTCCCCAACTTCCCGCTCTACCTCATCGTGGGCAACGTGACGTTCTCGCTCATGAGTGACTCCACCAACGCGGCGCTCACGAGCATCATCAACGCCGCGCCTCTGCTCAAGAAGGTCAAGGTCAACCGGTACATCTTCCCGGTGCAGAAGGTCTTGTTCGCGCTCGTGAACTTCGCTTTCTCGCTCATCGCCGTGGCCATCGTCATGCTGTTCTTCCAGGTTATGCCCACGTGGCACTTCATCTGGCTGCCCCTGTGCCTGTTCTTGCTGATGCTCTTTTGCATTGGCGTGGGCATGGCCATTGGCGCGCTCTCCGTCTTCTTCCGCGACATTATCCACCTGTGGGGCGTCGTCATCATCGCGTGGACCTACCTCACGCCCATCTTTTGGGACCTCTCCCTGCTTATCGACAAGGGCGCCCCGCACTGGATCATCATGCTGGTGAAGATAAACCCCATGTACAACTATCTCGAGTTCATGCGTGACATCTTCCTGTGGCAGCAGAACCCAACGCCCACGGTGCTCCTCATGTGCATCGCGTGGGCCATCATCGCACTCATCATCGGTATCTTCGTGTTCAAGAAGACCGAGCACAAGTTCATCCTCTACGTCTAAGGCGGAACCATGGCAGACGCTACCAACACCGAGTACGCCATCGAGGTCGACGACGTCACGATGGTTTTCAACATGGCCAGCGAGCAGCTCAACTCCCTCAAGGAGTATTTCATTAAGCTCATGCGCCACGAGTTGTTCTTCAAGGAGTTCCATGCTCTGGAGCACGTGAGCTTCAAGGTTAAGAAGGGCGAGGTCATCGGCCTGGTGGGAACCAACGGTTCAGGTAAGTCCACCATGCTCAAGATCATCGCCGGCGTGCTCGAGCCCACGAAAGGCACCGTGACGGTTCGTGGCAACATTGCGCCCCTCATCGAGCTGGGCGCTGGTTTCGACCTCGAGCTCACCGCGCGTGAGAACATCTTCCTCAATGGTGCACTTTTGGGTTACTCCAAGCAGTTCATGGAGGAGCACCTGGACGAGATCGTGGACTTCGCCGAGCTGCGCGACTTCCTCGACATGCCCATGAAGAACTACTCATCCGGTATGGTCGCGCGCATCGCGTTCGCCATCGCCACCGTGGTGGAGCCCGACATCCTCATCGTCGATGAGACGCTCTCCGTGGGCGACGTGTTTTTCCAGCAGAAGTGCGAGCGCCGTATCCAGAGCTTCATAGATTCCGGCAACGTGACCGTGTTGTTCGTGAGCCATTCCATCGAGCAGGTGGAGCGCATCTGCACCTCCGCTGTGTGGATCGAGAAGGGCCACGAGCGCATGATCGGCCCAGTGGACGAGGTCTGCGCGGCTTACAAGGCGCAGTTCGACTAATATGTCCGGCGCGTGCGACGAGGCGGCCGCGAGCGAGCGCCGCCCCTTCTTTTCCATTATCATGCCCTGCTATGGCGTGGCGGCTTACCTGCCCGATGCCATAGCGTGCGTCCGTGCTCAAACGTGTGCGGACTGGGAGCTCATCTGCGTTGACGACGCCTCTCCCGATAACGTGGCTAGGATCGTGGAGGCGGCCGCTGCACAAGACGCGCGTATTCGTCTTGTGCGCCACAAGGAGAACCAGGGCCTGTCCGGCGCGCGCAATACCGGCATCGCGGCGGCACGCGGCTCCTACGTATGGATGCCCGACCCAGACGACACGTACGACCCTGAGCTTCTCGAGGAGTGTCGCGCGGCCATAGCCATGGGTGCTGGTGTTCCTATGGGAGGCGTCGTCGATCCTGCGAGCTTTCCGCTTCGCCCGAATACCCCGTGCGATGTCGTCGTGTTTGGTTGTCGCGAGGAATACCGCGCTGACAACGGGGCCGTTACGGGTACGCGAGAGCTTGTGCCGGCGCTGGACGGCGCAGTCTTCAGCACGGATGACCTCGATGCCCCCACGTGTCACGTCGTTGCAGCGGATTCTCCTGCGGCTATCGTGGTTGCCGCGGGGCGAAGCGCGTTTCTGCTGGATCGCGACGAATACCGCTCGAGCATTCTCGACCTCGAGGAGCTCACGCTCTTCGGGTACGCTTGGAACAAGGTCTACCGCCGAGAGGTGCTCGATGGCCTCTCGTTCGAGGATGTACCGCTCATCGAGGATGTCTGCTTCAATATCGAGGTTGCGCGTCGTGTGTGTTCGGCCGCCGTGATATGTCGTCCGCTTTATCGCTATCAAAAACGCGAGAATGTAAACCTTACGAACAAATTCGTGCCGCGCTATTACGAGGTGCACCGCAGGCGCGTGGCGGAGTTGTTCGAACTGCTGCGCGGTTGGGGCATGGACAGTACCGACGCTCGTTCGCGCTTGGGCTTTAGGTTTGCGCGGTACGTGCTGAGCGCCATCGAGCGCACGTTCGACGAGCGGGCGGGCATGGACGCGGCGGCCCGCCGTGCGTTTTGCGCCGAGCTCACGGCAGACCCTCTGTATCGTGAGCTCATCGTCGAGGCTCCGGCGAGGTCGGGACGCGTCTCGCGCGCACTCCATGCCCTGCTCGCCAGGGGCAATCCGCACCTCATGCTCGCCGCGGGTCGCTGCGTGCATGTGGTGCGGGGAAGGTCTTCGCGCGCATACGCGAGAGCGAAGACGGTTGGATAGGATGCCGCGCGGTCTGTCAGCCGCGAGAGGGGTGTATGCATGAGTGCTGTTGAGAGTCGGGGCGGAAGCGCGCTGCAGCTTACCGTCGCTGTCCCTGCTTACAACGTCGAGAGCTACCTCGCGCGAGGTCTTGAGTCCTACCTCGACCCGCGATTCGTGGGCAAGCTCGAGGTCGTCGTGGTGGACGATGGCTCTACCGACGGCACCCGTGCGCTTGCGGAGGAGTTCGCCGCGCGCAGCCATGGCGTGATCCGCGTCATCTCCAAGAAGAACGGAGGCCACGGCTCAGCCGTGAACGCCGGCCTGGGCGAGGCGCGCGGGCGCTATTTCCGCGTGGTGGACGGCGACGACTGGGTGAACGCGGACGGTATGGCTGAGCTGCTTGAGCGTCTTGCCGACCTCGATTGCGACCTTGTGGTAGATAAGAAGCGCGAGATCGACATGACTTCTGGCGAGGAGCGTCTGTTCCCGCTCGCCAAGGGTGTTGTCACGGGTCGCGCGCTCGACTTCTCCAGCGTTCTCACCAACGGCGACACCGTGTTCCAGATCATGATTCACACGCTCACCGCGCGCACGGACTACCTACGCGGTATCGGCATCCACCTGCTCGAGCACACCTTCTACGAGGACTACGAGTATGTGGTCAAGGCAAGTGTGCCCGCCTCTACCATCTGCTACCTCGATATCGAGGTATACCAGTACCTGGTGGGCAACGAGAACCAGTCCGTGAGCCAGGCGAACTACGTGCGCCGCTGGGACGATCACGACCGTGTGGTCATGGAGATCCTGGATTACCTTGAACGCTGTGAGCATGGCGAGGTGTGCGCCGCGAGCGGGGAGAAGCTTTCGAATGAGTCCGTCTGCTACGTGCGCGAGAAGGTCCACCTCATCGTTGACACGCACTACAACATCGCGTTGCTGTTCGATGAGGACCGCAGCCGTGGGCGTGCGCGCGCCAAGGCGTTCCGACGCGAGCTGAGGCGTGCGGACATAGACCAGTGGGCGCGCGGCGAGCAGCGTTATCGTATGGCCACGCTCCTCAACCGCCTGAGCTTCTCGTACAACTCTATCAAGCGCTTGGTCTCCAAGCGCCGTCACTAGCACGTTACCAAGGGATGATCCATGAGCCGCAAACCGCGCATAGCCATATTCAGCGCCGACGCCAAGCTTGGCCACGAGGTCAAGGGTGCCACGCGCTACACGTTCCTCGCGACGCTTCTCGTGGAGCGGGGCTTCGATGTCGACTTCATCACGAGCGGCTTCCAGCACTGGGAGAAGCGCCAGCGTGATTTGGCGACGTTCGACACGAGTATGCACGCGTTCAACGTGAAGTTCATTGCCGAGCCGAGCTATCCCGCCAACATGTGCCCCCAGCGCATCTGGGCGCACCATGTGATGGCCAAGCGCGTGACGGCGTACTTCGATGCGGACCACGACTACGACCTCATCTACTGCCAGATTCCGCCCAACGATGTGACGCTCGCCGTGGGACGGTCCGCGAAACGCTACGGCATCCCCTTCGTGGTCGACGTGAACGACCTGTGGCCCGAGGCCTTCCGTATCGCGCTCGACGTTCCGGTGCTCTCCGACATAGCGTTCGCTCCGTTCGAGCGCCAAGCTCGCCGTGCGTACGCGTTGGCGGACGCCGTGGTGGGCACGTCCGACGAATACGCCGCGCGCCCCTTCCGCGACCGCGCCGAGGACATCCCCAAGCTCGTGGTGTACGTGGGCAACGACCTCGAGGAGTTTGACGCGGGCGCCGCTGAGAACGTCGGCTCCGTGGAAAAGCCCGAGGGCGAGGTCTGGGTTGCCTATGCGGGTAATATCTCGGCGCTCTACGACTTGGAGACGCTCGTCGAAGCTGTGGCGATAGCTGCCAAGGCGCATCCCGAGCTCAGGCTTAAGATTCTTGGCGATGGCCCCGAGCGCGCTTCCGTCGAGGCGGCGGTTGAGCGAACCGGGTCGCCTGCTGAGCTTTTGGGCTACATGCCGTACCGCGCCATGGCGGCTTGGCTCAAGGCGTCCGACATTGTGGTCAACTCGCTGGTGGCGAACGCGCCTCAGAGCGTGCCCACCAAGATCGGCGATTACCTGGCCTCGGGACGTCCCATGATCAACACGTCCATGAACGCCGAGTTTCGTGAGAAGGTCGTGCGCGATGGCTTTGGTGTGAACGTTGTGCCGGGTGACGCCGAGGGGCTCGCCAGGGTGATTTGCGAGCTTGTTGAGGACGAGACAGGACGCGCGCGCATGGGTCGCGTGGCGCGTGAGCTCGCGGCGGCACAGTTCGACCGCCCGCATTCTTACGAGGCGACCGTCGACCTCATTCGGAGTTTGATCGCCGAGCGCTCGAAGTAGATTGCCCCCGTGAGGCGTGCTCGTCCTATACTCGGACTGATAGGAGAGTGCATGGTGTGTCGGGGTTGGGCGAGGCCGTGCTTGAGGGGGCGGCCGACCGCAAGCTGTCCGATGAGCCGGCAATCGTGGAGATGGCCCGCTCTATTTCCGGGTTGCTCGACGATACCAAGATGACGCTCGTTCCAACCGGTCCCTTGACGAACATCACGCTGTTCCCATGTACACACTCGGGGCGTGCCGATCGTATCGATCGCATCGTCCTCATGGGCGGCACCACGGTTGGCGGAAACGCGACCGTGTACGCCGAGTTCAACATATGGGACGACCCCGAGGCTGCGCAGATTGTGGTCTCGAGCGGGCTGCACATCGTTATGTGCCGCCTCGATGTGACCCAGAATGGCGGTTGCGGCTTTGCCTTCCCGCCATTCTGGGTCACATCCGGAGTACTGGTTATGAGACGCGCTCGGCGAACTCCGGGTATTGCGTGCGGCGCCACTTGTCCATCGTGGCGGCGTAGAGGCTTTCGGTGTTGTCGAGCTCGTACCAAGCGCCGTCTGCGCCTACTCGTTGTAGCACGGCAAGACGATGGAAATGCGCGGTATGGCGGTTTACCTTGCGTTCGGGTTGTCGTTGCGATAGTCACCGAAGGCGTATTTGCTATACACATTGACTTCCCACTGCTTTTTTTCGACCTTTGCCACGGAGTCTAGGATAAAACCAGTCGCGAGACTTAAGCCACACAGGAACATAAACGATGCGGCGAGCAGGGCGGTTGGGAAGCGCGGAACAAGACCGGTCTGGAAATACTCGACAATGATGGGAATGCCCAGGGCAAGACCGATTATTGCAAACAGGAGCGCAACGAGGCTGAAGAATTTGAGCGGGCGGTAGTCCTTGAACAGCGTGCCAATCATGGCGACGACCTTAATGCCATCGCTGACGGTATTAAGCTTAGATTCGGATCCTTCGGGGCGATCGCGGTACTCAATGGGCACGTCCTTGATGCGCCAGCGGTGGTCGACGGCATGGATGGAGAGTTCGGTTTCGATCTGAAAGCCCTCAGAAAGCACGGGGAACGTTTTGACAAAGGGGCGGCTCATGGCGCGATAGCCCGTCATAACATCCTCGAAGCTGTAGCCATAGATCCACTTAATCATGGCTCGAACCAAGTTGTTGCCAAAACCATGGAAGGCACGTTTGTTTTCCTCGGCATAGGTTCCATTGGAAAGGCGGTCTCCGACCGTCATGTCGGCCGTGCCATTAAGGATGGGCAAGCAGAGGGCTTTTGCCGCTTCGGCGGGGTAGGTGTCGTCTCCGTCAACCATCAGGTAACAATCGGCATCGATATCGCGGAACATCTGACGGCAGACATTGCCCTTTCCCTGACGCGGCTCAAAACGCACCGTTGCGCCATGTTCTGCAGCGATGCGGGAAGTATCGTCCGACGAGTTGTTGTCGTACACATAGATTGTCGCCTGCGGTAGTTCGCGGCGAAAGTCGTCAATGACTTTGCCGATCGTGAGGGCTTCGTTGTAGCAGGGGATAATAACGGCAATAGATTCAGAATTCACTCAATGCTCCTTTGATATTCAATCGTAGAAAGTATAGCCGTTTGGCCCTGGCATCCTGAGATGTAGCCGTCTTCCACAAGTCCGAGCGCAAATTCATCTTCTACATCTAAAGGAATGCTGTGATGACTGAATCTGTTGTTGATTACAACGAGCAGCCTCTGGCTGTCGAGGTCGACGCCACCACCATGATCTTTAACGTGGCGTCTGACTCGCTGACCAGCCTCAAAGAATGTTTTATTAAGTTCGTTAAGCATGAGTTGTTCTTTGAGGAGTTTAGGGCGCTTAAGCACATTTCGTTTGATATTCACCGCGGTGAGGTCGTGGGCTTGGCCGGTTCTAATGGTTCCGGCAAGTCCACGATGCTCAAGATTATCGCTGGTGTGCTCGAGCCTAGCGAGGGCAGCGTTAAGGTTCATGGCAACATTGCACTTCTGATTGAGCTTGGAGCTGGCTTTGATCCCGAGCTGACGGCACGCGAGAACATTTATTTGAACGTTGCGCTAGTCGGCTATACCAAGGAATTTATCGATGCCGACTTTGATGGCACTATCGAGTTCGTTGAGCTGCAGAACTTTGTCGACATGCCGCTCAAGAACTTCTCTTCGGGTATGGTTGCGCGCATTGCTTTTGCAATCGCCACCATTACCGAGCCCGATATCCTGATCGTCGATGAGATGCTTTCCGTCGGCGAAGTGTTCTTCCAGCAAAAGTGCGAGGCCCGTATTCAGCACTTTATCCAGAGCGGTGACGTGACGGTTTTGTTCGTGTCGCATTCCATGGAGCAGGTTGAGCACATCTGCCAGCGTGCGTTTGGATTGAGAAGGGCGACCTTCGTATGGACGGCCCGGTCGATGAGGTATGCAAGGCATACCGCGAACAGTTCAAGTAGGTTATACTTATTTGCGCTTGGCGGGCTCGCGCTTGCTTGGCGTGCGGTTATTTGCTCCATTAGCTCAGTTGGATAGAGCAGGGGACTTCTAATCCCAAGGTCGACGGTTCGAATCCGCCATGGAGCACCTTTTGTTTAATAAGCTCAGCTTTTGCTGGGCTTTTTTGTTCACAAATGCGAAGTTGAGCTACTCTGTTTCTGCGGGCTCCACGATTTATGAGTTATGTAGCAATTCCAGATTCTAAGACAGGGTTCGCTTGCGTTTGGCGGTTAGCCATCGACATCCTTACACTAACGCTGACTCGAAAGGCCTTATCTCCTGCCCATTTTTTTCTGCACAATTGAAGTCTGAAGTGGTTGGCTATACGGCGTTGTTATGATCGATGAGATCGACCTTCATTTGCATCCCCGCTGGCAGGCGCGGATTCTCGAGGACCTGGTTCGCATATTTCCAAACGTTCAGTTTATAGTTACAACGCATTCACCTGTTGTGGTGGCGTCGGTACCTCGCGGTAACATCCGCATTCTTGGTGAGGACACTGCAACGGTGCCTGCTATGGAGACGCGTGGACGCGATGCCGGGGATATTCTCAACACCGTCCTGGGAGCATTCTCTCGACCTGAAGAGGCGGCTCGATTGTTCGATTTGTTCCAAGAGGGCCATACGCAACACCCCCGACACGACGTTTAATTACACAGCGTTGCGCGGAGAGAGCAAGCGAGAAGATCTGGAGGCCTTGCTTGCAGAGCAGGGCCATCTCTGCGCTTATTGCACGTGCAGGATCGGCGTTGGTGATCGTCTGGCTACGATTGAGCATTTATTTCCGCATTTTTGTTTCGTTGGGTTAGTTTTGCCTGAATGTATCTCCTAATTCGATGAATTCTCTTTACATTATCGATTGTATAGCCGCTTATAAAGCTATATATACATATATACTAGTTTATAAATCTATATAAGCGACGTTTGCCTGAGGATTCTGGTTATGGACAAAGCCAAGTTCTACAATCCATTTCGTCCGACCGCCGGTGCGGAGCCTCCTCGAATCATCGGTCGTGATGATATCTCTCTCGAGTTCGTGGAGGGTCTCATGTCCGGCGTTGGCGCCCCCGCACGTCTTATGCGAATCACAGGCCCGCGCGGGTCGGGGAAAACGGTTCTTCTTTGCGATCTGCGCGACCGAGCGATTGAACTGGGTTGGAAGGCCGTTGTTGTTTCGGCTGGTCCGCGTTTGTCGCACGATCTTATGGAGCAGATTCAAGACCAACTGACTTTTTCCTCCGCTTCGCTTGGCGTTAACGTTGGTATTGCTTCTGCCAAGTTGGACATTTCTTCAAGCGAAATGAGCCTTCGGGCAAAACTAAAGCAGATTGCACAGGGCTCAAAGGGCTTGTTCATCGCTGTTGATGAAGTCCAAGATGCCCCAGTTGAGGAAATGCGTATTATTGCCTCAACAGTTCAATTACTCATTGGGGAGAAAGCCAATATCGCTCTTGCCTTTGCCGGATTGCCATCGGGCGTTATGGATCTCATTAACGGCAAGGCACTTACTTTTCTTCGCCGCGCGGTTCCCGAAGACCTTGCTCCTATCAATCAAATTGAGATTGCACTTTCTTTGAGTGATAGCTTTAACGCGACCGGTCTTTCTCTCGACGGGGATTTGCTATCAAAAGCGGCGAGAGCAACAAAAGGTTATGCGTATTTAGTTCAACTTGTTGGGTATTCAATCTGGCAGCGCGCCAACCTTCATCGGGAGAAATCAACTCTCGTTAGTGAGCGCGATGTTGATGAAGGTATCCTGCTTGCCGAGGCTCGTTTCCACGACGTGGTCCACGAGCCTGCAATTTCGGGTCTTTCCCGTAATGAAATCAACTACCTGTATGCCATGTGCGAGGATAGTAGGCAATCCAAGACCTCGGATTTAGCCAAACGCCTTGGTAAAAAGACGAGTGAGCTGAGTTCTGTTAGGGCCAAGCTGCTTTCACGAGAAGTTATCCAGGCGCCTCAGAGGGGCTATGTTCAATTTGCTGTGCCGGATTTGGACGAGTATCTCAAAGATAATAGAGATGAGATTCTATCGAGGTATTAAAGCTCCAGATTAAATCTCCGAGATTAAATGTACAACGATTGAGGGCGGCTCACGGTAAGGTGCCGTGATCCGCCCTGTTCGATTTGCTTCTGTTTGCGATGGCCCGCTTTGCCTACGCCTCCGTGGGCAACGCGTCGATGGGGCCGCAGTAGATCGTCTTGGCGGCGATGTCGGGCTCGGCGGCAACCGGCTCTTTGTACTCCACGCCGCAACGCACCTCGATGCCCTCGAGCATGTTGGCGACCATCTTGGTGCGCCGCGGCACTGTCTGATCATTATTTAAGGCGAGTGGAATCGATTAATTGACTGACTGGCCAAAAGAGTAGCTCGGCATAGTGACCTCTTAGTCCCCCTGCCACCCCCTCATCCTCTAAAAAAGTACTTAACACAGCCTTAAAGACGCCTTGGCCTGCGTTGACAGCGTACAATACGCATGTTTGACTATGGCAAAAGTGGAATTTAAGGGAAGGGGCGCGCCATGGAGGTGTTGGTTGTTGGCAATACCGCGTATGTTGACGACGACTTTTGTGCCAAGGCGTTTCCCGACGACCATGTTCAGGTTGTAGCTGCCGACGATGCGCAGCGCGAGTCATCGTCTCACGGCTCGTGGAAAGAGCTGCTGCGCCACCTGGATCAGGCTTACGAGTTCGACCGCGTGGTCTACCTCTCTACTTATCTCACTCCGCATACCGAGACTTTTGGCGACATTGAGCTGCTACGCTCGGTGTTTCGTGCCTGTATGGGCCGCCGTGTGCAGCTGCTGTTTGTGGCGGGGCCTGCGGGCGCGGAGGGTGCTGGCGGCGCGGCGGGCAATGCCGATTCGCTTGATGCTACAGATGCTGCCGCCCAAACGGGTAAGGGCATTATCGCCCGCGCGGCCAACGACCTCTGTCGCTACTATGCCTCGCAAGACGACATCCAGGTCAAGATTCTGTGTACGCCCTATCTGTATACCGCCTCCGCGGCGCTCAACGATCCCTTCTTGGTGCCGCTGTTCGAGGCATGCTCGACCGGGTCGGTCGTGCTCCAAGGTACCGCGGATGCGCCGTTTCCCTTGCTGTGCGCGGAGGAGCTAGCGGTGCTGGTACATCGCGTCTTTGACAGTTGGGATGCGACCTTTGAGGCGCTCGACGTCGCCGATGCTTTCCATCGCACGACGGGCGACTTGGGCGGCGCGCTCCAGGGTCTGTTCCCCGGGCTGTCCGTTGCCTATGGAGAGTCGACCGGCTATGCGTTGCCCGCAGGCGATGTCGTTCGCAAACGCTATGGCTGGTTTCAGCGCTACGACCTGCTGCGCGATCTTTCGACCATCCACGCCCGCTGGGCTAACACCCGCACCAAAAAGGCCAACCCCTTGCGCGCCGCCATCGGTCGCATCCAGCTGCGCGCGCTGCCCATTAAATGCCTGGAGACGGGCTTCGCATGGGTGCTGTTCGAGGTGCTGGAGCATCTGTTCTCCCAATCGGCCCAGCTCAACGTGCTCGACTATCGACTGCTCTATGTGGTCCTGATTGGCACGCTCTACGGGCTCGACTTTGGCCTGGTCGCCGCACTGTTGGCGTCGATTGGTCTGGCGGTGAGTTATTTTGCCCTGTATGGATACACTTTCCAGGGCCTGTTCTATGAGCCGTCCAACTGGCTACCGTTTATTGCGTACTTTGTGGTGGGAGCCGTGTGCGGCTATGTGCAGCTGCGCAACAGCGAGGCTATTAAGGCAGAGCGTGACGAGAACGAGCTTGTGCGAAACCGCAACACGTTCCTAACGCGGCTCTATCACGACGCGATTGAGGACAAGCGTGCCTATAAGCAACAGATTGTGGGGCGCCACGACAGCTTTGGCAAGATCTTTGCTGTGACACAGGAGCTCGACGTGCTCAACCCGCGTGATATATACCGCAAGTGCTGCGAGCTTCTGGGCGAGATCCTCGAGAACGATTCGGTGGCGATCTACCATGTTTCGGGCGGGGCATTTGCGCGCCTGGTAGCGGCGAGCCCGGCGATTTCCAGCGATGTACCGCGCTCGCTCTCGCTCGATGACCTTGCGCCCGTGCTCCAAGGTGCGATCTCGGGTTTGTGGGCGAACCGCGCGCTGACGTCGGGGCTTCCGATGTTTGGCTATGCGATCGAGCGCGATGGAGCTCCAGCCGTATTGATCTTTGTGCGTCACGTGGCCGAAAGCCAAATGACCCTGTACTACCAAAACCTGTTCCGCATCCTGTGTGGGCTGGTGAAAAGCGCGCTGGGACGCGCCTTCGATTACGAGGCCGTGGCGCAGGATAAGCGCTGCGTTGCCGGCACGTGCGTTCTCAGCCACGATGCCTTTGGCCGGGAACTCGCCGCCGAGCAGGCGCTTGCGGACAATAAGATGGGGAGCTTCTTGCTCTTGCGCGTGGTGCCGGGCATGGAGCCTGTTGGTGAGCTGGTCGGCGCCATTGGTTCGGCGATTCGCGAGAGTGACGCTGCGGGCCTGGTCGATGGAGACACACTTTACCTGCTCATGCGTCAGGCGACCGAGGCCGACCTGCCCGTTATTTGCAAACGCATGGCCGCCAAGCACATTACGGTGGAACCCGTCGGCAGCGAGGACGTTGTGGCCCTGATGCAACGCATCGCGCCCACCGGAAGCGATGAAGGGGAGGCCGCTTGATCTCGCTTGTTGTTGCTACCGTACTGCTATTAATTCATGCGCTGGTGTGTCTGGTGCTGTGGACGCTTATGAAACTGGGCTTGCTGCCGGTTCGAGGGCACATGCTTGCTGTGATGGCGCTCGTACCGCTGTGGGGCCCGTTGCTCGTGGCTCTACTCTCGGTGCGTAGCGCGGTGTTCGGCGACGACCTTAAGGACGCCACGTTGGAGTCGCTGCGCATTAATGACGACATGCATCGCAGTTTGCTCGTGCAGGGTCGCGAGGGGGATGATGGCGTGGTGCCGCTCGAGGAAGCACTAATTGTCAACGACCCGGGCGATCGCCGCCGTCTGATGCTTTCCATGCTTACCGAGGATCCGGATGCGTACCTCGCACAGTTGCAGGCAGCAAAACTCAACGACGATGTTGAGGTCGCGCACTATGCCGCGACGGCGGTGGCGCAGATTTCCAAGGAGTCCGACCTTAAGCTGCAGCAGTTGGAGCGCGCGTTTAAGACCGATCCCAGCTCGCATAACCTGGATGCGTATTGCGATTTTCTGGGCGCCTATCTGGACTCGGGTTTGGCAGAGGGCCGCGTGGCACAGATTCAACGTCAACAGTATGCACGTTTGCTCGCGCGTCGTTGCGAACGTGAGGACGTGCCGGCGCTGCGCATTCGCTATGCCACGGCGCTGGTCGATGCCGGCGAGATTGATAAGGCGGAGGACGTCGCGAGCCAGTTGGTGATCGATGCGTCAGACGAACAGGACGTGTGGATGCTCTGCCTGCGCTTGGCTGTGATTCGTCGCGATGGGCAGGCGGTACAGCGCGTAATCGACGCGATCGACAAGCAGCATGTGTATTTGAATGCCGAAAATCGTGAGAGGCTGGCATTTTGGCGCGAAGGAGAGGAGGCCCGATGATCGTGGTGCAACATATCCGCGAGCGTGCGGGCCATTTTCGCTGGATGGGGCTGCTCGTGGTGTGGGCGGTCTTTATTGCCATGGCCGCCGTGCTGTTGATCGAGCGTGCCGGCGTGCAGTACAGCGCCGGGCAGCATAAGCTTGGCATGCTCGCTGCCAACGACGCGGTGCCGGCAAGCTCGGCGATGTTTGGCCAAAAGCCCACGTGCTTGGTTATTACCGACTCGGACCAAGATGGCGTCGAGGCCGTCAAAGAGCAGTTCGACCAGATCTTGCTTGACATGAAGATCGCCCACCGCGATGTGGATATTGCTACCGATGGTGTTGATGCGATTCCTTCTCTCACGTCCTTCGACCGCGTGATTTTACTGATGCCGTCGCTCGACGGGCTCGGTACGCACCTCTCCGACATCATGAGCTGGGTGAGTGCCGGCGGTTCGCTGATGCTCGCCATGACGCCGGACAATTCGAGCTATCTGCAGGCAATCGGTCCCAAGCTGGGCATCGATTCTGCCGGCTATGAATATGCGACGGCAGAGAGCATCGTGCCGAGCGAGGACTTTATGATCGGCGGTGGCCAGCTTTATGAGTTATCGGACCCCTTTGATTCGTCGCTTTCGGTTTCGCTGCGTGAGACGGCCCACGTGTGGGCTAAAACCGGTGACACGGGTACTCCGCTTATTTGGTCGAGCGATTGCGGCAGCGGCCGTACCGTGGTGTGCAATATCGGTATCTACGACAAGGTCATGCGTGGTTTCTATGCCGCGGCTGTGAGCCTATTGGGCGATGCCACGGCCTATCCGGTCATCAACAGCGCCGTTTTCTATCTGGATGACTTTCCCAGCCCCGTTCCCTCGGGCGATGGCACCTACATAAAGCGTGATTACGGCCTTTCCATTGCCGACTTTTATGCCAAGGTCTGGTGGCCCGATCTGCAAAAGCTCGCGCAAAAATACGGCATTCGCTATACCGGCGTGATGATCGAAAACTACGAGGATGCGGTCAACCAGACCGAGCCCGCGCGCCAGGCCGATACCACGCAGTTCCGCTACTTTGGCGGCATGCTGCTGCAGATGGGCGGAGAGCTGGGCTTTCACGGCTACAACCATCAGCCGCTGGCGCTCTGGGACACCGACTATGGCACGCTGTACGACTACAAGACGTGGAAGAACAAGAGGACGCTCGTTGCGTCTCTCAGCGAGCTTATCGCCTTTCAGGACGAGGTGTTGCCCAACGCGCACGGCTCGGTCTACGTGCCGCCATCAAATATCCTTTCGGCCCGCGCACGCAAGATCATCGGCGAGGACGTGCCGCGCATTAAGACCATTGCCAGTACGTATTTTGAGGACGGCACCGATCTTCCGTACGTGCAGGAGTTTGGCGTGGCGAGCGATGGCATTGTGGAGCAGCCGCGTATTGTCTCGGGCGGCATGGTCGACGATTCTTACATGCGCCTTGCTGCCGTGTCCGAGCTCAACATGCACTACGTGAGCACGCACTTTATGCATCCGGACGATCTGCTCGATCCCGATCGCGGCGCCAGGCAAGGCTGGGAGGTCTACAAGGGCGGCCTGACCGACTACCTGGATTGGCTTACCAAGTCTGCGCCCGACCTACGTCGCCAGACCGGCTCGGAATGCTCGGGCGCCATCCAGCGCTTTTCGTCCGTGACGGTGAGAGTGGATACGAGCGACGATGCCTGGACGCTCAACCTGGGCAACTTCCACGACGAGGCGTGGCTTATGTTCCGCGCCAATAACGGCGAGCCGGGTACGGTGTCCGGTGGCGAGATCGCGTATCTGACGGGCGACCTGTACCTGGTCAAAGCCACGGACAAGACCGTGACGATTGCGCGCAAGGAGGGTGGCGACAAATGAGAATCTGCTTGGTACTCGAGGGTTGCTACCCCTATGTGCACGGCGGCGTTTCCACCTGGATGCACGGCTACATCACGGCGATGCCCGAGTACGAGTTTGTGCTGTGGGTGATTGGCGCTCACGCCGAAGACCGCGGCAAGTTTGTCTACGAGCTGCCCGGCAACGTCGTCGAGGTGCACGAGGTGTTCCTGGACGATGCCCTGCGGCTTTCGGGCGAGCAGCAAGAAGTCGACTTCGATGACCGCGAGCGCGAGGCGTTGCGCCGTTTGGTTTCGCTCTCCAATCCGGACTGGGACGTGCTGTTCGATATCTTCCAGCGCCGCCACGTGCATCCGCTCTCATTTTTGCAGAGCCGCACCTTTATGGACATCTTCCGCGACGTGTGCCTGGCCGAGTACCCGTATACGCCTTTCGCCGACGCCTTCCACACCATGCGTTCGATGTTGCTGCCCGTGCTCTATCTGCTGGGCAGCGAGGTTCCGGTTGCCGACGTGTATCACGCCATTTCGACCGGCTATGGCGGTCTGCTTGCGAGCCTTGGCTCGAGCGTTCATAACGCGCCGGCATTGCTGACCGAGCATGGCATCTATACCCGCGAGCGCGAGGAAGAGATCATTCGTGCCGACTGGGTGGTGCCGTCGTTTAAGGACCGCTGGATCCGCTTTTTCTATCTGCTTTCGGAGGAGATCTACCGTCGCGCCTTCCGCGTGACAAGCCTGTTTCACAACGCCCGCAAGACGCAGGTCGATATGGGTTGCGATGCGGACAAATGCCTGGTCATCCCCAACGGTATCCAGTTCGACCGCTTTAAGGACATTCCCTTAAAGCCCGATGACGGCTGGGTGGACATTGGCGCGGTGGTGCGCCTGGCGCCCATCAAGGACGTCAAGACCATGATCTATGCCTTCTTTGAGCTGCACGAGCGCCTGCCCAAGGTGCGCCTGCACATTATGGGCGGCGTGGATGACGAGGAGTACGGCGCCGAGTGCCACGCGCTGGTCGACACCCTGGGCGTGCGCGACCTGATCTTTACCGGCCGCGTCAACGTGGTCGAGTACATGGAAAAGCTCGACTTTACCATTTTGACGAGCATCTCCGAGGGCCAGCCGCTCAGCGTGCTGGAGTCGCTTGCTGCACGTCGCCCCTGTGTGACGACCGAGGTCGGCTGCTGCCGTGAGCTGCTCGAGGGCGCCCCCGGTGACGACTTTGGCGTGGCAGGTTTTGTGACGCCGCCCATGTATCGCAAGGGCTTGGCCGATGCCATGGAACGCATGTGCGCGAGCCGTGCCCGTCGCATAGAGATGGGGGAGCGCGGCCAGCGTCGCGTTGCCACATACTTTTTGCACGAGCAGATGCTTGCCAACTATCGCGCGCTGTACGACGAGACGGCGCGTGCGTTTGACCTGCCCAGAGAGGGGGGAGTAGCCGGTGGCCGGAATCGGTTTTGAGCTCAAACGCCTGTTTAGGCGCAAAGGTCTGTTTGCCACGATGCGCGCCTATGGCTACGCCGGCATTGTGTGCACGGGTCCTATGCTGCTGGGCGTGCTTCTCCAGGTAGGTATCTTGGTGCTGTGCGGTCTGTGGGGCGTCGGTCGCACCAATCAGGACTTGCTGGTATGCATGGTGACCTATACGCTGCTGGCCTCACTTACGCTCACAAGCTTTTTCTCCATGCCGGTCACGCGCTTTTTGGCCGACATGCTGTTTGCCGAGCGCGAAGAAGAGATTCTGCCCTCGTTTTGGGGCTCCAACGCCATCATGCTCGTTGCAGGCACCGTGCTCTACGGCATCTTTTTGCTGTTCTCGGGCGCCGCGCTGTTGCAGGGGCTGCTGTGCCTATGGCTGTTCAACATTATGATCGTCAACTGGAACGGCATGAGCTATCTCACGGCCATCAAGGATTACCGCGGCATCCTGTGCAGCTTTGCCGCGGCCATTGGCGTGGCGTGCCTGTGCGCCCTGGCCGCGCTGGCACTGGGGCTGCCGCCGGTCGAGGGCCTGTTGGCGTCAATCGCCCTGGGCTACGGCGTCATGCTCGCCTGGGACGTATTTCTGCTGTACCGGTATTTTCCGCAGAGCGACCGCAGCCCCTGGCTCTTTTTGCGCTGGCTCGATCAGTTTATGCCGCTAGCGCTCACGGGTCTGTTTACCAACCTGGGGCTCTTTGCGCACCTGGTGATTATTTGGGCAGGGCCCATTGGCGTGCAGGTCAAAGGCCTGTTTTACGGCGCGCCCTATCATGATGTGCCGGCGTTGCTTGCGTTTTTGACCATTCTGGTCACGACCGTCAACTTTGTGGTCTCGGTCGAGGTCAACTTCTATCCGCGCTACCGCGACTACTACAGCCTGTTTAACGACGGCGGCGTGGTGGGCGACATCGTGGTGGCCGAGGAGGAAATGCTCGCCACGCTCAACCGGGAGCTGCGGTTTTGCGCGCTCAAGCAGCTGTTTGTGACGGCGGCGGTCATCTCGCTCGAGACCACGGTACTCTCGGCCCTGCCACTGGGCTTCAACAACCTGATGCACGGGTATTTCCGCACGCTGTGTGTGGGCTATGGCCTGTATGCCGTGGGCAATACGGTGATGCTCATCTTGCTGTACTTTACCGACTACAAGGGCGCCGTGCTTGCTTCCGGGCTGTTCGCGGGTGTGGCAGGGCTGGCGACCATCGTCTCGCTGTTCTTTCCGCAGCAGTTTTATGGCTTTGGCTTTTTGCTCGGCGCGGCGGTGTTTTTTGTTGTGGCGCTCATGCGGCTCGATACCTATACTGCCAACTTGCCGTATCGTATCCTGAGTCAACAGCCCATTGTGGCGACCGACAAGACGGGTCGCTTTACGGAGCTGGGCCGCTTGCTCGACCGTGCCGAACAGCGCTACGAGGAGCTGCGTTTAGAGGGCGAGCCGCATGGTGCGTTTGAGCGCATGGTGGTTCGCGTGTATCGCAATCGTTGGGGAGGTCCTGATGACCGATAGGATGATATCGCGTCGCCGTTTGATTGAGGCGGCTGCCGGCGCCTTGCTGCTTTCGGGCTGCTCTTCGCAGGACGAATCCTCGACCAAAAAGACCAAGAAGCAGGGCAAGATTAAAAAGGCCGATGCGTCTAGCGGGACCAAGCACCTTCGCGATAAGGACGAGCTGTACGAGGTCTACGACGACTCGGGCATTGTGGCCATGTACCTGACGGTCTCGCGCGGCAATAGCTCCGAGAACACTGACCACAGCTGGGCCGAGATCAATACGTACTCGGTCTACGACTATGCCGACATGGGCGTGACGCGCTATCAGGTTATGGGCCTGCTGCAGGCGGGTGACGAGGACGGTCCCGTTGGTGGTGAAGTGGGCTATGGCGAGGAAGCGCCCAATGCTACCGTGCAGGTGCGCGGCCAGACGTCGAGCATGAACTCGCAAAAGAATTACAAGGTAGAGCTCAAAAAGGGCAAGGGTACCTGGCGCCAGCAGCGCGCGATTGCGCTTAATAAGCACATGGGCGAGGGTATGCGTTTTCGTAACAAGATGGCCTATGACCTCATCCGTGGGATTCCCCAGATGATGGGCTTGCGCACGCAGTTTGTGCATCTGTGGGTGTGCGACCAGACCGAAAAGTCCAACGATACCTTTGAGGACTACGGTCTGTTTACGCAGGCGGAGCAGCTCAACAAGACGGCGCTCAAAGCCCACGGTCTGGATAAGAGCGGGCACCTGTACAAGGTGAACAGCTTCGATTTCCATCGCTTCGAAGACACCATCAAGCTGGCGGATGACCCTGACTATAACCAGATGGCGTTTGAGGGCATGCTCGAGATTAAGGGCGACTCGGACCATACTAAGTTAATCGAGATGCTCGATGCGCTCAACGACGATACGCAAAAGATCGACGATGTGCTCGACACCTACTTCGATACCGAGAATCTGGTCTATTGGCTGGCGTTTCAGATTCTGACAGGCAACTGCGATACGCAGAACCGTAACTGTTATCTGTACAGCCCGCTCAACTCAAATACCTGGTACTTTTTGGATTGGGATAACGACGGCATGCTGCGCAAGCTTGAGCTGAGCCTGAAGGGGTTCTCGGATTATTCGAGCTGGGAGCGCGGCGTGAGCAACTACTGGGGCAACGTGCTGTTTAATCGCGCGTTGCGCAGCAAGTCGTTCCGTAGCGAACTCGATATCGCCGTGAAGGATCTGCGCTCGTACATGACCAAAGAGCGTCTGAGCAAGATGATCGAGCATTATCGCGAGGTGACGGAGCCGCTCGTCTTTGCTACGCCCGACCTGGAGAATTTGCCCGTGACTAAGGACCAATACGAGCAGATCGCCGCGGCGATTCCCTCCGAGATCGAGGAGAACTATAAGAGCTTTCGCGAGAGCTATAAAAAGCCCATGCCGTTCTACATTGGCGTGCCGCAGATCGATAACGGTAAGCTGCGCGTGAATTGGGACGCGTCGTACGACTTTAAGGCGCGCGACATTCGCTATACCGTGGAGCTGGCGCGTGATTACGCTATTACCGACGTGATCTTTAAAGCCGAGGACGTGCTGCTGCCCGAGGTGACCTGCGATGCGCCCGATGCCGGCCAGTATTTTGTGCGCGTGCGTGCTGCCAACTCCGACGGCTATACGCAAGATGCGTTTGACTACTATGTGACCGACGATGGCAAACAGTACGGCATGAAGTGTTTTTACGTGCAAGACGGCGGTAAGGTCGTGGAGGACACGTATGAGGAGGGCTAGCGCGCTACTTGAGCGCTTGGCGGCCCCGCCTGCGCGTACCACGCAGGAGCGTTATCGCCACGAGCTCAAATATCTTATTAACGAGGGCGAGCACGCTGCGCTTGTCTGTCGTATGGCGCCGGCATTTAAACTGGACAAGCATGCGCAGGCGGGCGGTTACACCATTCGCAGCCTGTACTTTGACGACTACTGTAACTCGGCCTACGAGGAAAAAGACGCCGGTATTCTCATGCGCAAAAAGTACCGCGTGCGCATCTATAACGGTGGCGACAAGGTGATTAAGCTCGAGCGCAAAAAGAAGTACGGTAGCTGGATCTACAAGGAGGACGCGCCACTCACGCGTAGCGAGTTTGAGCAGATTCTGGCCGGAGACTACGACTTTTTGCTGAGGAGCCCCTATCCGCTCTGTCGCGAGTTCTACATCGAGTGCATCTGCAACGTGATGCGCCCGAGGACTATCGTGGACTACGAGCGCGAGCCGTGGGTGATGGATGAGGGCACCGTGCGCATCACGTTTGACATGAACGTGCGTGCCGCGGTGGGAAGCTTCGATATCTTTGCCGTGACGCTCGTGGGCATGTGCGTGCTCACCTGCATGGTCACGCTCGCGATCTCGACGAACGTGGTCATCTCGCTCGGTATGGTCGGTGCTTTGTCCATCGTCCGCTATCGTACGGCGGTTAAGGACCCGCTCGACCTGCTGTATCTGTTTTGGGCCATTACCACGGGCATTACGGCGGGTGCCGGCATGTACGCGCTCGTGGGGCTCACGGCAGTGGTGATCGTGGTGATGATTGCCGGCTTCGCGAGCCACCAAGACAAGGCGCGCGTGTACATGATGGTCATCCACTACACGGGCCAGACTACCGGCGATGATATCGTGCGCGCGTTTGGGCGCACCAAGTTTTCCGTCAAGTCCAAGACCATGCGCGGCGACAAGGTCGAGATGGCCGTCGAGGTGTTCTCGGACGGTGTGGATATGCCCTATGCCGATGCGATTCGCGCGCTCGACGGCGTTGAGGACCTGACGCTCATCCAGTACAACGGCGAATACCACGGCTAACTATGTTCCGGCGTTCTAACGAACGCCGGACCGCTTGACGCTGCGCGGGCATCTGCCGGGCGATCTGCCGCTCAAACCGTCGCTCGCGTACATGAAGTACGCGTCGCTCCTCTTTCACGGCACCTCGCCACGACAGCTGCCCGCTCGCTGGCGCGTGCTCTTTCAGGATGGCTAATTTGGTTCAGTTTTATTATTTAAGGGACGGTGTCGCGTGGACGTGCAACAGTTAGAAGAGGACTGGGCTGCGAGGGCTGGTGCGCGTGAGGCACGTCTTGTTGCGGCCTCGCATGTGCCGGCGGCGCTGTCGATGTTGGGGATTGCGCAGCCCGGCGATCGCTTGGTGGCCTTTGCGGATGACTTTGCCGAAGCGTTTGCGCGCGGCTTTGATGCCTGCGACGTGGCTATGGTGGGGGAGCCATCGGTTGCGGCGTTTGCTGCTGCGTCCGAGGGCTTTGATGCTTCGTTTGATGCCGAGGGGCCGCACCTGTGGTGGTTCGTCAACTCCATCGGCGGGTTTGGTCTGCGCGTACCCGACCTTCGCGCCCTGGGACGCGCGGCTCGTGAAGCCCGCGCGCTGCTGGTTGTGGACAACACCGTGGCGTCGGCATTTGGCTGCGATCCACTGCGGCTGGGCGCTGCGCTGTCGCTCGAGGCGCTCGACCGCGTGTGCGCCGGTAAGGCTCCGCGCAAGCTCGTTGCCGCTTCGGTGGCCTACAATCAGCCCGA